>CAVHCX010000025.1:0-43527 GCA_963634745.1 Clostridium sp. CAG:343
AGCTCCTGACGGAAACTCCGCTATCGTCTTTGCAGCAGATCCCACCCCTGCAGTACTCCCTTTCCATCCTACATTTAAAAAATCATCAGCAACTTCCTTATTCAGCGGAACTTAGGGATTTTTTGCCACGGTAGTCCTCTACCGTCAAGGGCGACAGCGCATTTTCTCATCTTTAGCAAGTGGGCGGAGTGTTTGTTGCTACAAGGGGTTTCCTGCTATGTTGCAAAAAACGTTGCACAGCTTCCTCTCTCCCATCTATAGCATGTGGACAGAAGTTGGATGCTGTAAGGGCCATGCTATATTGCAAAAAACTTTGCGAGGCTTCCGTAGGGAGCTGCAGGCTGGCTGCGGAGGGTTTCGCATCTGTGCCCGAAGGGCCGAGGGGCCTTTTAGGCCCCTCGTGAGCGCATAGCGCGAGTTTGCGAAAGCCTTCGCGGATAAGCCGCCTGCAGCGAGTAGGAAACGTAGCATGTTTTTGGCAATATAGCATGGCCCTTACAGCCCACCAAGCTCCTGCCCAGCATGCGAGTCATCTAATCAATCTGTCAAAAGCAGAAACCACTCAGAACTTGACGATTCATCAGACATCTGAACAATTGACGTTCCATCATCGGCATTATTATTCGTCACTCCCAAATACAATCCGCTCCATCTGTTCTGTATCTTATATGTTCCATCAGATGTGGCAGTAACGATTGATTGCTTCCGCTTGGATACAACATTCCATAACTTACTTCATTTCCAACCTGTACCCATTCCGGGTAAATATTCTCATCAGCAAGCTCTGTCATTATATATTTTGTATAATCATATACATACTTTTCCAATTCACTGGCCGATGCATTTTCCCACTCCGATGGGACATCCTGAATCAAGGGATCTGCGAAATGGTCACTATAGTGAAATACAAGCATGATCTTCATGCCTAGCTGACTGGCCCTTTTTGCTGTATATACAAGCCCCTTTGTATCTGCATATCCAAGCATACAATTTGTACCATCAGGCTTTGTCCAATAGAAATTCTCAGGTGGTTTTACAAAAACTCTAAGCCTTACAGCATTTACACCCTTTTCTTTTAATAACTCAAGTACATCTTTTGTATCTCCGTTATCATCCACCCACTGAACTCCTTGTGATTCTAGCTGTGACAAGAATCCTATATCTGCACCATAAATCATTTCATTTTCTGACAAATCATCAGCCGCTTGTACAGGATTTGATGGTATTACCAAGGCTAAGCAAAAACAAATCATCATTAAAACAAATAGGCCATATTTTCTACTGCTCCTTGTCATCGTTTTTACCTCCCGACATTTACGCATACCTCAATTCCATCATCGGTCCACAACTGAAGATGCGCGGGTTCTTTTAAATCTTGATTTTTCCATCTAACCACAGCTAATGCACTTCCATCAAAAGTTGTTACGGTATCTGAAAAATAATCTTCCTCATTTGATGGATTCGCTGTACCAAATCCCTCTAGCACACCGTTTCCTATAACCTTAGCATGAATTTTTTTCTTCTGTATTTCTTGTGGATTACAAATACCATCTTCATCTTCTATCCATACTTTTATGTAGGCTACATCCCGCTCATTCTCGGTAACACGTTTAGTCTTTAGCCTTTTTACTTGCTTAGCAGTAACAAGTTCATAGGTCCCTATTATTTCTCCCGACTCATATGCCACTGCCTTTAAGGTGCCCGGCTCATATGGTACTTCATAGGTTGCTGTATAATGAAATCCTTTTCCAGCCGGCTTCTTGCCAAACGATTTACCATTTAAAAATAACTCAACCTCAGCAGCTGATGAATAAACATCAAGGCTGGCTTTTTCTCCTTCGAATCCTTCCCAAGTCCAGCTGCTGATATTATCCTTAAACATCCATGCGGTTTTGCTGACTGTCTGTCCTGTATGTTCCATACGTTCTACCGCAATGTATGGCTGATTTGTCAATCCATATACTATCTCCCTGAAATAACTGATGGGTCTTCGATTTCCAATCAAATCAATGTCTCCAATATATCCCAGCCTCTCTGGATAAATGCTTGTAAAATTTTCTTTTCCATCGTAGTGGAAGATTCCTACTCCCGCTTCCCCGATATAATCATAACCGGTCCAGGTAAAATCACCAATCACATGTGGATATGTCGTAACCTTGTCCCAAAGGTCTTCAATATCCGCCGGATATGTTTCTGTCCCAACGACTGTTTTCCCCGGATGCAACTCATGCTCCAGTTCATATCTTCCACTCAAATAATTAAAGCCTGTGATATCACAACTTTGAGCACATTCTTCCAGTGCCTCTGTAACAAGTGGATGCTTTGCAAAAAATTCGCCCTTTTCTCCGGACATAAGACTCATAAAACTATTGAGAGCATTGCTTCCCCCACCGCTTCCATTGCCTTGTGCATCCATTCCAAACTTTTCAATCACTTCTTTCATAATTATTCTGAGTCGTTTTCCGGCACAATTTAAGCCGTTTAAGGCATTTGTAGTAAATCTTGTGTCATCCAGTTCATGAAATCTGTTGCACAAAGAACGATTTATCCATGCTCCCTGTTTTGTTCCGGCTTCCTGTATCTCATTTCCCACAGAATAAATTACTACCGATGGGTGATTATAATCCTTGTCTACCATATGATCAATCCATGCGCTTGCTTCCTCCTTGAAAATATCAGAAAAATCATAGGTATTTTTCCCTCGATTCCACATATCCGTCAGCTCATCCATCACAAGCATTCCCAAATGATCGCAAGCGTCAAGCATCGACCTGCTCATAGGATGATGTGAACTTCTTATGGCATTAAAGCCTGCCTCTTTTAATCTTTTACAACGGTACCACTCTGCTTCCTTAAATGTCTCCGCTCCTACAACTCCATTATCATGGTGAATGCAAGTTCCTCTTAAATTTACTGTTTCCCCATTGATCTGAAATCCTTTGATTGGATCAAGGGCCAAAGTTCGGATGCCAACGTCTACTGTATATTCATCGCACAGTTTATCCCCTAAATAGGTCTTGGCACGGCACTTATATAAATTTGGATGATCTGTCGACCATTTTTGGGGACATTTCACAGGAAGCTGTACTCTTACAGTTTCAATTCTTTCAGAATAAAATACGACGCTCTGTTTTTCTTCTGCAACTGTTTCTCCCTCAAATATCAGTTCAAACTGGCATCTTGCTTCAATCCCATATTCTTTCGTATTCTTTAATTTGGCACAAACTTCCACAACTGCTACATCATCACTTAGAGATTTCGTAGTTATTTTCATCTTATCATGCGGAATATAGACCCCTTCCCCTGTCCATAAATTCACATCACGGTAAATTCCGGAACCTGTATACCATCTGCTATTGGGCTGGTTACTATTATCCACGTCAATTTTTATCAAATTTTCCTGTCCATAACAAATCCATGGCTTTAAATCTACCAAAAAGCCCATATATCCGTTTCGATTTACCTTGGCAAGAGCTCCATTGATCCAAACTCTTGCCCTTCCATAAATGCCTTCAAATTCTAACACTACATCCTGGTTTTTCCATTCTTCCGGTGCTAAAAATGACTTTTCATAAGTATAAACGCCCCCTGGATAAAAGCCACTCTGTGCACCTGCCGGGCAGTCTTTATCCCTTTTTTCACGTATCATTGCATCATGCGGGAGGGTAACACTTATTTTATTGTCTTCACCATAAAAAGCTCTTAATCTATCATCCTGACTTACCTTTTCAAATGTCCAGCCGTCATTAAATTTTTGACACTGCATATTCTCTTCCTCTTTCTATCAATTTTTATTTCTCAGCGTCTCTCTCCATATCTATTCTCTTATTTTCTTTTTCTACTGTCATAAATCCTAAAAGAACAGTAATTACTAGGCCAAGAATTGCAGGGATTGTAATATACATACCAAAAATCATACGAATTGCCCCGCTCGTCTGGCTTGCTGCTGTTCCGACATATCCGGATGCATTTAAGAGCCAGCCAACTGCTGCTGTTCCTATACCACCGCCAACTTTAATTCCAAGTGAGGAGCAACTAAACATCATACCGTCGATATGTACGCCTTTTGTACGATAGGTATATCCACTGATTTCTGCAATCAACGCATTTAATGTACCTGTCATTGTTCCGGCAAAAGTTCCTTTTAAAAACATAAAGAGAAGCATCATTGGTAAATTTTTCTGCATTGCAAAAAGGATTAGGAAAAGTCCCAAAATATCACTAATGACATATCCCCAGAAGTTCACCTTCTGCATACTTCCGGTCTTCTTTACTAACATAGGTGTGAAAATCAATGCAATAATGACCGGGAACATCTTCATCATTGAGAACAAGCCCAGTAGTGAGCCATCCCCCAGTACCTGTTGCATAAAGTAAATTGCTGAACCTGTCGTTAAATTACTCATAAAATAATATACGATATAGATTGCAACTATTAAGATATAGTATTTATTGCTAAAAAGAAGTTTTAATGATTCTGCAAAACTAATCTTATCATCTTGTGTTTTTACTTCTGACTCAACCACAGTATTTTCTTCCTCCGGCAGTTCTTTTACACAGAGGCAACTAATGGTATTTACTATCAGACCGATTGTTCCACAAATAATCGCAACCATTCTCCATCCGGCAGCGCCACCGCCAAATGACTCAACTCCGTTTGTTACTGCAAATCCCATTACAATATTGGTTGCAACTGCAAACATAAAACGAATCGATCCAAGCTGAACACGCTCATTCTTATTCCTTGTAATGAGCGCTGATAATGCTGAGTATGCGATTCCGTTTGCTGTGTAAAATATAGCATTGAGGGCTGTATAAAAAGCAAAGAAATAGGCATATTGTGCGGTTGTTCCAATCCCGCTTGGGATAGAGAAGAGCAAGATCAAGCACAGGGATACCCCAATCTGAGCATATAACATCCAGGGTCTTGCTTTTCCAAGCTTTGATTTTGTACGGTCGATTAAGTTACCAAATATAACATCTGAAATTCCATCTAAGAATTTAGATAGCAACATCAAGGTTCCGATGATTCCTGTATTTAATCCCATTGTATCGGACAGATACAAAAGGACAAAGCTGGATACCAGTCCATAACTTGTATTTGAAGCCAAATCGCCTGCTCCATAGGCTAGCTTTTGATACCATTTCAAATATTTCTTTTCTGTTTCACGCATTAACTTCTAGTCTCCTTCTTCCTCGGCACAATTATTTTTCATTTTATAAGCGCTTATCTTTTGTATAATATTACTTTAATAAATTCCATCTTATAATACTACAACATATATGATAGAATACATTTGAATTCTTATCATATTCGTGAACAAACCGGAGGTGCTTATCAACATGGCTTCATCCTATACTGTCAGTAATATTATTGAACAAGATCATTTAAATAGTGGTATTAACTCCTATATCAAGATACTGTCACCGATTCAGTTCACGCTCGAAACTTGTTGTCAGTCCGATGATAATGCCTATCTAAATTTCTTGATGACTTCACCACGCGAAAATGCTTTTTATCAATTCCAAACCAAAAAGGAAATCCAGGATTTTAATAATCGGCCCCCTCATATCCACGACTTCTATGAATTATTAATTGTTTTAGATGGAGAAATTCATCAGCGGATAGAACAATCAGACCTTGTATTTCATAGTGGGAACTGTTGCTTAATGAACCATAATATCGTTCATAAGGAAGTATTTTCTTCAGATGCAAGGCTTTTATTTATCGGAATGTCGAAAGAACTTGTAAAACAACTGGCTGATGATGAACAGAACGTATACTTTCCGGATATTGAAAAACCGGGAATTAATCCCATCCTAAAGTTCCTGACAGATAACCTGGACAATCCTGACACAAAAGAATATTTAGATTTTCTTCCCTCTCTTAATAATAAGAACTGGCACCATACCCTTCACGCAATCACCGATAATATTTTGCGTGCAATTATGTTTCCAAAACTTGGTTCCACATATGTTATAAAGGGTATGCTTTTAGAATTATTTGACTATCTGGCAGATCCTACACATTTCCACTTCACACCGGTACATGTAGAAGCGGACAATGATTTTATATTATTTTCACATATCTGCCATTTGTTAGAGGACACAGATGGGAGGATCTCTCGATCCGAATTAGAACAGATTTTAAACTATAGCGGCAATTATCTGAATACGATTGTGAAAAAGTATACCAATAAATGTCTCTTTGACTATGGCCAAACTTTCTGCATGAAAAAAGCTGCTCTGTTACTAACAGAAACAGCTTCTTCTATTTCAGAAATTATGGAAGAATTACATTTTACGAATACGACTCATTTTTATAAATGCTTCAAGGAGTACTATCATATGACTCCAAATCAGTTTAGAATTTCTAACAGGCACAAAAATTGAGTGCTGTCGTTGCTGGTAAGTAAGCGCTGGGATTTTTTCTTTGTGGGGTGGGGGACCGTACTGCAGGGGTGGGGTCTGCCGCAAAGACACGCTGCGTTTCCTACTCGCTTTCAGCCGGCTGATTCGCGAGGACTTCCGCCAACTCGCGCTTTGCGCTCACGAGGGGCCTAGAGTCCCCTCGGCCCTTCGGGCACAAGGCGTAAGTCCTCGCTGCCGGCTGACAGCTCCTGACGGAAACTCCGCTATCGTCTTTGCAGCAGATCCCACCCCTGCAGTACTCCCTTCCCATCCCACATTAAAAAATCATCAGCGACTTTCTTATTCAGCGGAACTTAGGGATTTTTCGCCACGGTAGTTCTCTACCGTCAAGGGCGACAGCGCATTTTCTCATCTTTAGCATGTGGGCGGAGTGTTTGTTGCTACAAGGGGTTTCCTGCTATGTTGCAAAAAACGTTGCACAGCTTCCTCTCTCCCATCTATAGCATGTGGACAGAAGTTGGATGCTGTAAGGGCCATGCTATATTGCAAAAAACTTTGCGAGGCTTCCGTAGGGAGCTGCAGGCTGGCTGCGGAGGGTTTCGCATCTGTGCCCGAAGGGCCGAGGGGCCTTTTAGGCCCCTCGTGAGCGCATAGCGCGAGTTTGCGAAAGCCTTCGCGGATAAGCCGCCTGCAGCGAGTAGGAAACGCAGCATGTTTTTTTCAATATAGCATGGCCCTTACAGCCCACCACTCTGCCCAGCATGAAATAGAAAAATCAGTCCCGCTCTCCCACGATTCTGAAGAGTATGGCTGCCAGTACCAGCCCTGCGACCGTGATCTTCCCATATAGGGTGGCTACAAATGCCAAGATCCTTCCAAGCACCGGCACATGAAAGCTTACTTTTCCTATGAAGCGGTCATAGCTTACCGGGCTTAGGTCTTCTTTTTCGTTGGCATCTCCCTTGGTGATGAATTGTCCGGATACGACCTGATTTTTTACCACTCGGTGGGTGATGATGGCCCCGGTATCATTTTCTCCGTAAAATGCTATGATGTCATTTGTGGCTATTTCTGCCGCCTGGGCACTTTGTACGTATACCAGGCTTCCGGTCTGGATGGCCGGCTCCATACTTCCGCTGACTACATTGTAGACCTGACATCCGAAGAGCCTGGGTATGGTTAGGGGTATGCATAGTAAAATGACCAGGACCAATAGCAGGGTTCCCAGTATATTACAGAATTTTTTCCCTTTATTTTTTTTTGCTTCTTTCGAGCTTGACGCTTGGGACTTGCTCATATCCTTTTCTTGTTCTTGTCTAGTCTTTGTGGACTTTTTCATTTCTTTTTCTTACTTTCCTCACCGTTTTTTTAGGAGTTTTTTACGCTGGCAAAGATGGCCTCCGCCACTTCCTCCAGGCTTTCTTTCTTGCCCCCTTCTTCCCATTTTAGGAAGACATTTAGGAGGGCGCCGCCGTAAAAATAGAGCTCATAGGCCGGGATCTTATAGCTTGGCATGATCCTTTTTTCCATATAGTCGTTCATGGCTTCGATCACGATATAATAAAGCTTGGCCTTTACTAATTTCATGATAAATAGGGAGTACTGGTCAAAATAGGCCAGGGCATGGATGATGCTTTCCCTGTCATGAAAGTCTCCGACTTTTTTCCGGTTGCAGTCTCTGATATAGCCTGCTACGATCTCATGAAAATAATCGATCAGGGCGTCTTCCTTGCTTTCGTAATAATGATAGAAGGTCATCCTGGAGACGCCGGCCCGTTTGACGATATCGGAGATTTTGATTTTCTCATATTCTTTTTTGTCCATCAAATGAAAAATAGACTCTCCGATGCACATGCGGGTGAAGCGGGTTCTTTTATTGTGTTTTTTGGAAAATAAATTGACCATCTAGGCTTCCCCCTTTTGTTTAGCTACTGATTTAGCTTCTAATTTAACTTCTAAGAATGCTATTTTTTTTATGAGGCAAAAGATTATAAATATTGCTCTAGTTCTGCCGCGTGGTTGGTATAGCGTCTTGCATCATCCTTGGTGATATAGCCCTGCTGCATGAGTCTTGACAAGTCCATATTTAAGGTATGCATTCCCATAGCTGCCGAGGACTGCATCATGGATGGGATCTGGTGGGTTTTGCCCTCTCTGATCAGGTTTAATATAGCGTCCGTTCCCATCAATAGTTCTGTTGCTGCAATCCGGCTTAGGCCTCCGCCGCAAGGGATGAGGCACTGGGTTAAGATTCCTTTTAAGACGCCTGCAAGCTGGGTTCTTACCTGGTTTTGACTCTCTGCCGGGCAGGCATCGATGATTCGTTCTACAGTCTGGGCGGCTGTGGTGGTATGGAGGGTGCTTAGGACTAGATGGCCTGTCTCTGCCGCAAGGAGAGCGGCCTGGATGGTCTCATAGTCTCGCATCTCTCCCACTAAGATGACATCGGGATCTTCTCGCAGGGAGCTTCGAAGGGCGGAGGCGAAATCTGTCACATCTGCTCCTACTTCCCTCTGGTGGATCAGTGATTTTTTATTCTCATAGACATATTCAATGGGGTCTTCGATGGTAATAATGTGGCGGTCATATCTTTGGTTTAAGCTCTCGATCACTGCCGCCAGGGTGGTGGACTTTCCGCTTCCCGTTGGTCCCGTAATTAAGATCAGGCCCCTGGGTTCCTCTGACATCTGATAAAGCTCTGTCGGGATCTTTAACTGCTCTAGGGTAGGGATCTCATCATTTAAGAGGCGGATGGTGGCTGCCATATGCTTTCTCTCTCTGAAAATATTGACACGCTGCCTGCAGCCATCGGAAGACTGCCAGGAAAAGTCTACGTCCAGGCCCTGATCAAACTTAAGTCTGGCCGCCTGGCCCATTAGAGAAAGGAGCATGTCCTTAATCGAGGTCTCCCCCTCAAGGGAAAGGGACTCTTGCTTTTTTAGGCTGCCATGGATCCTGAACCAGACCGGGCCCCCTTCTGTCAAATGCACGTCTGAGGCTCTTTTCTTTCTGGCATCCAGAATTAACTGATCGATCATTTCAAGACTTTTCATTACAAGCAATTCCCTTTCCTTACTAATTACTAACTATTAATTTCTAATTACTAACTATTAATTTCTAATTTCTTATTCCTATTGATAGGCAATTCGTGCCACTTCTTCCGGTGTGGTAATGCCCTCTTCCACCAAAAGGATCCCGCTCTCTTTTAGGGTTCTCATATGCTGGTGCTCTCTGGCATAGCGGGTGATTTCCTCCACGGACTTGTTATTTACGATCATGCGGCGAAGCTCTGCATCGATAGGCAGGATCTCATGAATCGCAATTCGTCCCTTATAGCCGGTATGGTTACACTGGGCACAGCCCATACCTCGTTTGATGGTTTTGATATCGCCTATGAGCATGCGCTCTCTCTCGGTCGTCTCTACTTCCTTGGCACAGTGGGGGCAGATTTTTCGCACCAGTCGCTGGGCTACCAAGCCTACTAGGGAGCTTGCCACCAGATAGGTTTCCACGCCCATGTCTTCCAGACGGACGATACTGGATACGGCATCGTTGGTATGGAGGGTACTAAGGACCATATGGCCGGTAATGGCTGCACGGACAGAAGTTCCGGCCGTCTCGCCGTCACGGGTCTCTCCTACCATGATAATATCCGGATCCTGCCGCATGAGGGCCCGAAGTCCCACGTCAAAGGTTAAGCCTGCCGTTGGATTTACCTGGGTCTGGTTGAGGCCCGGAAGGTTCTTCTCCACGGGATCTTCGATAGTGGAAATATTTACCTGCCGCCTGGACAGATAATCTAAGACCATATAAAGGGTGGTTGATTTTCCGCTTCCTGTCGGTCCTGTAATATAAATGATTCCGTTGGGACAGTCTAGCATGGGGGCGAATTGGGCATAGGAATGCTCATCCATTCCAAAATGGTCGGCATGCTCTAGGTGGCCTGCGGACCCCATAATTCGAAGAACTGCCTTCTCCCCGTATACGGTCGGCAAGACAGAGACACGGATGTTGACCCGTCCCTCGTCTAAGCCTACACGGAAATGGCCGTCCTGGGGGATTCTTTTTTCTGCGATATCCAGATTGGACAGGATCTTAATACGGGCAATGAGGGGATTGTGAATGTTCTTTTGTATCTTGACATACTCCGTAACCACCCCGTCCACACGCATTCGCACCCTGGTCTCCAGCTCAAAGGGCTCGATATGGATATCACTGGCATCAACCTTGATGGCACGCTCGATCAAGCTATTTAAAAGCTGGATGATAGGCGTCTCATCCGGATTATCTAAGTTTTCTACGTCCAACTCTTCCACCGGGGTGGCGGAGAAGCTTACGTTGGCTTTTCCTGCAGCCTTCTTAGCATTAACCTCCGCATAGTAGTAGGAAATGGCCTGCTTTAGGGGGGCCTCCTCACTTAAGAGGATCTGCAATTGGCAGCCGGTCTGCTGGCGGACCTCCTCTAAGGCAAAGTAGTTTAGGGGGTCGTTGGTGACAAGAAGCATGTTGTGGTCTTTTTCTGCCACCGGAAGAATTAAATTTTTCTCCGCCAGGTCACGACTGACCATGCCTACAACCTCAAGGTCTACCGTAAGCTTGGCCACGTCAACGATCTCCAAGGAAAGGCGGTCTGCCAAGGCCTCTAAGACCTGTTTTTCAGTGACAAATCCAAGCTCGATCAGGATCTGTCCTACTCGTTTTCCTCTATTTTCTTTTTGATAGGCAAGGGCCTCATCCATCTGCTCTCTGCTTACGTAGCCCTTATCCTCTAGGATTTCTCCGATTCTCAGATTCTTTCTCACGACGCATCTGCCTCCTGGGTCTTTTCTAATTCTCCGCAAGTATATACTGCCAGGACACACTGATAGGTATTTGCGGAAACGGTCTTAAGATTCTCATCCACATAGGTATTCTCACTCATATCAAAGGAGAGAAGCTTGACTCCCGGATAGTTCTTTGCCAGATCATTTAGGAAATTTTCAAATTCAGCCTCTGTGCCCTGGAGGGTCATAGAAACCTTGGTGGTATTGATATACTGGTAGATCTCTTCCAAAGAAGACTCCGAAGCGTCACTGTCTGCATCTTCCGTAGAATCGTCGCTATCGGAAGTAGTATCGGAAGTGGTATCGGAAGTATCGGTACTAGAATCTGCACTCGTGTCTGCACTTGCCTCCGCTGTCAGATTCTGGTAGGCTCCCGGCGCCTGAGCCTCTGTAGACTCGATTTTTAAATATACAGGCATGAGGCTATTATTTAAGGCGATTCCTGTAAGGAGTTCATCTACCTCCTGGTTTTCCATAAGGTCATAGTATCCCACCGACAGGGCCTTTAAGTTTTCCTTCTGGGTTGCGATCTTAGCATCCAAGGTCTTTCCCTCCTCGATGGTCATCTGCATCTCGGCCTTGGTCTGGTCCACCTGGTCCTTCTCATCGATCAGGTCCTGGCTGCTATCTAGAGCCGGCATAATCAGGAAACGGACGCAGAAAAATAAAATCAAGACACAGGCTAAAACTTTAATCAGCTTGATATCCCCGGGTTTTAATTCCATCTCTAATTTCATTACTTGTCACCTCCTGAAGCTTCTGCCGCTAAGATGCAGGACAAATCCAGGGAATACTTCCCTTCGTTATACTGATAACCGGTATAATCTACGGAAGAAAACAAGCCGGTCTGGGTTAACTTATTAATATAGCTTGGAATGTCGATAACATCCGCACTCTCTGCCTGGAAGCTAAGAAGGCCGGACTGGGCATCCATAGATTTGATCTGGACACTCATATTGCTGCCCCCTACCTGGATAATTTTAGTCATGGTCTCCCGGTCAAGCTCCGGGTAGCTGGCCAGGTTATCCTTCATCTGCCGGACCTGGCTCATGGCATCTGTGAGCTTGTCACTGTCTAACTTCTTCTGGTAGGCTTCCTCATAGGACTTTGAAACTTGCGGATCATTGATCCAGTCCTCCACCTTATGAATCTCTGATTTCTTATGAAGATTCCAGGCAAAAATTCCTGCAAAGACTAAAAGGCATACTCCCAAACAAATGCCGGGATATAAAAGATGCTTGATAAGATCTCCCTTTTGTTTGCCTTCCTGGGCCTGGGTCATTTGCCACTTGCTTAAAAGATTGATCTGGCTTTTCTTATCCTCCATCATGGCACCGACACAGGGAAGCCAGGCATCTGCTCCTACAGGGATGTCGCAAAGATCATCTACATTTAAGGGAGCAGGCTCCAGACCAAGAGAGCGAATTCCCGGTGCACATACCTCAAAGTCATCCTCCTTACAGCCTGCATAAAAGACATGGGTGATAGGAGCCTCTGGGCTTGTGGTGGCATAAAACTGCTTGATTCCGGAAATATTTCTTACGATCTCTGTCTCAAAGTCTAAGGTTCCTCTCTCGCTAAAGATCCTACTTCTGGTGGAATATAGGTAGAGGCCCTTCTGATAAAGCAGGCTGGTGACACCGGAGTCCTCGAAAAAGAGATAAATAGCGGTTTTATTTCCCGCCTCCTTTAGCTTGGAGACCACCCTTAGGTAGCTTTCCATAAGGACCGTCACTTCCCCTACCGGAAGACTAAGCTCACTAAAAATATTTAAAATTTCCTGGAGGGTATCCGGCTCGACACTGGCATGGCAGAGGGTAATGCCCCTGTGCTTGTCAGAGTCTGTGATTCCATAATCGGAAATCTTCTCGGAATCCTCAGCCTCAGCGACATTCTCAGCCAGCTGCCTTAGTTGCTTTCCCTTGGCAAAAGGAATGCGGTGGATTCTGGAAGAAGCATAGATGGAGGGCAGGACTAATTTGATGGTCCCACCCTTGTAGCCCGTCCCCTTCCATAGGGTTAAGGCTTCCTTCCATTGGTCTATTAATTCTCCGCGGAAAGAAAGTTCCATTCGGTTGGTAAGGGAAATTCTAGGCTTGTTGCCAAATTTTCCGTTCGCAGCCAGAATGCAATCTTCCTGCAGTACAATGACAGTATCACTCATGGATATCCTCCTGTTACTTTTCTGATCTATAAGTCTAAATGCTGCGGGGCAAAACCCCTGCGGTCTGATGTCCTATGCATTTTCAATGGCAGAATAAGATTCGTAGATCGGGAGCATAACTCCGATCATGATAAATCCTACGATAAGTGCCATGAAAATAATAAGGATGGGCTCTAAGAGGGTGACCATCCGTTTGGTAGCCTGTTCTGCGTCGTCTTCCATGGTTTCCGCTATGGAATCCAGCATGGCATCCAAGCGTCCGCTCTCCTCCCCGACTAGGATGGTGCTGGAAAGCTTTCTTAAAAGTCCATCCACCTCCTGGAGGCTCTCAGACAAGGGAACGCCCCCCCTTACCTTTACCACAACCTGGTCAAATTGGTCTTCCACATAGCCATTTCCAATGGTCTTGGCCGCCACGGATACCGCAGATACTAAGGGCATTCCGCTGGCATAGAGGCTACTTAGGGTCCGGGCAAATCTTGCGGTATAGATAACCTTATATAACTTTCCAAAGCCCCACATATGAACCTTCATCCAGTCCACCCCTCTTCGAATGCTAGGGATGGCCACGATAATCCGAATCAGGGTCACGATAACTAAGACCGTAAGAAGGGCCAGGTACCATTTTTTCACCAAAAAGTCTGACACTGCCATTAAAACCGTCGTCGGTAGGGGCAGGGAATCCATCTGATCAAAGAGGCTTTGAAACTGGGGAAGAATAAAGGTAACGATCAAGATGACGATACATACACTTAAGACCAACAAGATACAAGGATAAACCATGGCGGATTTGACCTGCTGGTTTAGCTTGTGTTCCTTCTCATATTGCAGGGAAAGTCTCTGGGTTACCAGATCTAAGTTACCGCTGCCCTCACCGGACCGGATCATTCCGATCATAAGGTCCGGGAAGCACTCCTTAGTCTCCATGGCATCGGACAAGGGAATGCCTCGGCGAAGGTCCTGTAGGATCAGTTTGTAAATTTCCTTCTCCTGGGGGGCGATCCCCTCCTGGTCTGAAATAATATCCATGGCCCGCACCAGGCTGACACCGGAACTAAGTAAAGTTGAAAGCTCCCTATTAAAGGCAGAAAGCTCCTTGGCCTTTAATTTCTTATAGCCCCTGGCCTTGCCCAGGTCCTTGGCCTCCACCAAAAAAAGCTTCTGATCCTGGAGCTCTTTAATGAGCTGGTCCTTGGAGCTAGCCTCCAAATTTCCCTTATGAACTTTTCCGTTCATGTCCTTTGCGACATATTTATAATTGGGCATTCATTTTGTCCTCTTTCTTTAAATCAATCTTTCATTTTATAACTATACAGGGCCTTGCAAAACTACTTTCTTCGTGTGCTTCCCCTCCGGCAAATAGAAAGTTTCAGCAAGCGAGGCTCCTAGCTCTTACAAAAATCCCAGATACCAATGCACAAGCTGGTCTCCGTACAGGGCCCCCACCACAAGACCAAAGGCCAAGAAGGGTCCGAAGGCGAAGTTATCCTTGCGGTCTAATTTTTTCCTCGCAAGCATAAAGGCCCCGTAGGCCCCTCCGGTCAAGAGCCCCAAGAACATAGAGCATACAATGGGTCCGGTTCCAAGTAAAAAGCCGGAGGCAAACATAAGCTTAATGTCCCCACCCCCGAAGGCTCCGGGGATGATTAGGGCTAGAATAAACATAGGGACTGCAATGATGAGGGCCCCTATGATCCGGTCTACGATTCCGTGAGAGGGGTCTAAGGAAACCTGTCCCACAGCCAATATAAGTATCATAATATGAAATCTATCGTATATAATCTGGGTGTCCCAGTCGATGAGGGCCACCACCAGTAATATTCCAAGGTAAATAAATATAAGTAAGCCCCTCAAGGATAAAATTCCAAGAGAACCTACTCCATAGCGGTATCCGCAAAAAATGAAGGCCAAGCCTCCAAGCATTTCACAGACAAAATCCCTAACCGGGATCCTTGCCTTGCATTCCTTACACCTGCCCCTAAGAGCCAGGTAACTAATGCCTGGGATTAACTCTAAAGGCTGTAAGCTATGGTTACAATTGGTACAGTGACTGCGTCCTGTTACCAGACTTTCCCCCAGGGGGAGTCTGTAGATAACGACGCCTAAAAAACTAAAGATACAGGCTCCGAAGAAGAAACGTAGGATCCATATGATACTTTCTAAGATGGTTATAAGCATGTCTCTTCTCTCCTGTTGATTATTGTCAATGATTGTTTGTCGTGTTAAGGGGGTTCATTCTCTTTATTATGATCACTATTCAGCTGCGATCATGGTCTCGTCGTGATATACGGTATAGGTCTTTGGACTTGCCTGGTACCAGACGGTGAATTCATCTTCTTTGTAAATGAATTCATCAACGGTATAGCCGTCCCGGCCTAGTTTCAGGACCCAGAATTCTCCGGGTGCCTTGCTTAGGTTTATAACATCCTGGTAGACATTTTCAGTGACGCCCCCTTGACCGGAAGCGTCACTAAATGTCTGGTCTCCTCCATAGCATTCCTTGCCAGTCACCTGGAGGGCAAGCCGCACCGATTTAGCATTGCCCAAGGCCACCCCGGCATCCGCCCGATACATAAGGCGGAGGGCGGCTGGGATGATAAGGACAAGGGCCAGGAGGGTGAAAATCAGAAAGAATACCACCGGACGCAGCCAAGTTGTTTTAATATTTAATTTTCTTTTCGGGGAAAATCGGGTTGGCTGGGTCATGGTTGGCCTTTCTGTTTGTTATTATTGAGTTGCTTCTACTTTATAATTTCCTTTTTTCTCTGTTGAGTCATAAGTATATGTACATTTTTTCTTTGTACTTGTATCTGTATACACTACTTTTGTAACTCTTGCGTTATCATCCACGTCAACACTAGTAATATTTGTTGCTTGCACCTCTGCTAAGTCAGCAATTTTTTGGGCTGTGAAAGGATCTGTGTCCTCGTTCTGTAACTCCTTAATTGTATTGCCACCTGGATTCACTGCACCATACTCTTCATCAATCAAAGTCTGTGCTGCCATCACAACCTGACGTGTCTCTGCTATAATTTGCTTTTCTTTCGCCTTATCAATATACCCAGTCAATGCCGGTATCAACAATGCTGCTAAGATTGCCAGGATAACTAATACTACGATTAATTCTACTAATGTAAATCCTTTTTTCTCTTTCAATTTTTTCATCATTTCCCTCGTTTCCTTTCTTTCATTTTTTTCGATGGGAGGTGGAATCCTCCCTTGCCTTTGCAATGTCTTTTTCATTGCGGGTCGGGTTTCAAGGTCTCTCATCCATTTATAAGCAAGCTTATACGGGCCAAGACTTTGAAAGCCTCTTATCTATATATTCGCCTCGGTGCCGGCGTATATACCTTTTTTTGTTGCCGACCGCTCCTTAGTTTCCTTCTCCTCCACTTTCAGTGTCGGTGATGCTTTGATTATCGGCGGTGGCTGTTTTTGATCCCTCTCCTGTCTTTAGGGGCAGGGGATTTCTTAGCTCTAGGACTTCTGTGTCTGTGGCTATGGGATCTTCTTGTTTCTTACCATCGGAATCGGTGGCATATAGTTTTAAGGTGGCCTCTATGCTGGATACCTGCCCACTACTATCAGGGCTGGCCTTATAGTCGATCTCCAGATAGTTCTTCATATAGAAGCCTTCTCCGTAGACCTTTGCCACGGCTCTTGCCACAGGGGTCCCGTCTTTCTCACTAATATAGGTGCCGGTGCTTCCCTTTAGGCTGTAGTAGCGGCTTAAGAGTCTGCCGCTTGCTAGCTTTTCATAGCTTCCGCTTGGTTTGTCTCCTATATAGATGGCGGTTTCTTCTGCCCCCTCCTGGGATAGGACTTCTACGTAGCCTTCTGTGGTTTGAAATTCCAGGGTGGTTCCTTCTGTTACTCCCAGGGCATCCGGGGCAAATCCTTCTTTTTCGTAGATTTTTATATAGCCGGATGCGTCTTCTGTCATGCCTCGAAGCTCTGTCATAACAGTATCTAGGATGGACTGGGCATATTGGGTCTTTTGTACTTTTACAAAGATCCTGCTGGCGGAGCTTAGGGCCGCCGCCGCCATGGCCATGAGGATGCTGATCAGTACTAAGGATACGATCAGCTCCACCAGGGTGGTTCCTCTTCGTCTGTTGGCTTTTAGCTTCTTAAAGGAAGCCTGCCTTTTGGATAGACCTGTCTTTTTCTTTGTCAGGATCATGAGCCACCTCCGTCCTCGGATGTGGGTTTAAATAGGGAGAAGCTGGTAGTTTGGTCTGCCCCCTGGCTGTCCTTATAGTTTACTTCTTTTTTTGCCAAGTCTACCTTTACAGCAAAGACTTGATTTCCTTTGACTGTCATGTCTGCATTGCTTGCGATAAAGTTCATCTCTAAAGTACCGGATGGGCTTTCTGTGGCAGTTTGAAGACTTTCTAAAACCCTTGCATTTTCTGCCCGGATTTCTTTATTCTTGGTAAGAGCCCTGCTGCAGTAACTGATGGCTCCGTTTAGGATGGCTAGGAGGATTAGGAAGAGGAAGATACTTGCCATAACTTCCACCAGGGTCTCCCCGGCCTTGTCCTTTATTTTATCCTCTGCTTGCTTCTTCCCTCTGCCCTTTAGAATATTCATCATATCAAAAGCAGCTCCTTCCTAGAGGCGATTTTCTATAAATTTACTTAAGCTGGGAGAATTTGTAAGATACTCGTAGCTGATGGTTGCTCCATCCGGAATATCATATTTTGCCCCCGCCGTATTTCCTATCTTCCACTCCTTAGAGCTACTATCCCATACAATTCCTGTATCCTGGTATTTAAAACTTACGGAGTACTTTTCCTCCCGGGAAAATTCCTGGGTGTAGGTGTAGGAGATATCATCATAATAGGATGTCACATCCAAAATCAAATTATATTGGCGGACGGTTGTATTCTCAATGCTTGTAATGGTAGCTGTATAATCGGTCCCACTCTTGACATTCTCAATGCTTCCACCCTTTAGGATGTTATCTGTATTCTCATCGGAATTGGTCTCCTTTTTTAGGGAAATGCTGATATTTCCATAGGAAGGATCATCCAAGGGGGACTCAAAGAGGTCACTTAGGTTGGCATCATCCAGGACGAAGTTGTAAGTGGTACTGGAACTATAGTCTGAATTATACTCAAGGTAGTGGGAACTATCAAGAAATTTGTTGGCAAAGGCATAAAAGCTTCCGGCCCCATCCTCTTTGCTCTCGTATTTTGTGAGCTCTTTTTCTAGGACCTGTCCATAGCTTTTAGCCAATTGGTAGCACCGCTCCTCCTTGAGTCTTTGGTTTGATTGGGCCATGACCATGCCTGCGGCATAGACCATGGCGGCTGCAAATGCCACAAAGAAGGCAGAGACACAGAGAACCAAAACCATGGATACTCCATTTTTTCTATTCTTTTTTATGCTCTGCCATCCTCGCATGCACTACTCCTTGTTTTTAATTTATTTTTTCCACTCAATGGTCATTGCATCAGACCTTACAAAGGTCTGGCTCTTTTGCTCTTGTTCTTCCTTATCATCCGGAACATTCGCAGAAACATTGGTATAGGCTTCTAGCTTGGTGGAAATACTAAAGTCATCGTTGCTTACCTGGCTGTCATCAGCCGCCTTCATGTCTGTCACATCCGGAAGCATCAAGCGGTAGCTGTAGGTTCCATCCTCTGTCTTTTGGACCTGAAGGCTGGTAGCCAGGTTTAGGCTATAAACCGGGGTGCTTCCATCCGCCGCCGTATAGGTTCCGGTCGCTTTTACGCTGTAGTCCGGGATCTCAAAGATATGGGTAATCTCTGTCTCCTTGGTCCCTTCCGGAAGGTCTTGTGGGGTCTCGTCTATGGATACCCACTTCCATACGGTTTTTGTCTCTGTGTCACTGATCTTTTCTTCTACAGCCCTCCATACCTGCACTTTTAGGCCATCACTTGCTTCTAGGAAGCGAAGTTTTGTTTCTATATTCTTCTTGCCACTGGACTGGCTGGAATCTGTAATCTGGCCTGTAAGATTTACTTCGTAGACATCGCCGCAGAAGACACTCTCCCAGGCAAGGTAGGTTCTCTTTGCCGTCCAGGGCTCATCCTGGCCCGGAACCTCCGGTGTGGTCTGAACACTTGCTGTAAACTGGCTTTCCTCTTCCACCTCTGATCCAATCTGAGGCGCTTTTAGCTGTACATAAGGGAGCCTGTAGACATCTGATTTGACCCACTTGGAACTTACACTTCCTGCCCCTGAGGAGATTCGTCCATAGAAGACGATCCATTTTCCTGCATATTTTGTGGACAGGCCAAAGCTGTGACTGTATTTTGTGGAGCTGTTAGCATCCATCTGGGCTACAGACTCTTCCAGAGGATACTTAAGCTCATAGGCACTTCCCGGATCTGTATCGGTGGCCTTATTGGCATCTGCCTCAGTGTCGTATACATAGGCCTTTAAAAGGTAGGCACTTCCTCCCGGAGGTATGCTGTCCTTGTCTGCTGTTAAGCTTACGGTCAGGCCTCCGTCTTCAAAATCATCTGCCTCTAAATATTCCGCGGAATCATAGGTCCAGCCGACATGCCAGGTGACATTTGGCGGATCGATTCGTTTAGGAATCTCAAGCTCATAGCTGATACCACTGACGCTGTCTAGGTAGTTGCCGGCGGCATCTGCCTTTGCGACCAGATAGATCACGACTCGCTTTCCTGCATATTTTTCCAGGTTGACGGACATGCTGTAGCTTCCGTCTTTGATTGCACTTACCGGAACTTCCTCTCCTAACTTCTCAGCACTGGTAAGACTTCCTGTCTCTGCATAGGTTTGAATATAGGCCTGATATCCGCTGCATCCTTCTTCTGAGGCAAGTGGGGACCAGCTGATCTCATAATCCAGTTCGTTCTCATCTTGGATCTCGACTGCCGGCTGTCCTACTTGTTTTAGCCGCTGTTTTACTTCAAAGGTCTCTGTCGAAGAAAGACCGATTTGTTTTTTAGACGCGTCACCGATTCTTGTTACCTTTAGTTTTACCTTCTTGTAATTCCAATCGCTTCCGTCGATCTTTAAGGTCTTCTTTGTTGCATTCGTATAGGCGGCACTGGTATCAATGGTAACTTCCCTGTCATTTGCATCGATTCCCACTAGGGATACCTGGTATTTTGCCGAGGTATCGGTCTGCTTGCTATCCCAGGAGAAGCTATAAATCAGGTTACCCTGGGCATCTTGGCTTGGTGCAAGTACGCCTTCTTTGGAATCAATCTTTGGTGCCGCAAGCCAGCTAAATAGCTTGTCTGACTCATACTTATAATTATCAAAGTAACTAGCAAAGGACTCTAAGGCAGTACTGAATTGATACTTCCAGGTCTCCTTGTCATCTTCTACAGACTCCAGGATCTTAACATTGGCATCCGCCTTCTTGGTTACATCATAATAGGTATAAACCGGTCCTAAACCGGACTCGGCATACCAGATGCGAATCTTGAGATTCGTCGCCTTGCTTATATAGTCCGGCAAGTCTGTAAAGCTAGCGCTTGCCTTTCCATTGGCGACGGTTAAGATATCTGTCTGGGCAAATACCACATTATCTTCCCCATTCCAGCTGCCTATAAGTTCTGCCCGATAAATCGGTGGGGTGTCTATATTTCCTGTACTAGATCCGTCCAACTCGATGTTGACGCTCAGGTTGTCTATGGTCTCTCCGCTTATGGTCACCTTTGGAGTGGCCTGCGGCGTCCAGGTCTGTAAGGTAATGGACGGCCTGTACTTAGGCAGGTATACCGGGATGGACTTTAAGGAGGAGCTCTCATAGCCTGTGCCGCTTGCCTGGGCCGTCATCTGATAGGTGCCGGCAGTCATGCTGGCGGTCTTGGTCGGATTTTCTTCGCTCAAGGTTACGGTTGCAGCCCCCTGAACATTTACCTTGACCTGCCATCCGGAATACTCTTTATATGCATCCAGATTATTTAAGCTAAATCGGTAAGCATAATTAGTGGCTGTATCGCCATAAGTGCTGCTGCCTGTTCGAACCAATTCTACCTTCACATCCGGTGTAGGAAGGACCTCTTGGGTCTGGTTTACCAAAGCTTCTACCCAATCTGAGGCTTCTACATCATCGAACATACTAACCGCTTGCACGCTGACCGTAAGCTTACCCGACAGATCTTCCGGAAGGTCAAAGCTTCCGGATTCAGTATATAACTGGTAGATCTTCTCATTGCTGCCGTCGGATACCTTGATATTGTATTGGAAAGGATTGCACTTTTCGCCTTTTAAGGCACCCGGCAGATCTTTTGCTTTTATATCAAGCGTGATCTTTCCATTCTTAATGCTTGCGGATGCACTCGCCGGTGCCAAAATCTTTGAATCTACGATTCCTTCTATGCTTCGATAGCCTTCTCTTGCAAGCTTATAAAAGTCACTGTCCTTTGCAAGCATCTGATTCCAAACCTGGGAATAAGTGGTATAGCTATCGTCCAGATAGAATAATACCTTTCCAACCGCATTACTTGTATTATCTTTTGCTACAATATAGCCTGACGGCATAATGGTTGCCCAATGATCATTTATGGTAGAACCCTTATAGATTGTGGCAATAAAGAAGCGGTTTTTGGTCTTGTCTGTCAGTAAAAACTCATACTGGGCATATTGTTCGGATAGTTCAGACTGTCCATTATTGATTGTATTTGCACCGGAACTATAATCCGGACTTGTATTATTATAATCCAATTTCACCTTCGGGAACTGCCAACCATAATTCGAATCATTTTCCTGGGCAAAATAGTTATTTGCTCGATTTTCCTCTTTTATGTTGGAGGCATATCCTCTCCAAGTTGCAAAAGAATAGATGGGGTGATTTTGCTGGTTGTAATAGCCACTGCTTCGGTTTACGGAATAGCAATTCGTAACCGTTGTATTCTGACACCCCGTCGTTCCATATCGATCTCCAAAAATACCGGATCCAAATTGGACGCCCTGTAATTTATTGGCATAATTCTGACAGCGTTCGATTCGAATTTCTACATTCTGTGTGGATTTAATAATATTATCACCATTCGGATTATCACAAGATAAAAATCCAAAAATTCCTGACGCCATAGATGCGGAATAAATTTCTACCCCCGGGCCATTGACACAATCTAAAATCTGAATGCTAAAGGATTGTCCATTCGCCTGCTTATCGGAATAATAGGTGGTTACATTTCCCAGAATACCCGCACTGTCATTGGCACTGTTTCCGGTTCCCTTTCCACCTCTTCCATAGATATTTCCGAAGTTTCCGCAGCCGATGATATTATACTCATTCTCCTCATAGGCATGATAGAGCTGGGCAACGATTCCTCCGGAAGCACCGACCCAGCCGGCTGAATAGGTGGTCTGTAGGTTTCCATAGTTGCGGCAATTTTTGATATTACCGCCGGAACCGGTCCACTGGCCCATGATTCCTCCGGAATAGTGGGTCTTATAGCAATATACGGTTCCATAGTTGATGCAGCGGTCTATGGTCCAACCGGAATTTGTAGAGTTATTCTGGTTTCCGATAATTCCTCCGGCAAAACGGTTGGTGACTGTGCTCTTTAGCTGACGGCCTACAAAGGCACCATTGATCAGGCGATCCAAATCCTTCTCCGACTCGTTCATCCCGATAATTCCACCGGTACCAACTCCAAGAGCCTCGGACTTGTTATTTAAAAACCACTTGCCAGATACACAGGAGCTGATACTTCCTGTAGTTCCATTGTAGGCTGTAATTCCGCCAAGGTTTCCGTTGCTCTCCATGATAAGTTCGAGGCGGTCCTTGGTCACGCTCGTGTTATCGTTATAGTTTAAATCTTCAATATTGCTATTATCTTTCCAAGCTACATACCTGCTATCCGCACTCAGTCCCTGACTTTTTACATTCTTTTCCAGGTCATCTAAGGATTCTGCCTCGGACATAATGGCTCCTGTATAGGCACTTCCTGACAGCTCAATATTACCCTTATTAAAGCCTGCCACTCCACCTAACATACCATAAGATGCTGTAAAACTACTCTCAGAATTATTGTCCAGGATACATCCTGTAATAGATGCATCTTCCTCATTCTTTCCGACGATTCCTCCGGCATGGCTTGCCAGGGATTCTTTCTGGGCTGCGGTACTGGTGCTGGTTGCGGTATAAACGCCCTTGATAGTCATATTGATCAGACCGACACTGCAGTTTTCTAAGGTTGCCTTGGTCTCATTGATTCCTGCAATTCCTCCGTAGCAGTTGCCGGCCGCACCGGATTTTTCACTGATTGAACCGGAGAATCTGGAAGCTTTTACGCTTCCTGCATTGTCTCCTACGATTCCACCCAGATAACGATAATCGGTAAAATCCTTAAAACTTGCGGCATTGTTGGCCTCGACGCTTACCTGGTCAATGCTTCCTATCTGGCTATTTTGGCCTACAGCGCCACCTACCGTGAGACTGCTTTGGTTACTCTCAATGAGGGGGATGTTTTTAATTATATAAGACTCTGAATTTTTAAGGCTTCCCTCATTTCTACCTACAATGCCGCCAAAGATGCTTGCATCTCCTTTTAGGAGAACCTTTGCATCTTCCACGCCACTGTCAGTGACGCTTCCGGTATTTATAGCACAGATTCCACCTAAGACTTCGGTCCCCAGGCTGTAGATTTCTGTGGTATTGCCACTGCCGCTTCCCACCAGGCAGTTTGAAATCCTTCCGGCATTTCTTGCCACAATTCCTCCGGCATAGCCGTCATTGCTCTGGACATTTCCATAATTCTTGCAATCTTCAATGGTCTTGTCTGCACTGACATTTGTAGCTGTAATTCCGCCGGCATCTCCTGCATCTGCAGTCACATGCTTGGACCGGTTGATGGCCTTTTTAATGTCACCATTGGTAATTCCTACAATTCCACCGACCACTCCCTGGGATGCCCGAACTAGGTTTGCCTGACAGGTAATATAGAAGTTATTCTCTTCACTTCCCAGGTTTCCACTGTTGGATCCTATGATGCCTCCAACCTCTTCATAGCCATTGATGCTTACCACCTGGCCAACGACTACTTCTTCGGATGCTGTAGATTTAGCTACATTGAGGCTTCCTGTGCTTTCATTTTCCCCGATCAAACCACCTACCTGGCTTCCGCTGGATGTGATGGTCTGCATGGTAGAATTTTTATAAGCGGTTGCATATACTTCTCCGCCATTTCTTCCAACCAGGCCGCCGATGCGGTCCCCGGATGCGGATATATTGGCATAGCTTACGTCATCTTTCAGTATAGCATTTTCAAGGTTCCAGCCTACTATTCCTCCGATATTATTCTTACCGGAGATGGTCTTTGAAGAAGCCGTGCTGCAGTTTTGAATCAAGCCTGTTTTATAAGTAATCTGTCCATAATTTTTGTCCGTGTCAGCTTGCGCTTCAAGGTCGCAGGCATTGATGCCGGCGATGCCTCCCAGGTAATTAAGAGTAGCATTTCCAAAATGCTCACTCAAGCTACAGTTTACTACCAGGCCGGTATTTAAACCAACCACGCCACCGATTCCGGAATATCCGGACATGCTTCCCGTGTTGGTACAGTGGTCGATGACCTGGTTCTTTAGGTTGGCACCGATGATACCTCCTACCATATGAAGGCTTGTATCATCTCCCTGGCTTCCTCCGGCTTCTGCCTCTGTGAAGACTTCCAGGCTTACCGTCTTTTCCTCTCCGGAAATATTGGAAATATTTCCCGAGTTTTTGCAGTCTTTAATCACCAGTTTGGAATTCTTCTCACAGTAACCTAAGATTCCTCCGGCATAAATATTGGCCTTGATTGGAATGTTATTGGATTCTTGGGTTAGACTACTGCTATTATTTCCACTGGCTGTGATCGTCAAAGTATGGTCATTGTTAGATTCTACGACCGAGGTCGGAGCGTTGATAGCATCTAAGCCCGGAAGCAACTGGTCCTTATTTGCCTCTAAGGATGTAAGGATAGAAGCATTATCTTCCGTCAATTGTCCTGCCCCATAGGTTCTTTGGTATCCGATCAGTCCACCGCAGAAGGCATCTGCCGTGATAGATCCCAAGGCATTGTCTGACTGAAAGCCATCCATCGTGACATCATCTGAAAGGTTGACAAGATTGGCCCCGATGCAGCCACCGACATAGTAGCGGCCCTTAACGCTTCTTGGCTGAATGGTCAGATTCGTTCTTAAAAGGGACTCTGATGCGTTAAAGCCGAAGCCGCCTCCCACGCAGTCCTCATAGCCGTAGATTCGTCCGCCGATCAGACTATACTCTACATCCAGGCTTCCGCTGATATCATTGAAGCCTGCAATTCCTCCTACATAGTTCTTTCCAATTACAATACTGGAGACAGATTTTACGGTAATAGCCTCGCTGGCTGCGTCAAATTTTATGGCTCCGTTATTGTATCCGGCAATTCCACCCGCATAGTCTGCCTTGGCATCCCAGGTGCTTGTGATCATATAGAAGATAGAATTGTCATAATCCGATAGATAGCTGGCACAGTCCTCAATGGTAGAATCCTTGCCATTGTATCCGACAATTCCCCCTACGTATTTTTCGTAGGCTGCCGTGACACCATTGTTGATACAGTCTTTCAAAACAGTACCACCCTGGTTTAGGCCGGTAAGACCTCCTACATAATTATTTCCGATTACATAGCTGGCATTGACAGTGGCTCCCTTTCCGCTCTCTGTCCGTGTCTGGATGGCCTCTGTCAGGCTGCCTCCAAGGCCGCCTGCAATTCCTCCCACGTAATCATTTCCTAAAATATATCCGTTTTTCTCGGTAGAGCAATTGGCTAGGAGGGTATCCTTAGCATAGCCTGCAATTCCTCCCACGTAGTCTCCTAAGAGGTATTGGTCTTTTTCGTCCACATGATCTGAATAAGAGAAGTTATCCCCCCGGCCGGAAGCACTGCTTACATTATAGAGTAAGGCATGGTCTGCATAGCCTACGATACCGCCAAAGTAATTTCCTTCGGCTGTATCTTTATCCTTATCATCCGATGTACAGCGAACAAGACTTTCGCTTTTGCAGTCGATTACATTGGCCAGGTCTTTTAGGCCGGCTACATCTGCATTTTCATATTCTTCAGCTGTAAGATCACTTTCTAAGAGTCCAACGATTCCTCCCGCATAGCGATTGGAGGAAATCTCCATGCTGCTGCTGCAGGAATCAATCCTTGACTTTTGCTTTTGTCCATCTTTTTCTAGATGGGCATAGCCTACAATTCCGCCCACACCGGCAAGCTGTCCGTTCTTCTCCTGTGGCAGGGTCACTGTCATCTTACCCTCGGTACTTAAGTCCTTAAGCCCCGCCGAAGAAGTCAGGGAGTTTAGCTTATCATTTCCGCTTACCTTGGCAAGAGCCCCAACCAAAGAGCCCACACATAGGTAATCTGCCGTATCGTCACTTAAATTTGCTTCTAAGACTGCATGAGCCTTTTTACTGCTAGAAACTGTCAGGGATACTCCCTCCAGGCTTCCCTCACTTCTTCCGGCCAGGATTCCGACTCCTCGCAGGGAATTTAAATCTCCCAGAGAAGAAGTTTTGCTTGTTCCTATGCTAAGGCTTGGGTCCTTGAAGCTTATATTTTTAACACTACCCTCAATCTCACCAAAGAGGCCCAGATACTGGGTCGCCTTTTGGCCCAGGGTCCCAGCTGTCTTATCAACCACTACCGACTCTTCATTTAAATAAAGATTACTGATCAGGGTCTGACTGCCCTTGCCGGTCAGGCTATATTTTGCAGGCAGGTCCGAAATAGTTGGGAAGCCCACCTGACTATCAGAGGAGCTTTCCTTCCAGGTTAATTTTTGCAAGGTCCCTCCGGCTTTTGTTTTCTCTGACTTAAAATCATAGACTCCGGTTCCTGCGCTGGCCCAGTCCATGTTCTTATTACTTAGGCTAAAGTTGGTTGTATTTCTTTTATTGTCCTTTAGGCCTTTTTCATAATAGCGAATATTGGACAGGTGACGGAAGGCAGTCACTGTAGCTGTCTTGTCTTTACCGGTCAGGTCTGTATCATCTCCAAACATAGAATTGGCTGTATTGGATTTTACCTGCTCACTGTCCCGGTACTCTAGGGTAGATGTAAGAGGCTGGCTTCCTGAATAAGCCGTCGCCTTGACCTTGGCATAAATATTCTGAGGGTTGGAAAGGTCACTTGCCACGGATGAGAGTCTGGTGATACTCATGCTGGATGTCTTTAGTAAATCATTTCCTGTGGAAGTAGTGCCTGTCTCTTGGTCTAAGGTCGCCTGGACTTTGGCAGACATCATGGCATCCAATACTAAAGAAAATTTGTTATCACTGTAGGTGACTGGGAACTGCCAGGTCCCTTTATCCTTTCCGCTGGCATCTTTCACAGTAAGGCTTGCCATGGAAGAAGAAGTATCGGTAGCACTCCATCCCTTGGACCTCATATCCATCTGGGAAACCTTTACCGAAAAGAGTTCCTTGTCTCCTGTCTTATTATAGAAGGAAATGTCATAATCCACACCCAGATCAGATCCTGCGTTGCTGGACCAATTCAGGTATAATTTTTCACTGTTTACCAAATTGATGGTGGTAATACGGAGGCGCTTAGCTTCCAGACTTACACTATTTACCGTATCCTCTGTGGAATAATAGCCGAGGAGCCTGTCCTTTCTGCTGTCATAGTCACGCTTTTGCATGGTAAGATAGCCGTCCGAATCATCGGATGCATAATTTAGACCCTGGCTTCTAGAAGCGTAGAACGCAGAATAAACCTCCCCCGATTCAATATCAATTTCAATCGAGATAGAGGCGTCAAAGAATCCCTTATCATAGGTATAGTCGTCCAGGATCTCCAGTACCAGATTGTTTTTTGTGGTCTGATCCTTGGCAGTCTTGTCTAATTTGATGGCGTAGATTCGCCCCTCCAGTTCACTATTATCCGCAAAGCTGGCCTTCTGCGCCAGTTTTCCCTCCTTTGCGGCCTTTAAAATATCCTTCTTAAACTTCTTCCACTGGCCGGAGGAACGATAGTAGGTCAGCCTTGATTCTGCGGCCAAATATGCAGTTTTGGCATTCTCCTGGTTCTTACGAAACTCTGCCTTCTTCCAATAGCCTAGAAAGAAGGGAACCGCAATGGCAGCTATGATGGCTAGGATCACAAGAACCACAGTAAGTTCTACTAGGGTAAATCCCTTTTTTCTTTTATTCTTCATACAAAAACATCCACTTTCAGTTAAAAACACTTGCATTTAAGGCAAATGTCCAAATCATATACAGTGATTTTACAATAAATTCCCCATCAAAACAATAAAAAATCGAATTTTACAGGTGGATTACTGTAATATCTAGACTTTTTTCTGAAAGCAAGACCTGTTTTTGTGGTCAAGCTCTTTAAAAACCAGGAGTTTCCATGGCACATAAGGCAACACATAAGGCGACCTATTTAAGTCGCGATCACATACTTCGGAATCGCTCATATCTTTGCCTTGCGATGTCTTCCCCTTGCATATTTTTGTACTTTTCTAGGAAGGCCTCCAAGTGACTTTCTATGGCAGTTAGCACAGGTTCCATACTTTCTGCCGTATAGGTTTCCGGCTCTGAAAAGACCTCTTCAACCATCCCCATCTTATGCAATTCTTCTGCTGTAAGCTTCATCTTTTCCGCCCCTTTTTTTGCCTTCTTGCTGTCCTTCCACAGGATGCTGGCAAAGCCCTCAGGAGACAGGATGGAATATATGGAATTTTCCAGCATCCAGACCTCATTGGCCACAGAAAGAGCCAGGGCGCCGCCGCTTCCGCCCTCCCCGACAAAGAAGCTGAGAACAGGGACTTTTAGGCCTGCCATCTCATAGATATTTTTGGCGATGGCAGCCCCCTGGCCCCGCTCTTCTGCTTCCATCCCGCAGTAGGCTCCGGGGGTATCCACCATGCAAATAAGGGGACGGTCGAATTTTTCCGCCTGCTTCATAAGCCGCAGGGCCTTCCGGTAACCTTCCGGGGAGGGCATACCGAAATTATGCTTCAAATTCTCCTTGGTTCCCACTCCTTTTTCCTGAAAAAGCACCGTCACAGGAGTGTTCCTAAAAAGAGCCACTCCTCCGATCAGGGCAGAATCATCCCCAAAACAGCCATCTCCGTGAAGTTCATAGAAGGATGTAAAGAGTCTTTCAACATAGGCTCTGCCGGTCGGGCGGTCCTTTCTTCTTGAGGCCTCCACCCTCTGCCAGGGACTTTTCTTTTGAAGCTTTTGAGGCTTCTGAATCTTTTGTATCTTTTGGTCCTTTAAATCCAAGAGGGGCTCTTTCTTAGAATGTATCCCCTCTAAAACTTCCGCCTTCTTTTCATGAAGCCTTAGAAGGTCAGCCAGGGTTTCTTTTAAATCTTCTCTCCTAACGATGGCATCCACAAATCCATGGTCCAGCAAAAATTCTGCCCTTTGAAAGCCCTTGGGGAGTTTTTGTCCTATGGTCTGTTCAATCACTCTGGGACCTGCAAATCCGATCAGGGCTCCCGGTTCTGCCAATATAATATCCGCCTCCATGGCATAGCTTGCAGTCACTCCCCCTGTGGTAGGGTCTGTAAGAAGGCTGATATAAAAGAGGCCTTCATCGCTGTGCCTTTTAATAGCCGCCGAGGTCTTGGCCATCTGCATGAGGGAGTAGATCCCCTCCTGCATCCTGGCTCCCCCGGAGCAGGTAACGATGACCAAGGGAAGTTTTAAATCGGTAGCTTTTTCCACCGCCCTCGTAATCTTCTCCCCTGTCATCTGGCCTAAGCTTCCCATCATGAAATTTCCATCCATGACAGCTAGTACACAACTTACGCCCCCAATCTTACAAAGTCCTGTCAGCACCGATTCTTTTAGGCCCGACTTTAGCTTGGCTGCCATAAGCTTTTCTTCATAGCCTTCAAAGGATAAGGGATTCTTGCTGGTAAGATCTTGATCCCACTCCTTGAAAGTCCCCTCATCTGCCAGGCGAAGGATCCTGTCTTTTGCTCCTACTCGAAAATAACCATGGCATTTGGGACAGGTATAATAATTTTCTTTTACATCCTGGGCAAAAATAGCGGCTTTACATTTATTACACTTACAAAGCAGGCCCTCAGGAACCTCCGGCCGCTCTTTTTTTCGGTGGAATAAATGTCCGCTTACTTTCGTCTTCTTAAATACATGGTCAAAATTCATAGCTAAATCCTTTCGTCTTTTGCAGGATGCGGCCGCTAGCTAATGGTTTTCTGCCAGCATGTCGTTTTTTTAGGTTTACTCCTGCTGCATTTCTTCTTTTATAAAGTCCGTGGTAATCTCCCCGGACAGGTATTTTGGATGATTTAGGATCTCATATTGGTAATTTAGGTTGGTGTCTACGCCCTCAATAATGATTTCCCCCAGGGCACTTTGCATTTTCCGGATGGCTTCCTTGCGATTCTTGGCCCAGACACTGATCTTGGCCAACATAGAATCATAGTAAGGCGGGATCCTATAGCCACTGTAAATAGCGGAATCTATACGGATCCCCTTTCCTCCCGGCAAATGGAGGTCTCTAATGGTACCCGGGCAGGGCCTAAAGTGATCCTCCGGTTTTTCTGCATTGATGCGGACTTCTATGGAGTGGCCCTGCAAGTGTATATCCTCCTGGCGGTAGCTAAGGGGAAGGCCTGAGGCAATCCGGATCTGTTCTTTTATAAGGTCCACCCCGGTAACCCACTCCGTCACCGGATGCTCCACCTGGATCCTGGTATTCATTTCCATAAAATAAAAGGACCCATCTTTTTCTAAGAGAAATTCAATGGTTCCGGCATTTTCATAGCCTGCTGCCTTAGCGGCTCTTACTGCCACCTCCCCCATTTCCCTCCGCTTCTTATCACTTAAGGAAAGAGAGGGGGACTCCTCGATAAGTTTCTGATGATTCCTCTGGATGGAGCAGTCTCTTTCTCCTAACTGGACCACATTTCCAAAGGAATCTGCCAGGATCTGAAATTCTATATGCCTGGGGCCTTCGATAAAATGTTCCACATACATGGCATCATCCCCAAAGGCCTGCTTACTTTCTTTTTGGGCCACAAAAAAAAGATCCTTAAATTCCTCCGGATTTCTCGCCATCCGCATGCCTTTTCCGCCGCCCCCTGAGACCGCCTTGATCATGACCGGATAGGTAGCTTTCTCTGCCTCCAAAAGGCCTTCTTCTATATTATATATGGCATGGTCGCTTCCGGGAATGACAGGGACTCCTGCAAGAAGCATAGTATTTCTCGCCGCCTGTTTATCCCCAAGCCTTGCGATCACGTCTGCCTTAGGACCGATAAATATAATCTTGCATTTTTCGCAAAGGTCTGCGAATTTACTATTCTCTGATAAAAAACCAAAGCCCGGATGAATGGCGTCGGCTCCGGAGATTATGGTAGCACTGATAATCTTTTCCATAGAAAGATAACTTTCTGATAAGGCCGCCGGCCCAATGCAAATGGCTTCATCTGCTAGCTTGGCATGCAGAGCCTCCCTGTCAGCCTCAGAATAAACGGCCACAGTCTGGATCTTCATTTCCCTGCAGGCCCTGATAATACGAACGGCAATCTCTCCCCGATTGGCCACCAGCACTTTTCTGATCATATCTTTTTCTCCTTATCCAACCATAAAAGTTAGTTCTGCCTTTAGGACAAGCTTATCATCCACATAGGCTGTGGCTTCCCCCACGCCCAAGGGCCCTTTTCGCTTTATGATCTTGGTCTCTAGGCGGAGCTTGTCTCCCGGAACTACCTTTCCTTTAAATCTACATTTGTCGATTCCCCCAAAATAGGCCGTTTTTCCTTGATTTTCCGGCAGGGAAAGAATAGCTATGGCGCCGGTTTGGGCCAGGGCCTCCACAATCAGAACCCCCGGCATTACAGGCTCCCCCGGAAAATGTCCCGCGAAAAAATCCTCCCGGTAGGTCACGCATTTATAGCCTAGGGCATATTGTCCCGGGACATAGTCTTCTATATAATCCAACAATAAAAAGGGATGTCTGTGGGGGATGATTTTTTTTATCTCATTGATATCTAGATGTCTCATATTAGTTTTCCCCCGTCTGCATGATAAATAAGTCCTGGCCATACTCTACGGCCTCCCCATTTTTTACACAGATTTCCCGGATCACCCCATCCTCTTCTGCCTCGATTTCATTCATAAGCTTCATGGCTTCCACAATGGCCAGGGTCTGTCCTTTTTTCACATGGTCTCCCACCTTAACAAAGGGGTCTGCCCCTTCCGAAGGAGCCGCATAAAATACACCCACCAGGGGGGATTTTACTTCTTTTCCCGGGGTCTTTTCTTCCGTTTTTTCTTCCTTAGGCGCTGACGGGGATGGCTTATCCCCACAGGTCAGAAGCGACCATTCTTCTCCTAAACTTTTCTGCTCGCTTTCTTTTCTTCCTTTGCGCATCTTTACAGAGAAGGCTCCCTCTTTGTAGCTAAAGCTTTCTAAGGACGATTCAGATACTTGCTCGACTAATTTCATTAAATTTTCTATTTCCATAGCAAAAATCCTTCCTACATGTCAAACTTCTTAATCAGGAGGCTGGCATTGTGGCCTCCAAAGCCCAGGGAATTTGACATTGCATAGTCTATCTTTTTCTCTACAGGGGCCCCTATGGCATAATTAAGGTCACACCCCTCGTCGGTCTCTCTGGTTCCCAGGGTCTGATGAATGTAATTTTCTTCCAGGGATTTTGTAAGGACTGCAAATTCCACCCCACCGGCGGCTCCCAAAAGATGCCCTATCATGGATTTGGTGGAATTAATAACCAGGTCTCTCGCTGCCTCTCCAAAGGCTGCCTTGATGGCCCGGGTCTCATAGAGATCATTTAAATGGGTCCCTGTCCCATGGGCATTGATATAGTCTACCTGGTCCGGAGAAATTTCTCCCTCCTTAATAGCAAGTTCCATGGCCTTGGCGGCCCCTCTTCCATCCTCACAGGGGGAGGTAATGTGGAAGGCATCCGCAGTGGCTCCATATCCTACCAGTTCCCCATAAATATGGGCGCCCCGCTTTCTTGCATGGTCCAATTCTTCCAGAACCACTATGCCGGCTCCCTCTCCCAAGACAAAGCCTGACCGGTTTTTATCAAAGGGAAGGGAGGCTTTTAAAGGATCTTTCTCCTTTGAGAGGGCTGTTAGGGCCTCAAAGCCTGCCACCACGGTTGGTGTGATACAGCTTTCGCTCCCCCCTGCAAACATGATATCTGCGTCATTATATTGAATGGCCCGGAAGGCATCCCCGATACAGTGGGTACCGGAGGCACAGGCTGTTGCTACGTTAGTGCATTTCCCCTGAAGTCCTAATTGGATGGAAATATTTCCTGCTGCCATATTGGAAATCATCCGGGGCACCATCAGAGGGTCTGCCCGCTTGATCTTATGATTTAATATTTTTTCATACTCCCGCTCCACCGTAGCGACACTTCCGATTCCGGATCCCACGATCACGCCTGCCCGAAAGGGATCTTCCATCTTCATATCAAGGCCTGAATCCTCCATAGCTTCCCATGCAGCCGCCACTGCATATTGGGAAAAAAGTTCCATGCGCCTGGCGCTTTTTTTATCCATCCTCTGAGAGGCATCAAAGTCTTTTATCTGGGCGGCCAACTTTACTTTAAATTCTTCGGTATCAAAATAAGTAATGGGGCCGATGCCTAACTTTCCTTCTTTGATGGAAGCCCAAGTTTCTTTCATGCTATTTCCCAGAGGGGTTACGGCTCCCAGGCCTGTTATTACTACCCGTCGTTTCATGTTTTATCTCCTATGTCCTTTATTCCTTTTGAATGACATTTTTACATAAGCATGCCGCCATCTACACAGATTACCTGGCCGCTAATATAGGCTGCGTCCTCAGAAGCCAGAAAGCCTACGAGTTTTGCAATGTCTTTGGGCTCTCCCATTCTTCCCATAGGGATCTGGCCCAGCACCTGGTCTTTGACGGCTTCCTTTAGCTGGTCGGTCATATCCGTGCGGATAAAACCGGGGGCTATGGCATTGACAGTGATATTTCTTGAAGCCAACTCCTTGGCCGCACTTTTTGTCAGACCGATAATCCCTGCCTTGGAAGCTGCATAATTTGCCTGGCCTAGGTTTCCCGTAAGGCCTACGACCGAGGCCATGTTAATGATTCTGCCGCTTCTTTGCTTGAGCATAATCTTAGAAATATGCTTCATGGTATGAAAGGTCCCTTTTAAATTGGTATCCACCACCGCATCAAATTCTTCCTCAGACATTCTTATAAGAAGATTGTCTTTTACAATTCCCGCATTATTGACTAGGATATCGATCCTTCCATAGGTCTTTTGAATCTCCTGAATCATAGTCTCACAGGAAGAAGCATCTGCCACATTGCAGCGGTAGGCCACAGCCTTCCCCCCGGAAGCTATAATTTCCTCCACTAGCTTTTCGGCCGCGTCCTTGGAACCATTGAAATTAACAATTACCGTGGCCCCGGACCCTGCCAGTTCCTCTGCAATGGCTTTCCCGATTCCTCTGGAAGCCCCTGTTACCAGGGCGATTTTATTTTCTAACATGTTTTTTGTCACTTTCTCTTTTACTCTGTCGCCTTTTGTCGCTTTTTTCAGTTTCTGTCGCTTTCTGTAACTTTCTGTAGCTTTCGGTCGTTTCCTGTCGTTTCCTGTCGCTTATCATTTTTTCTAATTTCCCAGGACTCCTAGGATTTCTTCCAGATCCTCTAGCTTGGATAGATTTTGGACCCTAGCCTCAGGATTTATTTTTTTCATAAAGCCTGCCAAGGTCTTCCCGGGACCGATCTCTATAAAGCTATCCACCCCTTCTTGCAGCATGGTCTCCATGCTCTGCTGCCATTTCACGGAGGAAGAGACTCCCTTGCACAAGAGGGCACCGATTTTATTTTTATCTTGCACAAGCTCTCCTGTCACATTAGCCACATAAGGGATCTTTAAATCAGAAAAGCGAAGATTCTCTATCTCTTTTTTGAGGGCTTCCCCTGCCGGCTCCATGTAGGCAGAGTGGAAGGGACCGCTGACATTTAGCATAATTGTCCGCCTTGCCCCTGCTTCTTTTAGAAGGGCCGCCACATCTTCCACCTCATGTTTTGCCCCGGTGATCACGATCTGGCCCGGGCAGTTGTAATTTGCGATACCTACTCTTTTGTAGGCCTCCACCACCGGCAGGATTTTTTCTATGTCAAGGCCCAGGATGGCACACATGGCCCCCTCTCCTTTGGGTACTGCCTCTTGCATAAAAATTCCTCTTTGGCGGACCAATTTTATAGCTGTCACAGGATCCAAAGCCCCTGCCACGGAAATGGCGGCATACTCTCCAAGGCTTAAGCCTGCGGTAAGGTCCGGCCTTATTCCTGCTTCTTTTAAAACTGCTGTCATAGCCAGGCAGGTAGCCACCATGGCAGGCTGGGTATAGCAGGTTTGGTTGATCCTATCATTTTCCTCAAAACAAATCCGCCTTAAGTCTATCCCCAGGGCTTCTTCCGCCTCATCATAGATGGCTCTCGCCCCGGAAAATGCATGATAAAACTCTGCTCCCATCCCTACTTTTTGCGCCCCCTGGCCGGGGTAAATAAATGCAATCTTGCCCATGTTTTCTAACCTCTGTTAAGCTCTATCTTTTATATCTTTAATAATAGGGAAGCTTCTTTCATTAACCGGTCCACGACTTCCTTGCAGCTAAGCTCTTCCCCGATCATCCCGGCAATCTGCCCGGACATCACACTGCCTTCCTTTACATCGCCTTCCACAACTGCCTTTCTTAGGGCACCTATGGTCAGCATTTCCAGTTCCTCCATGGAAGCTCCGGATTTTTCCAAGTCCAAATATTTTTTTGTCATATCATTTCTAAGGGCCCGGACCGGGTGGCCGGTACTTCTTCCTGTGACCCTTGTGTCAATATCCTTGGCCCTTATGATTCTTTCCTTGTAATTTTCATGGACCTGACATTCCCGGGTTACGACAAAACGGGTTCCAAGCTGAAAGCCCTCTGCCCCCAGCATACTCGCGGCGGCAATGCCTCGTCCGTCAGCGATTCCTCCTGCGGCAATGACTGGGATAGATACAGCATCCACCACCTGGGGAACTAAGGCAAATGTCGTAGTCTCCCCCACGTGGCCTCCGGATTCACAACCTTCTGCCACTAGAGCATCCGCCCCGCACCGCTCCATGCGCTTTGCCAGGGCCACGGAGGCCACCACGGGAATAACTTTTATATTTTTCTCCTTCCAGAGACCCATATATTTTTCCGGATTGCCTGCGCCGGTGGTGACGACAGCCACCCCTTCCTCTGCAATAACCCGAGCCACCTGGTCCGCATAGGGACTCATTAACATGACATTGACCCCAAAGGGCTTGTCAGTAAGTTTTTTAGCCTCCCTAATCTGGTCTCTCACCCACTCTGCCGGGGCATTGGCCGCGCCGATAATTCCCAGGCCTCCCGCCTCGGAAACAGCCGCCGCCAAATGGTAGTCTGCCACCCAGGCCATACCTCCCTGAATGATGGGAGATTCAATTCCTAACAATTCTGTGATTCTAGTTTTCATAAATGTAAAACCCCTGTCCTCTTATAAATAATCTTTGATTTATGGCTTATTTATAGCTTATTTGTGGCTTTCAATATACTTGATGACTTCTCCGATGCTAGTAAGTTCTTCTAAATCTTCGGAAGGAATCTCCACATCATAGGTCTCCTCTAAGGCCATAACCATCTCGAACAAATCCAAGGAATCTGCCTCTAAATCCTCTTTAAAAGAAGTCTCCATAAGGATTTTCTCCTCATCTACACCAAGGTTTTCTGCAACAATTTTTCTGATTTCTTCAAACATCTGTTTTCTCCTTTTTGTCTATGTTTTTACTTTTTTCAGGTCAGTTCCAGGTAAGAATGGAAGCTCCCCAGGTCAGGCCACCGCCAAAACCTGCAAGCACAAGCTTCATGCCTGCTTTTAGCTTTCCGCTTCTATTTAGTTCATCTAAAAGAAGGGGAATGCTGGCAGAGGAAGTATTTCCATACTCTCTCATATTCGTGGGGAATTTTTCTAAGGGCTCATCTAATCTTTTTGCCACAGCCTCCACGATTCTCTCATTGGCCTGATGCATAAGATATAGGTCAATCGCTTCTTTCTTTAAATGATTTTCTTCCAGGACTTCTTCTATGACCCGGGGGACTTTTCTGACTGCAAATTTAAAGACCTCTTGGCCATTCATTTCCATATAGCTTAGGGGCCTTTCAGGGAGAATCTTGTCCCCGGCCTTAAAAGGATTTACCCCATAGGGACTTTTTAAGGTCAAAGCTCCTCCTAAAGACCCATCCGAGTGAGACACGGGAATAAATCCCTCCCCCTCTCGGCGTTTAATTACAACAGCACCGGCTCCGTCCCCAAAAAGAATGCAAGTGCCCCGGTCCTTCCAGTTGGTAAGATTGGATAGGCTCTCGCTTCCAATGACCAGGGCTGTCTTACACCAGCCCGCGGACATATAGGCAATCGCCGTATTGTAGGCCATTAAAAATCCGCTGCAGGCAGCACTTAAATCAAAGCAAAAGGCATTGCTTGCCCCAATTTCTTTTTGTACCCCGCAGGCAGTTCCCGGCATTATACTATCCCCGGAGATGGTAGATACTAAGATTAGGTTTACTTCCTCCGCCGCCAGCCCTGCATTTTCAAGGGCTCTCTTAGCCGCCTGGGCTGCCATAAAAGTGGTCATCTCATAAGTAGCAATATGCCGTCTCTTAATTCCGGTCCGCTCCACGATCCAGGCATCGGAGGTCTCCACCATTTGCTCTAATCTTTGATTTTCCAGAATAAACTCCGGCACATAAGAGCCGGTCCCTACAATTTCTCCTGTCACAACTTCCACCTCACTTCTTTCCTGCCATGTTTTTTGTTTCATTTGTTTTGTTTGCTTTCAACAGGACTGATTTTAACAGGCATCCTCTGCCGGATACAATTTACAGAAATCGCAAAAATGTAAGATTCCTGATAAAAGGGTGAAAAAAATGTCTTTGTTTCAATACATTCCGACATCGGATTGCCAATCTCAAGACAAGATGCCATAATATCCACGGAGATGGTATTTGTAAAGAATACAAAACTATACTCTTACTGAATTACAAAATTTTATATGGAAGTTGTTTTCGTCGGCAGTCGACGAAGAAGGAGCTTATATTTATTTCAAAGTAAAATAAGACTCAGGGAATACGAGAAATACCGGAAGCATTTGCAGGGAAAAGTATGCCTTGACGATGCTTTTTTTATTTTTTAAAGCCAGAAAATGACTCATGAAATTTCTTACATTCAGAACAAGAGTTTATCTCCGAATTTATTTTAAAAGGAGAATTACTATGCAAGTAACAAAGACGGTAGCAGAAACAAGAACCTTAGTAAAAAAATGGAAGAAAGAGGGAAAAAGCATAGGTCTTGTTCCAACCATGGGATTTTTACACGAAGGGCACGCAAGTCTGATTCAAAGATGTCGCGAGGAAAATGACATTGTCGTGGTATCTGATTTTGTTAACCCCACCCAGTTCGGACCCAGTGAAGATTTAGAAGCCTATCCCAGAGATTTTGAACGTGACAGTAAGCTGTGCCAGAGTCTCGGTGCTGACCTGATCTTCAATCCACAAGCCCAGGAGATGTACCATAATCCCCATGCTTATGTAAGTATTGATGGACTATCCGATACGCTTTGCGGTAAAACAAGACCCATTCATTTCAAGGGTGTATGCACGGTTGTTTCCAAATTATTCAATATTGTAAAGCCGGACCGGGCTTATTTTGGACAGAAGGATGCCCAACAGCTTGCAATCATCCGCAAGATGGTGGAAGACCTTAATTTTGACATCCAGATTATAGGATGCCCAATTGTCCGTGAGGCGGACGGACTTGCAAAATCATCCAGAAATACCTATTTAGATGCCAAAGAAAGACAGGCCGCACTCTGCCTTTCAAGAGCCGTAAAGGTCGGACAAGAGGCCATCCATAAGGGCATTATGGCTGAAGACGTTCTTAAAAAAATGCGAGCCGTAATAGAAGCAGAAGCTCTTGCCAAAATAGATTATGTATCTATGGTAGATGCCCTGGATATGCAGCCGGTAGAGAAGGTTGAAAAAGATGTCTTGGTTGCCATGGCAGTCTATATCGGAAAAACTCGTCTTATAGATAACTTTAGCTACGAGGTATAGTCCATGGAATTTGTTATGAAAAAGATAGAAAAGATCAGTTCCTTTCTCAGCAAATATATAGGACTCATCATCATCTGCTTTTCTATATTTGCATTTTTCCGACGAAATGTCTTTGCATGGACCACGAATTATACTTCTCTCTTTCTTGGAGTTGCCATGTTCGGCATGGGCCTTACCATAAGAATGGAGGATTTTAAAAAAGTATTTTCAAGACCAAAAGAAATTCTGATCGGATTTATCGCCCAGTATACTATTATGCCGGCGCTGGCATGGATTTTATGTCAAATTATGCATCTTCCCACCGATCTGGCACTGGGGGTAATCTTAGTGGGATGCTGCCCCGGGGGAACCGCAAGCAATGTGATTACCTATATTGCCGGGGGAGATGTGGCACTTTCTGTCGGAATGACCATCACCTCCACCCTTGCCGCCCCTCTTGTGACACCCCTGCTCGTATATATACTTGCCGGAGCCTGGGTGGAAGTATCTTTTGCAGCCATGGTAATTTCTGTCGTAAAGGTAGTCCTGCTTCCGGTACTGCTGGGAATTGCAATAAACTGGTTCTTTGGCAAAGAGATTCAGAAAGTAGCAAATGTTTTACCACTCATCTCAGTTATATCAATTGTGATGATCATCAGCGGAATCGTATCCGTCAATGCTGAAAAAATTATAAGCTGTGGCCTTCTGGTCCTGGGACTTGTGGCCCTTCACAATCTCTTCGGAATGGGAATCGGACTTGCCGCAGCAAAATTCTTACAGATTGACGATCCCAAGGCAACCGCCATTGCCATAGAAGTAGGCATGCAAAACAGCGGCCTGGCGATCTCCTTAGCCACAGCTAATTTTGCAGCCAATCCCCTGGCTACCCTTCCCGGAGCGATCTTCAGTGTATGGCATAATATATCCGGCTCCATATTTGCCGGAATCCGTCGAAATGAATTAGCTTCCTCCAACAGCTATGAATAGGCAAAAAAGACAGCATACAGGATTTTGCTCCCGTATGCTGTCTTCATCATATGGTATATTAGAAAGTTTTTAAGGTATTGGCCTTAACCTTCGATACTGATATATTTCTTTTCTTCGACTGCCGGTTTTTCTTCTTTCTTCGGAACAAAGACTTTCAAGATACCATGCTTGAACTCGGCCTTGATATCTTCTTCTGTGACATCTTCGCCTACATAGTAGCTTCTCTGGCAGGCTCCTGCGTAACGTTCACGGCGGATATATTTGCCGGTCTCTTTCTCCTTTTCATCCTGATCAAGTCCTTTGGCTGCGCTGACTGTCAGATATCCGTCATTTAATTCTGCAGTAACCTCATCTTTCTTAAATCCAGGAAGATCAATCTCCAATTCGTATCCATCCTTTTTCTCTTGGATATCTGTCTTCATCAGATTGGCTGCATGATGTCCATACAGTTTCTTCTGAATCTTCTTTTCTGCTCTGTTATCATAAAATGGAAAATCAAAGAAATTATCAAATAAGTTATCATTAAAAATACTAGGCATTAACATAAGTCATATCTCCTTTCAAAAGACGTTTATTAATTATTTAGCACATTCGGATTTACTCTGAAGTGTTGTTGTCATCTCAAACTCCAGTCGGTGGAACCTTTATCATCTCCTTTTGTTCCCCTTCCTTTGTTCTAGCTGTAATATAACACCTATTATTAGCACTGTCAAGAGGCGAGTGCTAATTTTTTGAATGTTTTTGCAAACCTTGATTTTACAGGCTGGCAGACAGTCTGACCGAAAAATGATGGCGATTGTTGTTACGGTTATTCAATAAGATTATTGGAGCGCAAAATTAGTATTGCTATTGTACGGACATTTGCATATAATAAAGATAGATGGAAATATTACTCACGAAAGGAGATGTTTTATATGGCTACAAAATCAGCAAATTTATATGCAAGGATTGAACCAGATGTCAAAGAAAAAGCAGAAAGTATCCTGTCTACACTTGGTATCCCTGCTTCCAGTGCTATCAATATGTTTTATAAACAGATTATCTTACAGAGAGGACTTCCGTTTGAAGTAAAAATACCATCTGCCAGACCTGTTGACATCAGCACATTATCAGAAGCAGAGTTCAATGAAGAATTGGAGAAAGGATATGCAGATATGCAGGCTGGACGGACAAAAAATGCGAAGAAAGCCTTTGCTGACATTCGCAAGGATTATGGCTTATGATATATGAAGTAGAAGTATCCGAACAGGCTGACAGTGATTTGAGAGGAATTTTTGAATATATTGCTTTTGAATTGCAATCGCCGGAAAATGCAAGCGGACAACTTGACCGTCTGGAAGAACAGATATTAAGTCTGGATACGATGCCAGAGCGTTATCGAAAATATGAAAAAGAACCGTGGAAAAGTCGTGGACTTCGTGTATTACCGGTAGACAATCAGTTAAATCTCCACACAAAGCAATAAAGGATATGATTTAAAGCAGTCTTTCATTTTGATATGCTACCCTCATATAGGACAATGAAATATAAAAGTCCTATATGGGGGTATTTTCATGTTCAGAAAAAGTAAGATAAATCCAATAGAAAAAGTAAAAATAGTCGAACGATGGCTTTGAAATATCAATGTTCTTATCAACAAGTTCGTAACTGGGTAAAACGGTACGAAGAAATGGGATGTAAAGGTTTGGAAGATCGTCGTGGTAGGCGAGTAGGATCATTACCAAGTCGTGCACCTGAAGAAGAATTGCGTGATAAAATCGCTGAAGAAATTAAACTTTATGCTTCAAAAAGGAAAAGATGTTGAGATAGACGGTTATAAAGGATTCATTTTCATGGCAAAATCCGGCAGACCGCTCATGCCTAGTGCGATAAACAATATCTTATATAATATTGTAGACGCATATAACAAAAAAGAAGTTCAAATTGCAAAGACTGAACATAGAAATGCTGAATTGTTACCAAAGGTATCCGCTCACATTATGCGACATACGGCTTGTACAAGAATGGCAGAAAAGAGAATAGACGTAAAAGTTCTCCAATATATTATGGGACACGCCCACATAGACGTGACGATGGACGTATACAACCATGTAAGTGAGATGTCCAGAATTGAGAGTGAAATCACAAGGCTGGATAGCGTAGCAATTAGCTGACACCAAAAATAAAAAATTGGTGTCAAAATGGTGTCAAACCAAGAAAAAGTGATGATTATAAGGAAGAAAAAGTGTTGCAAACCCCGTAAAATCAAGGTTTGCAAAAAAAATCTCAAAAAATTAGCACTCACCTCTTGACAGTGCTAATAATACGTGCTATATTACACATAGAACAAAGAAAGAGAGAAAGAAATTATAGAGATGCAAAAAGTCCCGGAGATTTCTGGATCTCTTAAAACAATAGATTTTAAATATTCTGATTGGAGGAATGATTTATGTATATGCCGAGTATTTTTGGAGAGAGTTTATTTGATGATATGTTCCCGTTTGATGACAGCTTCTTTACTTCTAAGAAGAATCCGCTTTACGGAAAGAACGCTTCGAGAGTCATGAAGACCGATATTAAGGAGACCGAAGGTTCCTATGAACTGGACATCGACCTTCCGGGATTTAAGAAAGACGAGATCACAGCAGAATTGAAAGATGGTTACCTGACCGTCAGCGTTGCTAAGGGACTCGACAAGGACGAGGAAGACAAGAAAGGCCACTACATCCGCCAGGAGCGCTACTCTGGAGCAATGAGCAGAACCTTCTATGTTGGTGAAGATATCAAGCAGGAAGACATCAAGGCTAAATTTGAAAATGGTATCTTAAGCCTGTCCGTTCCGAAACCAGTAGAGCAGAAGAAGGTTGAGACGTCCCAGCGTATCGCGATCGAGGGATAATGAAGCCCGGAAGACAGTGAAGGCTGTTTGGAATGTGTTGCTTGAATGAGGATAACCTGTAACTGAAGAAAGACCACTATCTTGGCAGAGAAATCTGTTGAGATAGTGGTCTTTTTTATTGGAAATTTTGATGGGACTTTTGGCTGTTCAAAAGATAGTATGATCAATTGATATGTGTCTGCATAAAAACGGAGATTGCAGCGGT
>CAVHCX010000026.1:0-37116 GCA_963634745.1 Clostridium sp. CAG:343
GAGACTACCTGGGAGTGACCGGAGAGTCTAAGCGCTTGGAAGCTCTGTCTCTTAGCCTGGACCAGGGAATTCTTCCCGGATCCATTAAATACAGGGCCCATGTCCAGACCTACGGCTGGCAGGACTGGGTATGGGATGGCGAACTGGCCGGAACTACAGGAGAGGCCAAGCGTTTGGAAGCCATTCAAATTTCATTGGAAGGTGACATTACAAAATATTATGACATTTACTACAGGGTCCATGCCCAGACCTTCGGTTGGCTTGGATGGGCCAAGAACGGACAAGAGGCAGGCACTGAGGGCCTGGGTAAGCGCTTGGAATCCATACAGGTGGTATTGGTTCCCAGGGGTAGCTCTGCTCCCGGTTCCACGGCGGATGCCTTTGTAAATCGGGCCAATCAAGGAATTTCCAATGTTCTTGGAATTTCAGCAGCCTCCCTCGTTCGCTATCTGGAATCCCATGAAAATGATAACTTTTATCTGGGGACTCCCTATGTGGGATATGATTGGCGCTCCCCCAATGGAGATGTTTCCTATAACGGAGTGGCGGGAATGAACTGCACCGGCTTTGTCTGGCATGCCTTAAAAAGTGTAGGTGCCAATCCTTATTCTATTCCTAATATGGGAGGAATGCCTTATTGTGCAGGAAGGTGGATGACCTGGGCGAATGCACATTCTGACCAGATCCCTATGTATGATTTTTCAGACAAATATGAAATGTTAAACTCAGGGGTCCTGGAAAAGGGTGATATTATCTGGATCTGGAATGAAAATGATGGCGGAAAATACGCTTCCAGCGAAACCCACCATGTCGGAATCTTCTGGGGAAACAGCTCTAGCGAGGACCGCTTCTGGCATTCTTCCCCTTACGGTAACAATCAGATCAGCCCAATTACGGGACTATCTAATCATGTAAGCTATACCGTAATGAAACTTTAAAAATATAAAAATAAAAAAGCCTTAAGGCCTGAAAGAGACTGGTTTTTATCAGTCTCTTTTTTCATTCTTTTTTCAGCAGAAAATTTTCACACATTTACCATAAAATTCATGTATGATAGATTCATAAGAGCCTAGATTGGATATAGGAGGTTACTATGGATAAGATTAAAATTTTAGTAGTAGATGATGAAAGCAGAATGAGAAAGCTGGTTCGGGACTTTTTGGACCGAGAAGGATATGAAGTGTTAGAGGCGGCCGATGGCATGGAGGCCATGGAGATTTTCTATCAGGAAAAAGACATTGCCCTGGTGATTTTGGATGTCATGATGCCCAAGATGGATGGCTGGCAGACTTGCAGGGAGATCAGACAATCCTCCCAGGTGCCGATCATTATGCTGACGGCAAGGTCTGAGGAGCGGGATGAGCTGCAAGGCTTTGATCTGGGAGTGGATGAGTATATTTCCAAACCCTTTAGCCCAAAGATCTTGGTAGCTAGAGTCGGCGCGATCCTTAGAAGATCCAACAGCCTGGCCACCGCAGAGGCAGTGAACGTGGGAGGTATTACTTTAGACAAGGCAGCCCACCAGGTAAAATTGGACGGGGAGGAGTTAGACTTAAGTTTTAAGGAATTCGAGCTTTTGGCATATTTTATAGACAACCAGGGAATTGCTTTGTCCAGAGAAAAGATTCTAAATAATGTCTGGAACTATGATTATTTCGGAGATGCAAGAACCATCGACACCCATGTAAAGAAGCTTCGAAGCAAGCTGAAGGATAAGGGAAATTATATTAAGACGATCTGGGGCATGGGCTATAAGTTTGAGGTAGATAAAGAGTGATTCGAGGAAGATTTAAAGTAAAAACCCAATTAATGATTGTATTTTCCGGGCTCCTGTTTATGCTGATCGCTTCCTTCCTTCTTTTGAATATTAATTTTTTGAAAAGCTATTATTTGCGGGATAAGGAAAAGCAATTTCAGGAAATGTACGAGGCCTTAAATGAGGCTACAGCGAGTGGCAATCTGGCGGATGAAGATACTTATATGGAGCTTGTGCATTTGGCAGAAAAGTATAATCTTTCTTTTCTGATCACAGATGCAAGCTCAGGGATCTTCTATACCAATGTTCATGACAAGGATTCCCTGTCCAATCAGATGCTGCGCTACTATATCGAGCAGGATTTTTTGCAGGAACAGGAAGAGGTTGAAGCCGCTGATGGCACAGACCAGGACAGCAGTCAGGACCAGAGTCAAGATCAGAATGCCGCTAGCGACGGGAAAGACAAAAAAAAGCAGGGCGAGAAGGAACCGGATGATAAATCAAAAAGTTCAAAACAGATTTTATCCAGCGATGATAATTACAGTGTGATCCAGACCAAGGATCCGGTAAATAATACGGACTATTTGGAAATGTGTGGAAAATGCGAGGATGAAAGTGCATTTATTGTAAGAAGTCCCTTGGAGAGTATTGAGGAGAGCGTGGCTATTTCCAACCAATTCTTTATTGCCATCGGCTGCACCCTTATGGTGGTGATCCTATTTTTGGCCTGGCTCTTTGCCAAGCGCCTGACAGCTCCGATCAAAGAGTTGGCGGACCTCTCAGACCGCATGGCAGACCTTGATTTTGCTGCAAAATATACCAGTGGTGGTAAGGATGAGATCGGAGAGTTAGGAGATAACTTTAACCGGATGTCTGAGAAGTTAGAGAGCACAATTTCCGAGCTAAAGAAAGCAAATAATAGCTTGAAGAAGGATATTCAGCAAAAAGAACAAATGGAAGAAATGCGAAATGAATTTCTAGGAAATGTCTCTCACGAATTAAAGACCCCCATTGCCCTGATCCAGGGCTATGCAGAAGGCTTGAAGGAAGGCGTCAGTGATAATCCGGAAGACCGGGCCTACTACTGTGATGTTATTATGGATGAGGCTGACAAGATGAATCAGATGGTCAAGAACCTTTTGACCTTGAACCAGCTGGAATTCGGAGAGGATGATCTGGTTTTTGAAAAGTTTGACATTACGGAGATTATAAGAAGTGTCCTTTCTAATATGCAGATTATGGCCCACCAGGATGAAGCCAAGGTGATCTTCAGGCAGGAAGAGCCGGTATATGTCTGGGCAGATGCCTTTAAGGTTGAGCAGGTGATTCGAAACTATGTAAGCAATGCCTTCCATCACTTGGATGGGGATAAGGTGATTGAAGTGAAGATCAAGTTAGAAGATAACAAGGCAAGAATCAGTGTCTTTAACACAGGAACCCCGATTCCCGAGGCGGATCTTGACCATATTTGGGATAAGTTTTATAAGGTGGATAAGGCCCATACCAGAGAATATGGAGGAAATGGTATCGGTCTATCCATTGTAAAAGCCATTATGAAGTCCCTCCACCAGGACTATGGTGTAAAAAATTATGACAATGGTGTTGAATTTTGGTTTGAGCTCGGGGTAGAATAGGACTAGTATGTCATGAACCATAGGCTAATCCCCTAGGGAAAGAGGAATAAGTAGGAAAGAGAGAATACTCATGATTGCAATAATTGATTATGATGCCGGTAATATTAAAAGTGTAGAGAAAGCCATGGAATATCTAGGCCAGCAGGTCCTGGTCACAAGAGATCCTAAGGAGATTTTGTCAGCAGACAAGGTTATCCTTCCAGGGGTAGGAGCCTTTGGAGATGCCATGGGAAAATTAAGACAGTTTGGCCTAGACCGGGTGATCCACGAAGTGGTGGAAAAAGAAATCCCTCTTCTTGGAATTTGCTTAGGGCTTCAGCTTTTGTTTGAAAAAAGCGATGAGACTCCCGGCGTAGAGGGCCTTGGAGTCTTGAAAGGAGAAATCCTTCGGATCCCTGACAAGGAGGGCTTAAAGATCCCCCATATGGGATGGAATTCCTTGAAATATCCAAATGAGGGAAGACTCTTTAAGGGAATCCCTGAGGACTCCTATGTCTATTTTGTACATTCCTATTATTTGAAAGCCGAGGATGAGAGCATCGTGACGGCAACTACAGACTATAGCACTCTTATACATGCTTCTGTAGAGCAGGGCAATGTATTTGCCTGCCAATTTCATCCGGAAAAAAGCAGTGATGTAGGCATGCAGATCTTGAGGAATTTTGTGGCACTTTAAGCCTATGAAAAATTCTGACAGACGATAGAAGATAGGAGAAGATAGATTATGCATACAAAAAGAATTATTCCATGTCTGGATGTAAATAATGGCCGAGTAGTAAAGGGTGTGAACTTTGTGGACCTTAAAGATGCCGGGGACCCGGTAGAGATCGGTATGGCCTATGACAAGGCAGGGGCCGATGAGCTTACTTTCTTGGATATTACGGCCTCCTCGGATGCCAGAAATACAGTGGTAGACATGGTAAGAAAAGTGGCGGAAAATATTTTTATTCCTTTTACGGTAGGTGGAGGTATTCGTACCGTGGAGGATTTCAAGGTCCTTCTTAGGGAAGGGGCGGATAAGATTTCCATTAATTCCTCAGCGATTAATACACCAAGGCTTATTTCCGATGCTGCAGACAAATTCGGCAGCCAGTGTGTAGTTGTGGCCATCGATGCCAAGAGACGGCCGGATGGAAGCGGATGGAATATTTATAAAAATGGCGGCCGGATTGATGTGGGGATTGACGCTCTTGAGTGGGCAGTAAAGGTGGCAGAACTTGGAGCCGGGGAGATCCTTCTTACAAGTATGGACTGCGACGGAACCAAGGCAGGCTATGATCTGGAGCTTACAAGACAGATTGCAGATGCTGTATCCATTCCGGTAATTGCCTCCGGAGGAGCCGGAAATCTGGAACATTTTTATGATGCTTTGACGGAAGGAGGGGCCGATGCAGCCCTCGCCGCTTCCCTGTTCCACTATAAGGAATTGGAAATTAGACAAGTAAAAGAATATTTGCAAAGCAGGCAGGTGCCTGTCAGGCTATAACTGCCGGACAAAAGATCAAAAAAATTCGGCGCATAAAGGATAAAATATGACAGCAATTAATAATGATTGGTTAGAGGCCCTCCAGGGAGAATTTAAGAAGGCTTATTATAAAGATTTGTTTGAAACCGTGAAAAATGAATATAGGACAAGGCAGATTTTCCCGCCGGCAGATGATATCTTTAATGCCTTTCACTTGACGCCCTTAAGTCAGGTCAAGGTAGTAATCCTAGGGCAGGATCCCTATCACAACATAGGCCAGGCTCATGGCCTGTGTTTTTCTGTCAGGAAGGGGGTAGATGTGCCTCCGTCTTTGGTAAATATCTATAAGGAGCTTCATGATGACCTGGGCTGTGAGATTCCAAAGCATGGTTGCCTGACTAAATGGGCCGAGCAGGGCGTTCTTATGTTAAATACAGTACTTACCGTAAGAGCCCACCAGGCCAACTCCCATAAGGGTATTGGTTGGGAGGAGTTTACAGACGCAGCCATCATGGCTTTAAATCAGCAGGATCGTCCCATCGTATTTATTTTGTGGGGAAGTCCTGCCCAGAAAAAAGCCAAGATGTTAAATAATCCCAATCATTTGATCTTAAAGGCGCCTCACCCCAGCCCTTTGTCGGCTTATCGGGGATTTTTCGGAAGCAAACCCTTTAGCCGGACCAATGAATTTTTAAAAAGCCATGGGGTGGAGCCGATAGATTGGCAGATTGAATAAAGGGAAGACAGGCTTTCTAAAATTTGTCAAAGGAGAGGAAAAAGAATGAAGAGGATTTGTAAATTGATGCTGCCCCTAGCTATATCTGTAGGACTTCTTGCGGGCTGTGCATCCAACCCTTCCGAGGCCGGCGTGGAGTATTTGCAGAATAAAGATTATGACAATGCCATCGCTTCTTTTGAAGAAGCCATTGAAAAAGATATTAATGTGGCAGATGCATATCGGGGGATCGGAATGGCCAAGTGGGAGCAGAAGGACTATGCTGGCTCCATAGAGGCCTTTAATAGTGCCCTAAATGCAGGGGCTTCTGCTGACGGAACCCTTTATAATCTCATGGGATGCAGCGCCTTGAATCTGGAAAATTATACAGATGCAATTACTTATTTTGGAAAGGCACTGGAGGATTCGGATATTAGTGATGATCTTAAAAAGGAAGCCTCTTATAATTTGATCCTAGCCTATGAAGGGGTCGGAGATGTGGAGAATGTAAAGAGCAAACTTTCGGAGTATATAAAAAAGTATCCTGATGACCAGGCGGCAAAAGAAGCTAATACTTTTTGGTCTACCAGATAAAAGCAAGAATAAGGATACTATGAGGCGGTAGATGGGATGATTGAATTAAAAAAAGAGACAGAGCGCGTGATCCTGGTGGGAGTCAGCTTGAATGATAATGATCATGTGGAGGAGTCCTTAGATGAGTTAAATGAACTGGTGAAAACCGCGGGAGCAGTTAGCGTGGGAAGACTCATCCAGAAGCGGGAACAGATCCACCCGGGGACCTATATCGGGAAGGGTAAAATAGAAGAATTAATAGACCTCATCTGGGAGACGGAGGCTACTGGAATTGTATGCGACGATGAGCTTTCCCCGGTACAAATGAAAAACCTCCAGGATGTGCTGGATGTAAAGGTTATGGACCGGACCCTCATTATTCTGGATATTTTCGCGGCAAGGGCTTCCACCAGTGAAGGAAAGATCCAGGTGGAATTGGCCCAATTAAAATATAGGGCGACCAGACTGACAGGTTTTGGAACTGCCATGTCAAGACTGGGCGGCGGAATCGGAACCAGAGGTCCCGGAGAGAAGAAATTAGAGATTGACAGAAGATTGATTAAGAACCGGATCTCCCAGTTAAACCGGGAGTTAAAAGAGGTAAAGCGCCATAGGGAAGTTACCAGGGACCATAGAAATAAAAGTCATGCTCCGGTGGCAGCCATTGTAGGATATACCAACGCAGGAAAGTCTACCCTTTTAAATGCCCTGACGGGGGCTGGAATCTTGGCCGAGGATAAGCTCTTTGCAACCCTTGATCCCACGACCAGAGGCTTAAAGCTTCCCAGCGGACAGGAAGTGTTGCTTACAGATACCGTTGGCTTTATTCGGAAGCTTCCTCATCACTTGATCGAGGCCTTTCGAAGTACCCTGGAGGAGGCAAAATATGCAGATCTGATCCTCCATGTGGTGGATGTATCCAACCCGCAGATGGATGAACAGATGTATACGGTATATGAAACCCTGGGAAATCTTGGGGTGGCGGACAAGCCCATTATCACCGTGTTTAACAAGCAGGACCAAGTGGAAGCAGATATGATCCTGAGAGATTTTAAGGCGGAGGCTATGGTAAGGATCTCGGCCAAAACAGGTCAGGGTCTTGCTGATCTTTTGGAGACTATCGAAAGTCTCCTTAGGGAACAGAAGGTAGAGATTCAGAGGACCTATCCCTATAAGGAGGCGGGAAAGATCCAGCTCATTCGAAAATATGGAGAGCTTTTAAAGGAAGCTTATGAGGAGGACGGCATCTACGTTCATGCCTATGTACCCAAAGAACTTTGTGGGAAAGTATTATAAGAAACTAACAAAAACCCGTGGAAATTCCACGGGTTTTTGTGGACATTTTAACAATAGAGTGTTACCATAAGGGCATAAAGTAGCAAAATGTAGGGAGCGGGGAAGATACTCCCGGTCAATCATGGAGGAGTAGAATATGAAGATCGAACTAGAAAGATATCATGGATTGGGGAATGATTATGTAGTATACGACCCGAATAAGAACGAACTGAAATTAACACCTGGGAACGTAAAGCTGATCTGTGACCGCAACGAAGGACTTGGAGCGGATGGTATTTTGGAAGGGCCTATTTTGCAGGAAGATGGCATGCATGTCGTTATTTGGAATCCGGACGGAAGCCAGTCAGAGACCAGCGGAAACGGAATCCGCATTTTTGCAAGATATTTAAAAGATGCAGGATATGTTCAGAAGAAGACCTTTAAGATCAGCATGGCCAAGGGACCGGTGGAAGCGACCTTCTTAAGTGAAGAGGGAAGTAAGATCCGAATCAATATGGGAAAGTTATCCTTTAACAGCCAGGATGTACCCGTGACAGGGGAGCCCAGGGAGGTTATTAATGAGGATATGGTAATTGGAAGGACTCTGTATCCTGTCACCTGTGTTTCTGTAGGAAATCCTCACTGCGTCATCCCTATGCGGGAGATTTCAAGAGACCTGGTTTGCAAGATTGGTGACTATGCGGAGGTGGCAAAGTATTTCCCGAACCGCATCAATACCCAGATCATGCAGGTGGTAGATAAGAGCCATATTAATATCGAGATCTTTGAGAGAGGGGCCGGTTATACCTTGGCTTCCGGAACCGGAGCCTGTGCCGCAGCAGGAGTGGCTCACAAGCTTGGAATGACAGACAACAAGGTGATCGTACATATGCCGGGAGGCGATCTTATGGTAGAGATCGATGATGACTGGAATGTTAGCATGACCGGCAACGTTTGCTACATTGCCAAGCTGGTTTTAAGCAGCGATTTTACAGAGATGCTTCGAGCAATCTAGGGAGGCAAAATTCCCACAGCAAATTTAATTCATGGTATACTAAGGCATAGGAGGAAAACCTATGCCTTTACAATTTATATTTGGACCATCCGGTTCAGGAAAATCACATCATTTATATCAACATATTATCAAAGAATCTATGGACCATCCCCAGGAGAATTATATCATTCTGGTGCCGGAGCAGTTTACCATGCAGACCCAGAAGGACCTGGTTTCTATGCATCCCAACCATGGAATTATGAATATAGATGTCCTAAGCTTTGGACGGCTGGCCTACCGGGTCTTTCAGGAGACAGGGGGAGAAAGTCTGCCTGTCTTAGATGACGAGGGGAAAAATTTGATCCTTCGTAAAATTGCCGGGGCCTATGAAAATGACCTCACCTTGCTTCGGGGGAATATGCGAAAACTTGGCTATATCAGCGAGGTAAAGTCTGCGATTTCAGAACTTACCCAGTATGCCGTGGGAGAAAAGGACCTTGAAAAAGTTATGGAAGCTATAGATCCAAATTCCAGACTTTATTTTAAATTAAAGGATATCCGAACTCTTTATAAAGGCTTTCAGGAATATCTGGAGGAAAAATATATTACCAAAGAGGAACTTTTGGAAGTTTTAAAAAATGAGGTCCCCAAATCACAGATGCTAAAGAACACTACGGTGGTTATGGACGGTTTTACAGGCTTTACCCCGGTCCAGGACCGCTTGATCCTTGCCCTCTTAAAGCACTGCAGGAAGGTCATGGTTACCGTTACCATGGACAGCAGGGAAAATCCCTATGCCTACAACCACCCCTACCAGCTCTTTGGCCTCAGCAAGAAAATGGTTGCTTCCCTGCTAGACTTAGTAAGAGAGGCGGGGGCTCTTATAGAGGATCCCATTTGCCTGTATGAAGAGCCTGTCTATCGCTTTAAAGATGCCCCGGCTCTTGGATACCTGGAACGTCATCTTTTTCGGCATGAAAAGGGCTGCTATGAAGGGGAGCCGGAGGGGATTTCTCTCCATGTGGCAAGAAATCCTGAGGCAGAGGCTAAGGCAGTGGCGGAAGATATCAGGCATTTGGTGCGGACTACAGGCTGCAGGTATCGTGAAATCGGTGTTATTGTAAGCGATATGGAAAGCTATGGGGATTATTTGGAACGGCAATTTTTGCGCTACGAAATTCCTTTCTTTATGGACCACAATCGCAGCCTTTTATTAAATTCCTTTGTGGAGCACCTGCGAAGTCTTTTAAATCTTATGGAAGAGGGCTTTAGCTATGAGAGCGCCTTTCGATATCTTCGTACAGACTTGTCCGGATTTTCCCTGGATCAGGTAGACCGGATGGAAAATTATGTGCTTGCTACAGGAATCAAGGGCTTTAAAAATTGGCAGAAGCCCTGGGAGAGGAGCTTGCAAGGAAGCACAGAGGAAGACTTGCAAGAGCTGAATCATTTTCGTGTACAATTTGTGGAAAAAATACAGGATTTGTATTTTGTAATGAGGCAGCATAAGAAGATGGTCAAGGACATTACCATGGCAATCTATGATTATATGGTAAGAGAAGAGACCCAGCTGGCCCTAAAAAAGAAGGAGGAGGCATTTACAGAGGCGGGAGACTTAAGCCTAGCCAAAGAATATGCCCAGGTTTACCGGGTGGTGATCGACCTCTTTGATAAATTTGTAGACCTTCTTGGAGAGGAGGAGGTCTCTTTAAAGGAGTATTGTGAATTATTAGATGCCGGACTTGAGGAGGCCAGAATCGGCCTGATCCCTCCCAGTGTAGACCAGGTCCTGGCAGGAGACCTTACAAGAACCCGATTAAAGGATATAAAAACCCTATATTTCTTGGGGGCCAACGATACAAAGCTACCTGGAAATTTAAATAGAAACGGAATTCTTTCGGAAAGAGACAGGGACTGCCTCAAGGAAAATGCAGTACATTTAGCTCCCGGAGGGAAAGAGCAGGCCTATGTACAAAAATTTTACTTATATAGCAACCTGACCAAGCCTTCCCAGGGACTCAAGATCTATTATAGTAAGGTGTCCTCGGATGGTAAAAGTATGAGACCGGCTTATCTGATTCAGGAGATGCGGCGACTCTTTCCGGATATCTCCCTTGTAGATGAGGAGGCAAAAAGTCTAATAGACCGGGAACTTAGCGGCAGGCTAGCCATAGAGGAAGTAATTCAGGGAATCCGAAACCGAAAAACCAGAGATCTTAGAAAGGATAGCCAGTGGGGAGAGCTTTTTAAGTGGTATCAAAAGAACCCCTCTTGGAGGGATAAAATCCAAAGCCTCTTAGATGCGGCTTATAAAAGAAATGAGATTGATGGCTTAAAAGATCAAGTGGCAAGAAAGCTTTACGGAGAAGACTTCAATGCCAGCATTAGCCGGATTGAAACCTACTCTGCCTGCGCCTATGCGCATTTTTTGAAATATGGTTTAAAGCTTAAGGAAAGAGAGATCTATGAGTTTGAGCCCATGGATCTTGGAAATGTATGCCACGGGGTTTTGGAGGACTATGGGAAAAAGGTGAAGAGTTTAGGGAAAAAATGGAGCGAGATTTCTGAAGAAGAGAGCAAAAAGCTCTTGGATGCTTCTATGGAGAAAGTGATTGCAGACTATGGAAATTCTATACTTTACAGTAGTGGGAAGAACGAGTATATGATCACTGCTATGGGAGATCTTTTAAGGAGGACCATTTGGGCTCTTAGCAAGCAACTGTCTGCCGGAGACTTTGAGCCGGAGGCCTTTGAAGTCTCGATCGGAGGCAGCGGAAAAATCGATCGAATGGATACCTGTAAGGATGATCAGGCCCTTTATGTGAAGGTTGTAGATTATAAGACCGGAATGAAGGAATTTGATATTCAATCCCTCTATTATGGTTTGCAGCTCCAGTTAATGTTTTACATGGACAGCGCTGTGAAAATTCAGCAAAAAAAACATCCTCATAAGGATGTAGTGCCTGCAGGCGTGTTTTATTATCGCATTCAGGACCCCTTTGTGGACCGCAAGCTAAAGGAGGGCAAGGAGGATAAGGAAGATATAGAAAAGGACATCCTAAAGGCCCTAAAACCGGATGGAATCATTAACTTAAAGGATGAGGTGCTAAACCATTTAGACCATAAGATGTCAGGGGAATCAGAGGCAATTCCTATAAAGTTTAACAAGGATGGAAGCCTGGCAAAAACTTCCAAGGTGGTGTCAGAAGAACATTTTAGGGTTATGATGGAATATGCGACCAAAAAGATTTTAGCTTCCAAAGAAGAGATTAAGGACGGTAATATTAAGGCTGAACCTTATCGGCAAGGGAATGCCACGGGATGCGATTATTGCCGCTATAGGCATATTTGCAAGTTCGATAGCAAGATTCAAGGTTATCATTACAGGGACCTCAGGAAACTTAGCAAAGAGGAAGCGATTAGTAAGATGCAATGTTTTGAAAATGGAGAGGCGATAGATGAAGGTGAAGTGGACAGATGACCAAAAAAAGGTCATAGATCTTAGAGATCGCAATATACTAGTGTCGGCAGCGGCGGGATCTGGAAAGACTGCTGTATTAGTAGAGCGTATTATTACTATGTTGACGGACCAAGACCATCCTTTGGATGTGGATCGTTTGCTGGTGGTGACCTTTACGGAGGCAGCAGCAGGAGAAATGAAAGAACGGATTGCAGATGCTATAGAAAAGAAATTATTTGATGAACCTGACAATGAACATCTTTCCAGACAGGCGACTTTGATCCATAATGCTCAAATTACGACCATCCATAGTTTTTGTCTGTCGGTCATTCGGGACCATTTTCATGCCATTTCTATAGATCCTGCCTTTCGCGTCGGAGAGGAAGGGGAACTAACCCTTTTGCGCCAGGATGTATTAGAGGAGGTCTTAGAAGAAAAATATCAGGAAAAAGATCCAAGATTTCTGGCTTTTGTATCTGCATATGGAGGAGGAAAATCAGATAAAAAGATCCGGGAATATATTTTAAAGATCTATGATTATTCCAGAAGCTATCCCCAGCCGGAAAAGTGGCTGAGGGAGTGTATGGCTTCTTATGAAGTGGAATCTGTGGAAGAGCTTGAGAATGCCTTTTACATGAGTCTTATGAAGGAGAGAGTCAAGGCATATTTGCAGGATGCAGAAGACATCTTACAAAGAGGAATTTTGCTTTGCCTAAAAGAGGATGGACCCTTGGCCTATGAAAGCACCCTAAAGAAGGACCTTCAGATTGTGCAAGCGCTAAAAGAGGCAGATAGCTATCAGCACTTAACGGAGGCTTTTGGGAAAGTAGCCTGGTCGCGCCTTGTAAGCAACAAGGATAAAAGCGTTTCGGAATTAAAAATTAAGCAGGTCAAGGAACTAAGGGATGAGGTTAAGAAATTGATTAAAACAATCGGGGCCCAATATTTTTATGCCCCGGTGGAAGAAATTTTATCGGATCTTAAGCTTTGTAAGGAGCCGGTGGAAGAGCTGGTGGACTTGCTTGTTTCCTTTGGAAAAGCCTTTGAGGAGAAAAAAAGAGACCGAAATCTGATTGATTTTTCCGATATGGAGCAATATGCCCTTAAAATCCTGACGGAAGAAAAAGATGGTATCTTAGTTCCGTCCCCTGTGGCTAAGGAATATCAGGATTATTTTAAAGAGATTATGATCGATGAGTACCAGGATAGTAACATGATCCAGGAGACCATTCTTACCAGTGTCTCTACTGTTTCCCAAGGGAAATATAATATTTTTATGGTAGGAGACGTAAAACAGAGTATTTATCGCTTCCGTCTTTCTAGGCCGGAACTCTTCATGGAGAAATATAATACTTACCAATTAAAGGATAGTCTTACCCAGAGGATAGATCTTCACAAAAATTTCCGGAGCAGGTCTCAGGTCATTGATAGTGTAAATGCAATCTTTAGACAGCTTATGGCAAGAGATCTAGGGGGCATTGATTATGATGATGACGCAGCCCTCTATGTTGGAGCATCCTATAAGGAGACGGACTTTGTTGATAATAAAACAGAAGTGCTGCTCTATGAAAACAAGGGGGAAGAGGGGGAGGACCTACAAGTTTCTGACAAGGAATTAGAGGCCAGAGGGGTGGCTCTTAAAATCAAGGAATTAATGGACCATCACCAGGTTATCGATAAAAAAACCGGAGACTTTCGCCCCCTTCGCTACTCGGATATTGTGATTTTGATGCGCAGTACTTCCGGCACGGGAGATGTTTTCAGTGAAATTCTAACAAGAGAAGGGATCCCCAATTATACAGGAACCAAGGAAGGCTACTTTGCCAGTCAGGAAATAGGAATCCTCTTGGATTATCTTAGGGTCTTGGATAACAAATATCAGGACCTGCCTTTGGCGGCAGTTCTTACGTCCCCTATGGGAGGCGCAAAAGAGGAAGACCTGGCAAGGGTAAAATCCGCATATCCGGATCAAGCCTTTCATCAGGCTGTGTTTTCCTATGTGGAAGATTTGAAAAAAGAGGATGGGAAAAACAAAGAAAAAGATCCCATCCTAAAATGCATGGAAGACATCGATAAGTTTCGAAAGATGCTTTCCTACACATCTATTCATGAACTTTTATGGAAAATTATGGATGATACCGGCTATGAAGACTATGTTTCGGCTATGCCGGGCGGGGAAGTAAGAAAAGCCAACTTGCAAATCTTAATTCAAAAGGCCAGGAGCTTTGAAAGCACCAGCTACAAGGGTCTTTTCCATTTTATCCGCTACATAGAGAAGCTCCAAAGATACAATGTCGATTATGGGGAGGCTTCTGTGGAGGATGAAGGATCGGACAGTGTTCGTATTATGACCATCCATAAAAGTAAGGGCTTGGAATTTCCGGTCGTATTCTTGAGCGGTATTGGGAAACGAATGAATTTACAGGATGCCTCCGGGGCAGTGCTCTTGCATTCGAAAATGGGAATCGGCCTAGATGCCATGAATCTGGAATTGCATACAAAAAGGCCTAGTATCATAAAAAAAGTGATTCAAAGAGAAGAATATATGGATACTTGGGCAGAGGAATTAAGAATTCTCTATGTTGCACTGACAAGAGCTAAGGAAAAATTAATCATCACCGGTGTGGGATCTGATCTTGAAAAGAAAATGGAGCCCTATAAATGCCAAGATGGTTCATCGCAGGAAGATAAGTTCCTAAAAGTGCTTCCTTATCATGTCCGGGTAGGCGTCTCGACCTATATGGACTGGCTTATACCTGCGGTATGTAGGATCTCTGACCCGGATCTTATTTCTCTTAAGCTGATAGAAGGGACCAAGATCGTGACAGGAGAAATAAAGAATATCCTGACAGAAGATATCCACCGTTGGACCTTGGAAAGCTGGGATACAGAAACTGTATATAATAAGGAAATGGAAGCATCCATCAGGGAACAATTTTCCTTTCAATATCCCTTTGAAGATAGCAAAAATCAAAAGCTAAAATATACGGTTTCTGAATTGAAGAAACGAATTCGTTTGCAAGAAATGACAGAGGAAGCTTTGGAGGAAGCAATCTATGAGGAGGCGGAGCTTACACCATTAATTCCTAAGTTCTTGCAGGAAGAAAGTAGTCTTACCGGGGCCCTTAGGGGAACTGCCTATCACCGAGTTATGGAACTTGTGCCCTATGAAGAAATCCAGGAAGACCAGGAAGATCTTACAATTGAAAAGCTGAAAGAAATTCTTTTGAGATTTGTGGAGGAGGGGAAGTTAGATAAAAAAGAAGCAGACTGCATTCGTGTGGAGGATGTGCTGGGATTTATAAAAAGCCCCCTGGGAAATCGAATGATCCGGGCAGCAAAAAATCAGATGCTTTTTAAAGAGCAACCCTTTGTCCTGGGAGTTCTTGAGTCTGAAGTGGAAGAAAATGGAAACCCTGAGGAGCTTCTGTTAGTTCAGGGGGTTATTGATGTCTATTTTCAGGAAGAGGAGGACCTTGTTCTTCTTGACTATAAGACGGACCGGGTGAGGGATGAAGAGGAACTTATAAAGCGTTACCATGGTCAGATGGATTACTATGAGAAAGCCCTCAGTCAGATTACAGGGAAAAAGGTGAAGGAGAGGATTATTTATTCTTTTTGCCTAAAAAAAGAAATATACCTATAAATGTTAATTACTATGAACACTTTGTAACATTTCTTGAAATGCAGATGGGCCATTGCTATAATCAATAAAATCTAGGCAAAGGCCACAAAAATATCGGGAAATGGACAAAGACATGAAAGAAGTTCTGGGAATACAACTGAATAATTGCACGGCCAAAGAAGCTATGCAGACTGTGATTCGGTTTATGGAAGAAGAACAGCTGCAGGTGGTGGAGCTTGCCACGGTAGACGGACTCATGTCTATCATGGAACAGGAGGCTTACGGGGAGGCTATTAAGAATTTTGACCTTGTCTTGGCGGGAGATACTACCATTCTTGAGACTGCAGGTGTAAAGGAGAGGCAGCTATATCGAGAAACGAAAGAGCAGACCTTTTTAAAGCTCTTCTTGCAATTCCTTCACAAAAACCATAAGAGGATCTACCTTCTTGCAGAGACGGAGGATGACTGCACCGGATATTATGAATATTTTATGGGACAATATCCGGGCTGTCAGATCGTAGGAGCGGCCAAGGTCTCGGCACAGGATCCGGCAGATGATATGGTGGTGAATGCGATTAACGGAAGTGAATGTGATTGTATTTTTTCCGGTCTCCCATCCCCGCTTCAGGAAGAGTTTATTATAAGAAATCAAAAGCTTTTAAATGCCAGGGTATGGCTGGGAATCGGAAGGAACAACCTGCCGGGGGAGAGAAAAAGCTCTGTAATGACAGGGATCGGGGACTTTATTCTCCGTCGATTATTTAAGAAAGAAATCGGAAAAAGAAAGAAATATATTGCACAAGAGAATGACCGCTAACGAGGAAATTAACAAAAAAAGTTGATTTCCTCTTTCTTTTTTTGTGAATTTATATTAATATAGAGCATAATGGTATGCAAAATTACTATTTTAAGGATAGGTTTGTTGTTGAAAATGCATATTGAAAAGGGTGGAGGAGATAAATATGATATCTAATCAAATACTTCAAAATACGATTGAAGGATTGAAAGGCATTACTCGTATTGATTTTTGTGTGTTAGATACAGATGGCAAGTCACTTGCAAGCACATTCCCGGAACAGGGAAACTATGAAGAAGAAGTGGAACATTTTGTGGAATCCTCAGCAGATAGTCAGGTGGTGCAGGGATATCAATTTTTTAAGATTTTTGATGAGCATCAGCTGGAGTACATCCTGGTAGTAAACGGGGATGGGGATGATGCCTACATGATCGGTAAGGTTGCTACCTTCCAGATTCAGAATCTATTGGTTGCCTACAAGGAGCGATTTGACAAGGATAATTTTATTAAGAATTTGATCTTAGACAACCTGCTTTTGGTGGACATTTATAACCGTGCGAAAAAATTACACATTGACACAGATGTGAGACGTGTTATCCTTATTGTTGAGACCAAACACGAAAAAGACAGTGGAACTCTCGACACCGTAAGGAATATTTTGGGCAATCGAACCAGGGACTTTGTGACAGCCGTGGATGAGAAGAATATCATTATCGTCAAGGAATTAGATCCAAACGATGGCCACGAAGAGTTGGACAAGCTAGCACAGAATCTCCACCAGTCCTTGAAGGATGAGGGTGAGGAGACTCTAATTGCTTACGGAACTGTTGTAAGTGATATCAAAGAAGTGAGTAAGTCTTACAAGGAAGCCAAGCTTGCCTTGGATGTAGGAAAGATTTTCTTTGAAGAGAGAAAGGTAATCGCCTACAGCACCTTAGGAATTGGTCGATTAATCTACCAGCTTCCTATTCCTTTATGTAAAATGTTTATCCGAGAGATTTTTGAGGGGAAATCACCGGATGATTTTGACGAAGAAACATTGATTACCATCAATAAGTTCTTCGAGAATAATTTGAATGTATCTGAGACATCCAGACAGTTATACATTCATCGTAATACGCTGGTATACAGACTGGATAAGCTTCAGAAAAGTACGGGCCTTGATCTGCGCGTATTTGAGGATGCCATTACCTTCAAGATCGCCCTTATGGTGGTGAAATATATGAAGTATATGGAGTCCATGGAGTATTAAATAATTAGGAGGAACTCAATGATTGAATTAAAAGAAGTAACGAAAGAGTACTCGAAAGGGGTTGCTGCTCTGAACGGGATCAATCTTAAGATTGAACAGGGAGAGTTCGTTTTCATCGTAGGTGACAGTGGTTCCGGTAAGTCAACACTCATCAAGTTGATCTTAAAGGAGTTAGAACCTACTTCCGGTACTATAACAGTGAACGGATATTCATTGAATCGAATGAAGCATCGTAAGATTCCTACTTACAGGAGAAATGTAGGAGTTGTATTCCAGGATTTCCGTTTGTTGCAGGACCGTAATATTTATGAAAATATTGCCTTTGCGCTGCGAGTAACAGAGAGACCTACCCGTATCATTAAGAAGAAGGTGCCGGCAGCACTTTCCCTTGTAGGTTTGGCACAAAAGTACAAGTCATTTCCGAGGGAGTTGTCCGGTGGTGAACAGCAAAGAGTTGCCATTGCCAGAGCTATTGTAAATGAGCCGGCGATCCTCTTGGCAGACGAGCCCACAGGTAACTTGGATCCGACAAACTCATGGGAGATTATGAAGTTATTGGAGGAAGCCAATGACCGAGGAACGACCGTACTGGTTGTAACACACAATCAAGAGATCGTTAATGAGATGAAAAAACGAGTTGTTACAATGAAAAAAGGAGTCATTGTAAGCGACGAGAAAAAAGGTGGGTATAGTAATGAGAATTAGTACAGTTGGATATTCCATAAGACAGGGTGCCAAGAACATTCGAAGAAACAAGATGTTTTCTATTGCTTCTATTGCGACTATGGCGGCATGTATTTTCTTGTTTGGCTTATTTTACTCAATTGTTCTTAACTTTAATCATATAGTTGCAAAAGCTGAGGAAGGAGTGGCCATTACCGTTTTCTTTGACGAGGATGCGACACAGTCCCAGAAGAATAAGATCGGTAAAGAATTAGAGTCTGCCGATGGTGTTTTGGAAGTAAATTATGTAAGTGCTGATGAAGCATGGGACAAGTTTAAGACCGATTACTTCGGAGATTCGGCAGAATTGGCAGAGGGCTTCAAATCTGACAATCCCTTAGCTAATTCAGACAACTATGAAGTATATATGGATGACGTTTCCAAACAAAAAAGCGTAGTTTCCTATGCGGAAAGCCTAGATGGTGTTCGTAAGGTTAATAAGTCTGATGTAGTAGCCAAGACCCTGACCAGTATGAACAAGTTGGTGGGAATTATTTCTGCAGGAATCATTGGAATTCTTCTTGCAGTATCCATTTTCCTTATCAGCAATACGGTTACTATGGGTATTACCGTAAGAAGTGAGGAGATTGCCATTATGAAATACATAGGTGCCAAGGACGGTTTTGTCCGAGCTCCTTTCGTAATCGAAGGTCTTCTTATCGGAGTCATCGGTGCCCTGATTCCGCTTGTAATTTTATATTTTGCATATGATAAAGCAGTGGCTTACATTATGGCGAAATTCAGCCTGCTTAACAATATCGTAGAATTTCTTCCGGTTATGGATGTATATCGCACCCTCTTGCCGGTAGGAGTTGCTCTGGGAGTCGGTATTGGTTTTGTGGGAAGTTTCTTCACAATTCGCAAGCACTTAAGAGTATAGTATTTAATCATTCTTCCCCTATGCCGGTGCGTAGGTGGAAGAATGTTGTGGTTATAAGGGGTAATACATATGATGAGAAAAAAGATGATAAGGGCACTTATTGCGCTTAGCCTCAGCCTTAGCCTGGCGCTTCCAGTACAGGCTACTGAGGTGGATGATGCCAAGAAAAAGGCAGACACCCTGCAGAATCAAAAAAAATCTGCAGAAAAAGAAAAAAACAGTTTGGTTACCCAGCTGGAAAGTAAAGTAAAAGAAATGGAAGAGGTCCAACAGAAGATTTCCGATAAGGAGACAGAGATCAAGGAAAAGGAAGATGAGTTGGTTACTGCCAAGGTAAATGAGAATACGCAATATACCAGTATGAAGAAGCGTATTAAATTTATGTATGAGAATGGCAATACCCAATTTGTGGAGATTTTGGTCAATGCAGAGTCGATCGGAGATTTTCTTAATAAGGCAGAATATATCAATACCATTTCTACCTATGACAGGGATATGCTGGTAGAATACCAGGAAGTTGTTAAGGATGTAGAGGACCAGGAAACGGCCCTTCAGGCAGAGTATGAAGAACTGGACCAGATGCACGAGGACATTGTGGCCAAACAGGAAGAACTTACCAGTCTGGTAAATGATAAGTCTAAGGAAATTGCTTCCTTGGATAGTCAACTTACTGAAACCAATGCGAAAATTAAGGAACTGGAAGAGGCAGCCGCAGAGGCGCAGAGAAAGCAGCAGGAAGCCGCGGCGGCCGCAGCTGCAGCAGCTAAGGCTTCTTCGTCTTCAGGCAGCACATCCTATGTTGCCTCTGACAGCGTAGTGGTTAGCGGAAGCGGACAGTTTGCTAATCCTTGCCCGTCCGGAACGGTCAGCAGTACCTTTGGATATCGTGATTTTGACAGTTCCTTCCACAAGGGCTTAGACTTGGCTGCCTCAGAAGGAGCACCGACCTATGCCGCAGATGCAGGAACGGTTATTATTGCAGGATGGAGTGACAGTGCCGGTAACTGGGTAGTTATCGACCATGGAAACGGAATTGTTACCAAGTATATGCATCATAGCGCATTGGCTGTATCTGCCGGACAAACAGTTGTAAAAGGCCAGCAGATCGGCTATGTGGGAAATACCGGAGACTCCTTTGGCGCTCATTTACATTTCCAGGTGGAAGTAAATGGAACTGCAGTGGATCCGCAGGGATACCTATAATAGCGGGGGAGAATAAAGAGCATGGAAACTAATAAAGAAGAACAAAAAGATGGACTTTCAGAGGAAAAGACTCTAGAGAGCCTTCCCTCAGGCAAGAAGTCTACAGGATTTTTTAAAGGCGTCTTGGTAGGAGCTCTTGCAGCCTTCCTGCTTGTGGGAGTTATAGCCGGGGGCTTTAAGCTTTTGACCGGCACTTCAAGTGACGTGGTCAGCGATGCGACCCTAAAAAAACTATCCAAGATACAGAGAATCGTCAAGGAAAAGTTCCTTTATGAGGAAGATGAGGATGCCGTTCAGGATGGAATTTTAAAAGGATATGTGGACGGCTTAGACGATGTTTACTCTGCTTACTATGACAAAGAAGAAACAAAAGCCTTGCAGGAGTCAACTAGCGGAGAATATTACGGAGTAGGAGCAGTTCTTAGCGAGGATGCCACGACAGGGGTAGTAACCATTGTAGAAGTATATGAAGACTCTCCCGCAGAGAAGGCGGGCCTCAAAGCAGAAGATATCCTCTATAAGGTGGATGATAGAGAGGTTACAGGTATGGACCTAACCGAAGTGGTTAGCTATATCAAGGGAGATGAGGGGACGGATGTTGTTCTTACCGTAATCCGGGGGGATGAAGAAGACGAGATTGACCTTACCGCCACCAGAGCTAAGATAGAAATCCATACAGTTTCCTACGAGATGTTGGAGGATAAGATCGGATATATCAAGGTTACGGAATTTGATACGGTAACGTCACAGCAGTATACAGATGCCTTGGATGACCTGGAAAGCCAGGGGATGGAGCGGCTGATCGTAGACCTTAGAAATAATCCGGGAGGAAATGTAAGCACCGTCTGCGATATGCTAGATCGGATGCTGCCGGAAGGCCTGATCGTATATACCCAGGACAAAGATGGAAATAAGAATGAGGCGACCTCTGACGAGGAGAATCAATTTACCAAACCTATGGTCGTACTTATGAACGGCAACAGTGCCAGCGCTTCGGAAATTTATGCAGGTGCCATTCAAGATTATGGACTCGGCAAGATCGTAGGAACCCAGTCTTATGGAAAGGGCGTGGTGCAGCAGATCTTTGATCTGGGAGATGAGACCAGCCTGAAAATTACCATTGCAGATTATTACACACCCAAGGGAAGAAATATTAATGGCCAGGGAATTAGCCCGGATGTAGAAGTTGAGTATCAAAAAGATGAGAATGATGCAGATGCTGACAATCAATTAGAAAAGGCCATTGAAGTTGTAAAATCAGAATAAAAAGGATTTTAGAAGAGGAGAAAGAAGATCTCCTCTTCTTTTTTTACCCATATAAGGAGTCTTGTTCCAAGAGACTTGATATGTTATGATAAACAAGATAGAGAAATTCTGTCGTTCAATGAAATTAATCATAATGAATCATAAGCAGGAGGATGAATCATGATCAACAAACTTATTGAAAATATAAAGAAAACAGGGGCCCCCATCGTGGTTGGATTAGATCCAAAGCTTGATTTTGTTCCTAAGCAGGTTCAGGAGAAGGCCTATGCAGAATTCGGTGAGACCTTAGAAGGAGCTGCCGAGGCTATTTGGCAGTTTAATAAAGAGATTGTTGATCATACCTATGATCTGATACCGGCAGTTAAACCACAGATTGCCATGTATGAGCAGTTTGGAATTCCGGGCTTAGAGGCTTTTAAAAAGACCGTAGATTACTGTAAGGAAAAGGGATTGGTAGTGATCGGAGATATCAAGCGTGGAGATATCGGATCTACATCTGCAGCCTATGCAGTCGGCCATATCGGAAAGGTCCAGGTAGGAAGCAAGACCTATGCTCCTTTTGATGAGGACTTTGTAACAGTGAATCCATACTTGGGTTCCGACGGAGTAAATCCTTTTATTGATATCTGTAAAGAAGAAAAGAAGGGACTCTTTATATTAGTAAAAACATCCAATCCTTCCAGTGGGGAATTCCAGGATCAGTTGGTAGATGGAAAGCCCTTGTATGAGCTGGTAGGTGAGAAGGTAGCCCAGTGGGGAGAAGCCTGCATGGGGGATGAATACAGCTATATCGGAGCAGTTGTAGGAGCAACTTATCCGGAGATGGGTAAGGTGTTAAGAAAGGTTATGCCAAAGTCCTATATCTTAGTTCCGGGCTATGGTGCCCAGGGTGGACAGGGAAAAGACCTGGTGCATTTCTTTAATGAGGATGGCTTGGGAGCCATTGTAAATTCTTCCCGCGGAATTATTGCGGCCTACAAGCAGGACCAGTATGCGAAGTTTGGAGAAGAGCATTTTGGCCAGGCATCCAGAGCAGCTGTGGAGGCTATGGTAGCAGACATTCAGGGAGCATTGAATAACCGATAGATTTGTGACAAGTTAGAGCACCGGCTTGCAATTTGCAGGCGGGTGCTCCTTAGGAGATAGACAGATGAAAAAACAAAAAGAAGAGGCGAAGGTTTTATCCCAGGAAGAACTGGCACCCGGAATCTTTAGCCTGATCATAGAGACGGAGGCGTCAAAGACTGCAAGACCCGGACAGTTCGTCTCTGTATATACAAAAGATGCCGGCAAGTTATTGCCAAGACCCATCAGTATTTGCGAGATCAATAAGGAGGAAGGCTCTCTTAGGCTGGTATACCGTGTGACAGGTAAGAATACCGGTACTATGGAATTTTCCAAATTAAAGGCAGGGGATACAGTGCCTGTCATCGGACCTTTGGGAAATGGCTTCCCCTATGAGGAAGCGAGAGGAAAGAAAGTCTTTCTTATAGGAGGAGGCATTGGCGTTCCCCCGATTTTGGAACTGGCAAAGGAAATAGACTGTCAGAAGAAACAGATCGTAGTCGGCTACCGGGATGCCAATAATTTCCTGAAGGAAGAATTTGAAGCCAACGGGGAACTTTACATTTCTACAGAAGACGGAAGCGTGGGCACCAAGGGAAATGTAATGAATGCCATTGAAGAAGGCGGCCTTGAGGCAGATATGATTTTTGCCTGCGGCCCTACTCCTATGCTTCGGGCGATTAAGACTTATGCCGAGGAGAAGGGGATTACTTGCTATATTTCCCTGGAGGAGAGAATGGCCTGCGGAATCGGAGCCTGTCTTGCCTGTGTTTGCAAGACCAAAGAGGTAGATGCCCACAGCAATGTCCATAATAAACGCATTTGCAAGGACGGCCCGGTATTCTTATCTACGGAGGTGGAAATCTAATGGATATGTCAGTGAATATTGCAGGAGTAGAATGGAAAAATCCTGTGACTGTAGCCTCAGGAACCTTTGGCTCGGGAGAAGAATTTTCAGAATATGTAGATTTAAATACTTTGGGAGCGGTTACTACAAAGGGTGTGGCCAATGTGCCATGGCCGGGAAATCCAACCCCCAGAGTGGCGGAAGTATACGGGGGGATGATGAATGCCATCGGCCTTCAAAATCCCGGTATTGAACTTTTTTGTAAAAGAGATATTCCCTACCTGAAACAGTTCGATACCAAGATTATTGTAAATGTATGCGGACATGCGCCGGAGGAATATTTAGAAGTAGTGGAGCGTCTCCAGGATGAGCCCATTGACATGATGGAGATCAATATTTCCTGCCCAAATGTGAATGCAGGTTTTTTGGCCTTTGGACAAGATGCAAAGCATGTGGAGGAGCTTACCGGACAGATTAAAAAAATCGCAAAACAGCCGATTATTATGAAGCTTACCCCCAATGTAACTGATATTACTGAGATTGCTAAGGCAGCTGAGGCCGGTGGAGCGGATGCCGTGTCTCTGATTAATACCTTGACAGGTATGAAGATTGACATTCGAAGACAGGCCTTTGCCGTAGCTAATAAAACGGGAGGCGTCTCAGGCCCTATTGTAAAGCCTATTGCGGTTCGCATGGTTTACCAGGTGGCCCAGGCTGTCAAGATCCCGATTATCGGTATGGGAGGAATTTCTTGCCCGGAGGATGCCATTGAATTTTTACTGGCAGGAGCTTCTGCTGTATCTGTAGGTACAGCCAATTTCCACAACCCGGCAGTGACCAAAGAGGTGATAGAGGGAATTGAAAGTTACATGAAAGAGTATGGCTTTCAGTCTGTAAAAGATATGGTAGGCCTTGTGAAATAAGAGATGGAGGATAAAACAATGGAAAGCTATAAGCAGGAATTTATAGATTTTATGGTAGAAAGTGATGTTTTAAAATTTGGAGAATTTACTTTAAAAAGTGGCCGTAAGTCTCCCTTTTTCATGAATGCGGGAGCTTATGTTACAGGTTCTCAGCTGAAAAAATTAGGAGAATACTATGCAAAAGCAATTCATAATACCTACGGAGATGATTTTGATGTCCTCTTTGGACCGGCTTACAAGGGAATCCCTCTCAGCGTAGTGACAGCTATCGCCTACAGTGAGCTTTATGGAAAAGAAGTCCGCTATTGCTCTGACCGTAAGGAAGAAAAAGATCATGGGGCAGACAAGGGAAAATTCCTTGGAAGCAGCTTAAAAGATGGGGACCGTGTGATCATGATCGAGGATGTAACTACCTCCGGAAAGTCCATGGAAGAGACCGTTCCTAAGGTAAGAAATGCCGCTGATGTTACCATCGTAGGTCTTATGGTATCCCTAAACCGCATGGAAGTGGGAAAAGGAAATGAAAAATGCGCCTTGGATGAGATCAAGGATCTTTACGACTTTGATACCGCGGCCATTGTCACCATGGAAGATGTGGTAGAATGCCTTTACAATAAGGAAAAAAATGGCAAAATCCTGATTGATGATAGCTTAAAAGCTGCCATCGATGCATATTATGAGCAATATGGTGCAAAATAATCCGACGGAGGTTGAATAATTTATGAATGAAAAAGCATATAAGTCTATGACTTTTGCAGGGGGAGCTGCTATTACAGTAGGGATCATCACCTTGGTGGTTGGAACAGTTACAGGTATCATATCGATTGTTAGTGGCGCACGTCTGTTGAAGGATAAAAAAGGCTTGATTTTTTAATCCGATACAAAGAGGTGCTTATACTTGAATCAAAAAAATAAAAAGAAAATACGGGTCATGGGCAAGATCCTGTTTGTACTATATGTTGTTTTTATCGTCTACTTTTTGATATTTTCTGACTGGTACGGAAGAACAGGAACCATGGATAGCTACCATTATAATCTGGTACCCTTTCAGGAGATTAAACGTTTTTGGAATTATAGGGCAGATGTAGGTTTCTTTGCCATGTTTACTAATTTGTTTGGAAATGTTGTAATCTTTGTCCCCTTTGGAATTTTTTTGCCAATGGCCAGTAAATATAGAAATATCTTCGCTACATTTTTCAGCAGTTTCGGTATTAGCTTATGCGTGGAGATATTTCAATTGATCACAAGGGTGGGATGCTTTGATGTAGACGATCTGATGTTGAACACGCTTGGAGGATTAATCGGACATGCATTATATACCATATTTGTAATCTTAAGGAGAAGGCATGTTAATAGGAAGAAAACAAAGTAGAGAAGATAAAGAAAGGCAGCGCATTAGGGCTGCCAAAAAAAAGCAGGACAAACGCAGAAAAGGCTTGATTCGCACGAGGTTTGGGCAGAAGCCCTTACGTCATGCAAAGCGGGGCGTCTATTCCTGCTTTTCTGCAGTCGTGGTAGGAATGCTTCTTTCCCTGATGGTTCTCTCCTCTATAGTAAATAAAGGAGAAGTTGGGATAGCCATTGGATGGCTGGGGCTCTTTTCTCTATTTATGGCAATTTATGGGGTGACGCAGGGGGTTAAAGGCCTGAAGGAGCGGGATAAAACCTATACCACCTGCAAAATAGGGATTGCAGTCAATGGACTGATTGTCTTATTTTTTGTAGCAGTATATATCCGTGGAATTATAGCTGCTTAGAATCATGAAAGTTAAAGGAATGGCTGAAATGAATGAAAAAGAAACTAATTTAGATCTTGTTAAACTTCGTTATGACTTGGCGATAGAACGATGCAGGGGAATAGCCGAGGAAAATACAGTAGAAGAAAGCTACAGAGATTATTTCAAGAAATGTGCTGCCTTTATCCTGCTCATTGATGAAGTGAAAGCTTCTATGGAGAATGGCAGCTATTATCGAAGAAATGCTCAGGAAATGGCAAAGATCAATTATAGCTTATATGAGGACATCTTGCCGGAAAATTATGAAAATAGCTATGCAAATCCGGATTATGCAGTGGCAAAGACCGGAGAAGAACTAGGCCAGGTTCTCTCTGCTATTTATACAGAGCTTAGAGGAGCCATTGCCTATGTATTTGAGGGAAAGACAGAATATCTGGATATTTTATTTGAACTTTTCTTAGAAGTTTATGGAAAATTTGAAGAAGTTCCAAATCCGGAGTTTAAAGAGGTTCGGGATATTTTTTATTGGTATGCCAGTGATTACTGTGATGTCTTTCTGGCAGATCGCATTAAAGACCAACTTTATCCGGAGAAGGATTTTGCCTCCGGAATCATTATGAGCTGTAACCTGAATGACGACAGATATCTTTATCTTTTTGGAGAATATATCAGTGAAAATGAACTTAAGACGGCCACCTATTTAAGAGGCCTGGATGAAGAAACCATTCAGAAAATGGCAGATGTATATACCGAAGGATACAGGGTGGGATTTGTAAATACGGGAAAAGACCTTTCGAAAAAATCTATAGTAAACATTCGTTATAGCATAGGCTTTGAGAGGGTTATAAGAAAAGCCATGGAGAATTTTGAGGCCATGGGACTTAAGCCTGTCATCTATCGAAGCGGAGTGAGCCTGCTTACAAAGAAGGGCCAGCTAAAGATTGGTTACTGTGGAGGAAATCCCAATAAGCAATATGATTACGATCACAAGGAAGACACTGCCCTGATCCTGGACCGAAAATTTGCAGAGCGCAAATTAGAGGTGGCGGAAACTACTTATGAGCATTTGAAAGATCGGGCAAGGGCATTTGCCGGTCCTGCCTGCATGGAAGTCTTTGGTGAAAAGCCTTTTTCGCCGGTACAAAAAGATAGGGCTTTAAAATTAAGCCAGGCCCAGACGGATATTAGCCTGGAATATAGCAATAAAAATAGCCAGCTGGTCAACCGCTACATTCCGGGAGATGAGCGTAGTTTTACGATTATCGCTTACCCTCTCCCGGAGATTGGAGAAAACTATCCGGAGATTTTCAGTGAGATCATTAAGATCAATACCTTGGATGCCAAGCTCTATGAGAAGGTGCAGCAGACCATAATCGATGCCCTGGACCAGGGAGAAAGTGTTCATATTCTGGGCGCAGGTGCAAACCGCACAGACCTCACTGTAAAGCTGCATGCTTTAAAGGACCCGGACAAAGAAACTATTTTTGAGAACTGCGTAGCGGATGTTAATATTCCTGTCGGAGAAGTCTTTACATCCCCGGTGCTTGAGGGAACCAATGGAGTTTTACATGTCAGCAAGGTTTATCTGAATGAATTGCAATATTTGGACCTGGAAATTACTTTTTCCAATGGAATGATCGCAGATTATAACTGCAGCAATTTTGAACATGACCTGGAAAATAAATCCTATGTAAAAGACAATGTCCTTTACAAGCATCCAACCCTGCCTCTGGGCGAATTTGCCATTGGCACCAATACGACAGCCTATGTAGCAGCAAAAAAATATGGCATAGAAGATAAGATGCCTATCTTGATTGCTGAGAAAATGGGCCCCCACTTTGCAGTAGGAGATACCTGCTACAGTTGGGCGGAGGACGTTCGGGTTTATAATCCAAATGGAAAGGAAATAATTGCTAAAGACAATGCAGTGTCTCTTTTGAGAAAAGAAGATGCCTCCAAGGCATATTTCCACTGCCATACGGATATTACTATTCCTTATGAGGAGTTAGGACATATTGTAGTAAACCGAAAAGATGGATCTAAGATTCCTCTGATTGAGAATGGTAAATTTGTGCTTCCCGGAACTGAGATTTTGAATGAACCATTGAAAAAAACTTATAAATAGGGTATTATTTATTTGCAAAACTTATAAGAAAGGATGACGACTATGCCAAAAGTAGGAATTATTATGGGCAGTGACTCTGATCTTAAGGTCATGAGCAAGGCTGCAGCGATGTTGGAAGAATTAGGAATTGAATATGAGATGACTATTATTTCCGCCCACAGAGAGCCGGATGAGCTCATTGCCTGGACCAGAGGAGCACAGGATCGCGGAGTTTCGGTGATCATTGCCGGAGCAGGAATGGCAGCAGCACTTCCCGGAATGTGTGCAGCCTTATTTACATTGCCGGTGATTGGAGTTCCGCTATCAAGTAAGAACTTAGATGGAATGGATGCAGTATTTTCTATCATGCAGATGCCCCCGGGAGTTCCGGTTGCAACCGTAGCCATAGATGGAGCTAAGAATGCTGCCCTTCTTGCAGCAAAGATTCTTGCAGTTTCCGATGAAGCATTATTAAAGAAATTACAGGACTTTACAGCTGAACAAAAAGAGGCCGTAAAGGCAAAGGCAGCGAAACTTGACCAAGTAGGATACGAGGCATATCTTGCATCAAAATAAATAGAAAAAAGCAAAATAAAAAGCAAAAAGAATCATACATAAGGAGACGATTATGGATTACAAGAAAGCAGGCGTTGATATTGAAGCTGGTTACAAGTCAGTAGAGCTTATGAAGGAGCATGTAAAGAAAACCATGCGTCCGGAGGTTCTCGGTGGATTAGGCGGATTTTCAGGAGCATTCTCTCTGGATAAGATCAAAGATATGGAAGAACCTGTACTCTTATCCGGTACTGATGGATGCGGAACAAAGGTAAAGTTAGCATTTGTTATGGATAAGCATGATACCATTGGTATTGATGCAGTTGCAATGTGTGTCAATGATATTGCATGTGCAGGCGGAGAACCCCTGTTCTTCTTGGATTATATTGCATGCGGAAAAAACTATCCGGAAAAGATCGCAACCATCGTAAGCGGTGTCGCTGAGGGGTGCCTTCAATCTGATGCAGCTCTTATCGGTGGTGAGACTGCAGAGCATCCGGGACTTATGCCGGAGGATGAGTATGATTTGGCCGGATTCGCAGTTGGTGTCGTAGATAAGAAAGACCTGATTACAGGAGAGAATTTAAAGGATGGAGATGTTTTGATCGGAATGGCATCTTCCGGCGTTCATAGCAACGGCTTTTCTCTGGTAAGAAGTGTCTTTGACATGACAAAAGAGTCACTTGATACTTATTATGATGAACTTGGAAAGACTTTGGGAGAAGCTTTGATCGCTCCTACAAGAATTTACGTTCAGGCTTTAAAGGCTATTAAGAAAGCAGGAGTTACTGTAAAGGCTTGCAGCCATATTACAGGAGGAGGCTTCTACGAAAATGTACCACGTATGCTGGTAGAGGGAACCCACGCAGTGATCAAAAAAGATAGCTATGAGATCCCTCCGATTTTCAAACTTTTGGCAAAGAAGGGTGACATTGCAGAGCAGATGATGTATAACACCTTTAATATGGGACTTGGAATGATCGTGGCAGTAGATCCTAAGGATGTAGATGCTACTATGAAGGCTATTGAAGAAGCTGGAGATAAGCCATATGTAGTCGGCCATATTGAAGCCGGAGAAAAGGGAGTTACCTTATGTTAAATGTTGTGGTACTGGTCTCTGGAGGAGGAACTAACCTTCAGGCGATTATCGACGGGGTGGAAAATGGCTCTATCACAAATACCAAGCTTGTTGGTGTTATTAGTAACAACAAGGGAGCCTATGCATTGGAGCGGGCTGCAAAACACAAGATTCCTGCCACTTGCATTTCCCCAAAGGATTTTGAAAATAGAGAGGCCTTTAATCAGGCATTTTTGGAGAAGCTGGATGAGTGGAATCCGGACCTGATTGTACTGGCTGGATTCCTAGTAGTAATTCCGCCGGCTATGATCGAAAAATATAGAAATCGCATCATTAATATCCACCCATCCTTGATCCCGGCTTTTTGTGGAACCGGTTATTATGGACTCAAGGTCCATGAGGCGGCTCTTAAAAGAGGCGTGAAGGTGGTTGGAGCTACCGTTCATTTTGTAGATGAAGGAACGGATACGGGCCCCATCATTTTACAGAAGGCTGTAGAGGTAGAAGCCGGAGATACTCCCAAAGAGTTACAGCTTCGGGTCATGGAGCAGGCGGAATGGAAGATTCTTCCAAAAGCAATCGACCTGATCGCAAATAACAAAGTAAAAGTAGAGGATGGAAAAGCCATCATCCTAGAGTAATCACGAATCTGTTTGAATTTACAGGAGGAGAACATGAAAGTCTTAATTGTCGGAAGCGGTGGACGTGAGCATGCCATTGCCATGAGCGTGGCAAAAAGTGATAAAGTAGAGAAAATTTATTGTGCACCGGGAAACGCAGGAATTGCTGAGTATGCAGAATGCGTTGCTATTGGTGCCATGGAATTTGATAAATTAGTAGACTTTGCAAAAGAAAAATCCGTAGACCTTGTCATCGTAGGAATGGATGATCCTCTGGTAGGCGGTCTGGTAGACCGGTTAGAGGAAGCGGGAATCCGCACCTTCGGACCTAGAAAGAATGCAGCTATTCTGGAAGGCTCCAAGGCTTTTTCCAAGGATTTGATGAAAAAATACAATATACCTACTGCGGCCTATGAGAATTTCACAGACCCCGAGCAAGCTCTTAAGTATCTGGAGACAGCAAAGATGCCGATCGTATTAAAAGCAGACGGATTGGCTCTGGGTAAGGGCGTACTGATCTGTAATAGCCTGGAGGAAGCAAAGGCTGGGGTTAAGGAGATCATGCTGGATAAGAAATTCGGTTCTGCCGGAAATGAGATGGTAGTGGAGGAGTTTATGACAGGACGAGAGGTATCGGTTCTCTCCTTCGTTGATGGAAAGACTATCAAGACGATGACCTCCGCCCAGGACCACAAGAGAGCCGGAGACGGAGATACCGGTTTGAATACCGGTGGAATGGGAACCTTCTCCCCAAGTCCCTTCTATACAGAAGAGGTAGATGCCTTCTGTAAGAAATATATCTATCAGGCAACGGTAGATGCCATGAGAGCAGAGGGAAGAGAATTCAAGGGAATTATTTTCTTTGGACTTATGCTTACAGAGGAGGGTCCAAAGGTCCTGGAATACAATGCAAGATTTGGTGATCCGGAAGCCCAGGTTGTCCTTCCGCGTATGAAAAATGATCTGGTGGAAGTTGCTGAGGCTTGTATCGATGGAACCCTGGATCAGATTGACCTGCAGTTTGAGGACAATGCAGCTGTATGCGTGGTATTAGCCAGCCAGGGATATCCTGTAAAATATGACAAGGGTCTTGAAATTACAGGATTAGAAGAATTCAAGAAACATGAAGGCTATTATTGTTTCCATGCAGGAACCAAGTTTGACGGAGATAAGATCGTTACAAACGGAGGACGTGTTCTGGGAGTTACTGCCAAGGGGGCAGACTTAAAAGAGGCAAGAGCCAATGCCTATGCTGCTACAGAGTGGGTAAACTTTGCTAATAAATATATGCGTCATGATATTGGAAAAGCCATTGATGAGGCGTAAATAAAATAATTTCTATAAAAAGAAAAAAGGTGTGACTGACAAAAAAGTCGCATCTTTTTTTGCTTTTCTAAGCCTTTTTTTGCAGGCTTTTTTCGAAGGCCTCCTCCTTGCATCTTAGAAGCCCCTATGCTACAATGTGTAGAACATATGCCATGAGATAAGGATGGTGAGCGAATGCTAATAGAAATAGATTTTCAAAGTGATGAAGCCTTTTATGTGCAGATCCAAAATCAGATCATAATGGGGATTGCCACGGATGTTCTTAGAGAGGGAGACGCGCTTCCTTCCGTAAGGCAGATGGCGGATATGGCAGGCATTAATATGCATACGGTAAATAAAGCCTACTCCATGCTGCGCCAGGAAGGTTTTATCCAGCTGGATCGAAGACGAGGAGCTGTAATTTCCCTGGATATGGACAAGGCCAGAGACCTCTTAAAATTAAAAGGGACCTTAGAAGTTTTGCTGGCAAGAAGCAGCTGCAAGAATATCAGCAGGGAAGAGGTCCATCTGCTGGTGGATGAAATTTATGATAGCTATGGAAAGGACAGAGGCTAGATAAAATTTATAATAGCTGCGGAAAGGACAGAGGCTAGATAAAATTTATAATAGCTACGGAAAGGACAGAAGATAGATGAAATATACAGAACAGGCTAAGCAGGCCCTTGACTTTGCAGGGAAGGTTGCGGCAAAGTTAAGACACCCTTATATAGGAACCGAACACCTACTCTTGGGGCTTTGCCATAATTATAAAAGTGTGGCAGGACAGATCCTATCTAGCAACAAAGTAGAGGAAGAGAAAGTTTTAAAAGTCGTGGAGGAACTTTTATCCCCCGAACAAGAAAGTTTGGAAAAGAAGAGGATACGTCCAAAGAATAGTCCGAGACTTGCCTGCATTCTGGAGGAGAGTAAGGACGAGGCCCTTCGTTCGGGGGCTAAGGAGATTGGAAGTGAGCACCTGCTTTTGGCTCTTCTTCGGGATGTGGACTGCGTGGCGGCAAGAACCTTGATGACTTTGAATGTTGATATTCAAGAGATTTATTCTGAGGTCCTGGAAGTTTTGGGACTGGATCCCAGGACCTACCAGGAGGAAAATCAGTCGGGAGCCCAAAGAGGGGGCATCATGGACCAGTATGGAACAGATCTCACCGCCAAGGCAGAGGAAGGAAAGCTAGATCCTGTCATTGGCAGAGAGAAGGAAATCCATCGTCTCATGCAGGTCTTAAGCCGCAGGACCAAGAATAATCCCTGTATGATCGGAGAACCCGGAGTTGGAAAGACCGCGGTGATTGAAGGCTTGGCAGCCCAGATTGCAGAGGGAATGGTTCCGGAACATATGAAGAATAAGCGGATTTATACCCTGGATTTGGCAGCCCTGGTGGCAGGATCTAAGTACCGAGGGGAATTCGAGGAGCGCATGAAGCGGATGCTAAGAGAGGTGAAAGCTTCAGGAAATATCATCCTCTTTTTAGACGAGATCCATACCATCATAGGAGCCGGTGGAGCAGAGGGTGCTATGGATGCTGCGAATATCCTAAAGCCGTCTTTGGCCAGGGGTGAGATCCAATTAATAGGAGCCACCACCATAGAAGAATACCGGAAGTATATTGAGAAGGATGCGGCCTTAGAGCGGAGATTTCAGCCGATCACTGTGGAGGAGCCGTCAAAGGAACTCTGTCTTGAGATTCTTAAGGGTCTAAAGTCAAAGTATGAAGACCACCATAAGGTGATTATTGAGGAGACCGCCCTGGAGACCGCAGTGGCCCTTACGACGCGTTTCGTAAATGACCGCTATCTTCCGGATAAAGCCATCGATGTGCTGGATGAAGCCTGCGCCAGAGCGGGCCTTCAAGGCTTTAAGGTGCCGGAGACGATTCATATTTACGAAAAAGAACTGGAAGATTTAAAGAAAGAATTTGAGAGCGACCTACAGAAGGCAGATATGGGGGCGGCATCTTCTGTCAAAGGTCAAATAGAAGCAATACAGAAGAAACTGGATCAGACAAAGAAGAGATTCCAAAAGAAATGTGAGAATCATGAGATTTCAGTGGGAGAAGAGGATGTAGCAGCTGTCATTTCCCAGTGGACAGGTATTCCTGTCCAGAAGATCTCTCAATCCGATACCGAACGCTTAAAAAATCTGGAAAAAGAACTTCACAAACGGGTGGTAGGCCAGGATGAGGCTGTCACAGCTGTGGCAAAGGCAGTAAAAAGAGGCCGTATCGGATTAAAGGATCCAAAACGCCCCATTGGATCTTTCTTGTTCTTGGGTCCTACCGGTGTGGGAAAGACAGAGCTTTCAAAGGCCCTGTCGGAAGCCTTGTTTGGAACAGAGGATTCTATGATCCGGGTAGATATGTCGGAATATATGGAGAAGCACAGCGTTTCCAAGATGATCGGATCTCCTCCGGGATATGTAGGTCATGATGATGGGGGCCAGCTGAGTGAGCAGGTGCGAAGACACCCTTACTCTGTGGTACTCTTTGATGAGATCGAGAAGGCCCATCCGGATGTATTTAATATCCTATTGCAGGTCCTGGATGACGGACATATCACGGATTCCCACGGACGCAAGGTGGACTTTAGCAATACAGTTATTGTTATGACTTCCAATGCAGGCGCTCAGTCAATCATAGATCCCAAGAAATTAGGATTTCATGCCCAGGCAGATCCTCAGGGAGATTACAAGCGCATGAAAGACAATGTCATGCGGGAAGTAAAGTTGATTTTTAGACCGGAATTTTTGAACCGTATTGATGAGGTATTGGTTTTCAAACCACTGACAGAGGACCAGATGAAGAAAATCGTTTCTCTGCTTTGTGCAGACCTTGTAAAGAGGGCAAAAGACCAGCTTAATATCAGCCTTACAATCAGAGATTCCGTAAAGAAACATATTGTAGAAACAGGCACTGATCAAAAATATGGAGCAAGGCCTCTAAGAAGGGCAGTGCAAAACCAGTTGGAGGATTTGTTAGCCGAAGAGATTTTAAATGGCAATATAAGAAGCGGCACAGAGGTTGTGGCCGGCATTCATAAAAAAGAAATTAAATTTGAAACAAGGGCTACAAATTAGGAATGATTTAGAGTAAAATAAGACCAGAAAAAATACCCTAGGAGGAGAATACAATGGCAGTTGTAAAGGAACTATTAAGAGCAGAGGCAGACGGAACTCTAAGCTTTGGAGATTACACATTAGCAAGTAAGACCAAGTTAGAGGACTTCGAATTCCAGGGAGATCTGTATAAAGTAAAGACATTTTCAGGTATCACAAAGTTAGAGAAGAATGGAATGTTTGTTTACGAATCTGTGCCGGGCACTACGGTAGAAAATTTTAAGGCTAACGAGAATGAAGTAAGCTTTAAGGTGTCAGGAGCTTCTGATGCGCAGTTTACAGTTGGTGTTGAAGATGATAGTGAGTATGTTGTATTTATGGACGACGTTAATATAGGAGATATGATGACAAATCTGACCGGAAAGCTCAGTGTCAGCGCAGAGCTTGAGCCGGACAAGACAGTTGAGATCAAGATTCAGAAAAGATAGTCATATACAAGATATGTTTTAAGGGATAAGAGCTGCATAGATTGCGGCTCTTATCTGTTTACAAAGATATTTTTAAGAGACAGAGAGGAGATTTATGGCAAAAGCAAATAAAACCGTTTATTTTTGTCAAAATTGCGGACATGAGGAGAGAAAGTGGCTGGGCCAGTGTCCTATGTGTAAGGAATGGAACAGCTTTGTGGAGGAAAAGGTATCCCAAGGCTCTTCTCTGGCGGCAAGTCGAAGGAAAGAGGGGGCAAGCCCTGTAACTCTCAAGAGTGTGGAGATCGATCAGGATGAAAGAGTAAAGACCGGACTCGGTGAGTTAGACCGGGTTTTGGGAGGCGGAATTGTTCCTGGTTCCCTGGTGCTTGTGGGAGGAGATCCCGGAATTGGAAAATCTACCCTTCTTCTTCAGGTTTGCAGAAAATTGGCAGACCAAGACCAGAAGGTCCTCTATATTTCCGGGGAGGAATCCTTAAGACAAATAAAACTACGAGCAAATCGTATGGGAGAATTTTCGGACTCTCTCTATCTTCTCTGCGAAACCAATCTTGGAACTATACGAGAAACCATAGAATCCTTTAAACCTGATATGGTGGTCATTGATTCTATCCAGACCATGTATAATGAAGAGGTATCGTCAGCTCCGGGAAGTGTCTCTCAAGTCCGGGAGTCTACCAACATCTTCATGCAGCTTGCTAAGGGTCTGAATGTGTCTATTTTTATCGTAGGACACGTGACAAAGGAAGGAACCGTAGCCGGCCCCAGAGTATTAGAGCATATGGTGGATACCGTACTATATTTTGAGGGAGACCGCCATGCTTCCTATAGAATTCTTCGAGGAGTAAAAAATCGTTTTGGGTCTACCAATGAAATCGGAGTATTTGAGATGCAAAAGACAGGCCTGGTGGAAGTAGAGAACCCTTCGGAATTTATGCTTAGCGGAAGACCTGAAAATTCGTCAGGCTCTGTGGTAGCCTGTGCCATGGAGGGAACCAGACCCATGCTTATGGAAATCCAGGCCTTGGTATGTAAGACGAATTTTGGATTTCCAAGACGGACTGCGGCAGGCGTGGATTTTAATCGCATCAATCTTCTTATGGCAGTTCTTGAAAAAAGAATCGGCTTCGCCCTGTCAGATTATGATGCCTATATTAATATTGCCGGAGGAATCCGGATGAATGAGCCGGCAGCAGACCTTGGAATTATAATGGCCATTATTTCCAGCTATAAAAATCGGGCCATCTCAGAAAAACTCATTGCCTTTGGAGAAGTGGGGCTAAGCGGAGAGGTCCGAGGGGTAACTATGCCGGAGCAGAGAGTGGCGGAGGCCAAGAAGCTTGGCTTTAGCATATGTATCCTGCCGGAAGTATCCTTGAAGAGCCTAGGCACTATAGAAGGGATGGAGTTGATTGGGGTAAAGAATATTAGAGAGGTTATAGAATATATATAAGAAAATATGGAATATTGTCTCTGAATTGTCTAAAATGTTTAAATTAAATAAAAAATAAAAACATCATTGACAATTTGGAGACCGGGTGGTAATCTATAGAAGCTGTCGCGTGAGACAAGTCTGGAAAGCACTCTGGCTCATGAAAACAGCAAAAAAGAATAAAAAAGTTGTTGACAAATACAAAGCAACATGATATTCTGGATAAGCTGTTTCGCGAAAACAAATCGCTGAAACAAAAAAACTTAAAAAACTTCT
>CAVHCX010000027.1:0-36605 GCA_963634745.1 Clostridium sp. CAG:343
CCGAAGGCTTCGGAAAGAGACTGGAGGCCATTGAAGTTGTTCTTGTAGAAAAAGGAAATGAGGCTCCTTCCAGTGATATCGAAGCATTTAAAAAAGCATCTGATTGGAAAGAATGCAATATAGATTGCCAGGGTGATGGATATGTGACAGTTAGAGATTCGGCTGGACAGTCAGTTTCCTATATATTCGTCGGAGGAAAGTCTTATGATGCAGATGGAAATGAAGCAAATCCAGATTTCCAGGTTCTTAAAGGAAAGGTAAAGATCTGCTTTGTAGCGTCTCCGAATCCCTGCTATGTTCTGGATGAGGCTCCTTATGTGAGTGTAAATGGGAATACGATTGCTTCTACATTAATCGGTTATCAGATGACTAAGGAAAATCCAGGGTTTATTTCTGCTATAGAATGTGAAGTAAACGATAACTTTGTTGTACATGCTACTTTCAACCAGTGGATAGGCCTTGATACAGGCGTGAGAGCTTGGGATTGGAACGAATATGCGGATTTGGATCCGGAAAATGCATGGGAGGAAGGTTTGTGGAAAACCATGTCGATCTTATGCGGATATAATTATTGGGACTAAAAGAAAAAATCCGGCGTCAATGCCGGATTTTTTTATAGGTAAATTCATCCTGTAAAATAGGATTCTTTTGCAAAAACGTTTATTTATTTAAGAGCAGATATAAGTCATTCTCCGGTGTGCTGATTGGTGCGATACCAAAGTTTTCTACCAGGTAATTTAATACATTAGGAGAAATAAATGCCGGCAGTGTTGGACCTAGGCGGATGTTCTTGATTCCTAGGTGTAAAAGGGTCAATAGAATACATACAGCCTTCTGCTCGTACCAGGATAGGACCATGGAAAGTGGCAGGTCATTTACGCCGCAGTCAAAGGCCTCTGCCAGGGCGACTGCGATCTGGATGGCGCTGTAGGCATCGTTGCACTGTCCCACATCCATTAAGCGGGGGAGGCCCCCGATGCTTCCTAGGTCAAGGTCATTAAAGCGATACTTTCCGCAGGCAAGGGTTAAAACGATGGTATCCTCCGGGGTCTGCTTTACAAAGTCTGTATAATAGTTTCGTCCGGGGCGGGCTCCGTCGCAACCTGCTACCAGGAAGAAGTGGCGGATGGCACCGGATTTTACAGCGTCAATGACCTGGTCGGCCACTCCTAATACCGTGCCTTTGGCAAAGCCTGTCATTACGGTATCTCCCCCGTTGATGCCGGTAAAATGCTGGTCTTCTGTATAGCCGCCTAATTCTAAAGCCTTCTCGATGACAGGGGTAAAGTCCTTGTTATTATCAATGTGGGCAATTCCCGGATAGGATACCACTGCTGTTGTAAATACCCGGTCCTTGTAGCTTGCTTTTGGAGGCATGAGGCAGTTGGTGGTAAATAATACCGGGGCAGGAAGGTTTGCAAATTCCTTCTGCTGATTTTGCCATGCGGTACCAAAATTTCCCTTAAGGTGAGCATATTTTTTGAGCTCCGGATAGGCGTGGGCCGGAAGCATTTCCCCGTGGGTGTAGATATTGATACCCTTGCCCTCGGTTTGCTCCAGCAAAAGCTTTAGATCCTTAAGATCATGACCGGAGATTACAATGAAAGGTCCTTTTTCTACTGTCAAAGGAACAGTAGTAGGAGCTGGGTTGCCGTAGCTTTCGGTATTGGCTTTGTCAAGAAGCGCCATACACTTTAAATTCTTTTCTCCAACCTCCATAACGATAGGCAAAAGCTCATCCATGCCCCAGTTCTCGCCGATGGCAAAGAGGGCCTTGGCGAAGAACTGATTGACCTCTTCATCGCGATATCCTAAGACAGAAGCGTGGTGGGCGTAAGCTGCCATGCCACGAATTCCAAAAAGAATCAGGGATTTGAGGCTTCGAATATCTTCGTTGGCATTCCAAAGTTCCTTCATATCATAGTCGTTAGTTCTTCCGCAGGGGGAGCCGCAGCTGCTGCAATCCGGTACCAGACGATTCTTTTCCTGGCCGATGCGGCTTATCAAGTCCTGCAGGCTTGTCTCGTTGAAATTTACATTTGTGATCGTTGAAAAAAGGCCCTCGATGATTAAGTCCCAGGTGCCTTCATTTACAGCCTGGCAATTATCGGTGGCTCTGGCAAGCCCTACTAAGGCGCCGGTTAATTCATCCTGCAATTTTGCCACGGTCCCGGTTTTGCCACAGACTCCGGCATTCCCTGTACAGGCGGTGCATGCCATAGTCTGTTCGCACTGAAAACAAAACATTTTTTGATCCATCTTAAAATCCTCGCTTTCGTTTGGTTTATGACTTATTATAAAGTATGCTGCCGGGGGACGAAGCCTTGGGCGCCATACTTTTTGACTCTGTACATACATCATAGTATAATAAAATCAACAAATCGGTTTATTTTTCAACGAAAGAGGATTTTTATGGAAAAATTTATAAATGTGCTGCTGGCATCGCAGCTTTTTTCCGGGATTTCCGAAAATGAGCTGAGGGCTATGCTATCCTGTCTGGATGCCAAGATCGAAGAATATCCCAAGGGAGCCTTTGTACTTCGGGCCGGAGACGGGGTGGATGCCATTGGCCTTATGCTCCTTGGAAGTGTTTTAGTCATTCAGGAGGATGTTTGGGGCAATCGAAATATCCTTTCTAAGGTAGGAGTCGGCCAGACTTTTGGGACAGCCTATGCCTGTGCGCCGGGGTCCATACCAAACAGCGCTGTGGTGGCGGAGACATCGGTGACTGTCATGTTTTTAAATGTAAGACGCATTTTAAATGTATGTTCCTCAGCTTGTGCCCACCACAACCGGATCATCCGGAATCTTTTGGGGGAACTGGCTGAGAAGAATTTGATGATCAACGAGAAGCTTACCCATATGGGCCAGCGAAGTACCCGGTCAAAGGTCATGTCCTACCTGTCGGCCAGGGCCCAGTATCTGGGAACATATGAATTTGACATCCCCTTTTCCAGACAGCAGCTGGCAGATTATCTTGCGGTTGATCGCAGCGGCCTGTCCATAGAGCTTGGGAAAATGCGGGATGAGGGTCTCTTGGATTTTCGAAAAAATCATTTTGTATTGAAGGTCTAGACGAAAATATATTATAATGTTGAAATGATTGAATATAAGGAGAATTAAAGTTATGAAAAGAAAAAGTCTATATTTTATCTTAATAGGAACTATGGCAGCCAGCAGTCTGCTGGGAGGATGCAGTATGGGAGAGCAAAAGGGTCTAGAGACCGATGATCTTACCATTTCCCAATATAAAGACCTGGAAGTAGATGCCAGCAAGGAGGGGGATGAGATCACCAATGAAGAGGTAGAGTCTCAGATTACGTCCACTCTTAAAAACTATGCCGAGTCTGCCGCGGATGGCTATGAGGTCCAGGATGGAGATACGGTAAGCATCGAATATGTGGGAAAGATTGATGGAGAAACCTTTGATGGCGGTTCCACTACAGGTCCTACAGACCTTGTGATCGGATCGAATACTTATATTGATGGTTTTGAAGATAGCTGTATCGGACATAAAAAAGGAGATACCTTCGACTGGAACGGCGCTTTCCCTGAGGATTATGGCAATACAGACTACGCAGGAAAAGATGTAACCTTTACTATTACCATTGACGACATTAAGGTAGATCCGGAGCTTACAGATGAATTGGTCCAGGAGATATCGGATACATCTAAGACGGTAAAAGAGTATAAAAAAGAAGTGAAAAAGAATCTGGAGGATGCAGCAAAGGAAAGCGCTGAGGAAAACTTTGAATCCTCTGTATGGCAGCTGGTTATGGACAATACAACGGTGAATAATTATCCGGAAGATGAGGTAGATGAGCTCTGCGACAGCGCCATTGAGCAGTATAAGTCCTATGCGGAAGCTTATGATATGACCTATGAAGATCTGGTTCAAAATTATCAAAATCAGACCGTGGAAGAATTTGAAAGCGATCTGGAAGAGTCCGCAAAAAATGTTGTAAAGCAGCAGATGGTGGTAGATGCCATTGCGGAAAAAGAAAAGATTGAGCCTACTAAAAAGGAATATAAGAAAATGTATAAAAAAATCGCTTCCACCTATGGATATGAGGATGTGGATGCTCTAAAAGAAGCGGTATCAGAGGATGATTTAAAGGATTTGGCCCTTTCTTATATTGTAAGGGACTGGGTGTCAGACCGGGCAGTAGAAAGTTCGTCTAAGTAAAAAGACTTAGTGGATCGTAAGTAGGCAGGATTAAGGGGAGAACATGAGGATCGTAATTGTAGATGATGAATATATAATTCGCCAGGAATTGTGCGATGCAATTGAACAGATCAGTTCCTCCTATGAGATCGTAGGGGTGGCGGAGAATGGCCAGGAGGGCCTGGACTTGATCCGAAGCACCCGGCCTGACCTTGTGATCACGGACCTTCATATGCCCATGATGGATGGATTTACCATGCTTTCCTTTGTACGGGCAGAACATATCCGGTGCAAGATCATCGTTTTAAGTAACCACGCAGACTTTGGCCTTGCAAGAAGGGCCATGGCTCTGGGGGCCTATGACTATCTTTGTAAAATAGATGTAGGGGAGAATACCGTGGAGGAATTTGCCCCTATTTTGTCTGGAATTCAAAAGGTAATCCAGAGAGAGAAGACCAGAGAAAACTTTTTGGGCCTGGAGCACCTCTTTTTAAATGTCCTGACGGGACTTCTTGAGATGGATAAGAGTATGGAGGCCTATCTTAGGGAATGCTATGGAATCTCGGAGGATAGCTTTTTGGCTCTTTATAAGGTGACTATGAAGGAAAATTATAAGACCTACGGCCCTATCGCATGCCGCATGCTTAGGGATGTGTCCAGTCACCAAAAGGGGGCAAAATCTTACGTCCTTTCTCTTCCGGAAATTAAGACGATTTTGATGGTATGCTACGATGTACAGGACCCGGATGGCATGTATGAGTATTTTCGGGGAACGGTGACTCCCATGCTTTCCAATGAGATAAAGGGACAGCTGATCTGTTCCTATGGGGAGTGCCTGGGACTGGCAGAAGCTAAAGAGACGATGATGGAGATGCTAAAGAACGAGGAGTGGAAATTGCTTCTTGGCAGGGGACATATGATTAGCCAGAGAGAGCTAAGCCAAATGACCCCGGGTGTTATGAAGTATCCCTATTATCTGGGGGCAGAAATTAAACATGCCATTATGCTTGGGGACAGAAATCTTTATGTGAAGGGCCTCCGTAAATATAGGCATTACTGTGTGGAAAATCATTATTGCCCCGGAGACATTAAAGAAGTCATGATCCGCTGCTTTTTCAATGTAATGCGGCTTGTCACGATAAGCGGACAGGTTGAAGAACTTCCACCGATCAGACATTGGATCCGCAAGATCGAGCAGGCGCAAAGCTGGACAGAGATTAGGGAAAGCTTTTTGGAGTTTTATGATTACATGCAAAAAACAGGGGGAGATGACCAGGAGCAGGATGGATATAGTAGCCTGGTGACATCAGCCCTGGCCCTGATTAAGGAATATTACAACCAGGGAATTTCTCTTGGAGAGATTGCCCAGGAGCTTAACGTAACAGAGGCCTACCTTAGTACCCAGCTAAAAAAAGAGACTGGCAAGTACTTTACGGAGATCGTAAAAAACTACCGGATTCCCATGGCCAAAAAGCTTTTAATAAGTACTTCTATGAAGCTGACAGACATCGCAAAACAGGTGGGATATTCCGATGCAAAGTATATGAGCAAGGTCTTTAAAGAGGAAGTTGGGATGCTTCCTGCAGAGTATCGGAAAAAGAACAATTTATCACGCTAAAGAGTTAAAAAATTACACCTTTTAAAAAAAATTACTCCTTTTTTCAAAAATAAAATATGCTACTATAATCCTTGTGATAAGGATTTCACAGAAAACCAGAAGCACAAATTTTAAGAAGAAGGGAGAGATCAACATGACTACTAAAAAAGTAGTGTTTCACAGTTTGGATGATATGCTTGAATTTGTAAAAGTTGTTGAGAAGTATCCATACCGTATGAGCATGTGTCAGGGCAGATTTGTGGTGGATGCAAGATCGTTATTGTCATTGGTCAATCTTGGATTTAAAGAGGAGATTGAACTGAGGGTCAATGCGGAAGATTGTGCAGATTTATGGCATGATATCAAAAAGTATGTCGCTGCATAGTTTTTGAAAATATGCAGGATATACAAGAAAGTTTTATAGTTATACAAATTATTTAAAGATATATCAAGGGAGAGTTTTGTCTTTTGGGGCAAGACTCTCTTTTTTGTTGAAAAGAGTCTTCTTTTTTTGCCCTTTTCTTGAAATAAGGATGCGGCCGACTTATAATGGTTAATAGATTAACAAGATTGTGCAAGGAGGTTGCAAAGATGAAAATTACAGAAGGATATATGCCTTATTTGGGGTATAAGACATATTATCGAATCGTTGGGGAAAAAACAGGGGATAAGAAACCCTTAGTCCTGCTTCACGGCGGCCCGGGATCTGCCCATAATTATTTTGAAGTTCTGGATCGATTGGCAGAGGAGGATGGCCGCCAGCTGATTATGTATGATCAGATCGGATGCGGAGAATCTTATGTAGAGAACCGTCCGGACCTTTGGAATTCTAAGACCTGGGTGGAGGAGCTTATAGCCTTAAGAGAACATTTGGGCTTAGATGAGGTGCATCTTTTGGGACAGTCCTGGGGTGGAATGCTTCTTTTGGATTACGTATGTAACTACCATCCTGAGGGGGTAAAGAGTATGGTACTTTCCAGTACCCTGCCGGCATCCTGGATGTGGGGAATCGAGCAGCACCGTATGATCAAGGAACTGCCACAGGAAATGCAGGATGCCATTGAGAAGGCTACAGCCATTAATGATTACAGCGATCCGGTCTATCAGGCGGCGGAAGCGGAATATATGAGCCGTCATTGCAGCGGTCCGGTTACTGAGGAGTCACCGGAATGCCTTCGAAGACCCGTGCAAAAGGGTGGAGAATCCTATGTAGTAGGCTGGGGCCCGAATGAATATACCCCTATGGGAACCTTGAAGGACTATGATGTGACAGAACAGTTAAAAGACATCAAAGAACCGGCCTTAGTAATTAACGGCGGAAATGACCTGTGTACAGCATATATTGCCAAATATATGTACGACCGTATCCCGGATTCCAGATGGGAACTGTTTAGAACCTGCCGTCATATGTGCTTTGTGGAAGAAAACGATAAGTATGTAGAGCTTATGAAAGAGTGGCTCAATCAGAAGGATTAATGAAAGAAAATGAAAAAAGCTCCGTAACAAGCGGGAAAATCCCAGCTTGTTACGGGGCTTTTTTATATGAGGTCCTACATTCTTCGTATGCCGCATTGCAGTTCCTCGGCCCATTTTTGCAGAGAATAGGTAGTTCCGTTAAATAATTTCAAAATCGTGCCGGTAGGATTGTTCTCACTGGCAAAGGCGTTGGCCTCGTCGGTGTCCACGTGCATGGCCAGGTCATAGCTGGGGCTTACACGGACAATTACATCGGAAAAAATCAGGGACCTTTCATAGCTCTGGGTAATGACAAAGACGTTGTCATTATTCTTGACCCGAAGCTGGGCGGCCTGGACCGGATTCATATGGATATGGCGTTTGGCTACGATCACTCCATGATCTAAAGTGACACTTCCGGCAGGGCCGATCAGGGTACAGCCGGGAGTCCCTTCTGTCTCCCCGGACTGACGGATCATACCGGGAATCCCGATTTTCCTGGAGTCTGTCATGGAAATCTCCACCTGGGTCTCGTCTCTAAAAGGTCCTAGGATGGATACCTTATCAAAGCTTCCCTTGGGGCCCTTAACCGCAACATGCTCGTTGGTAGCAAATTGTCCCGGCTGGCTTAGGTATTTTTTGCAGGTAAGCTCGGCTCCCCGGCCGAATAATTGTTCAAAATCTTCTTTTGTTACATGCACGTGTCTTGCGCTTGTCTCAATAGGAATTTTCTTTGGCATATCATAAACCTCTCTTCTCAATAGCCCCATTCTAGCAAAGGAATGTTCTTTTTTCAATCCGATACTTTCCTTTTAAAGGATTTTCCCCTATAATAGTAGCAAAAAGGAAGAATCATGTATCAAAGAGACGAAGGCGTTTTTCATATTTTAAGGGTATGAGGACGCCATTTTTTAAAGAAAAAATTATATACTGGGAGGATATATGAAAAATCATTACAAACCAAGAGATATTATAAAAATGGTAGAGGATGAGGATGTAGGCTTCATCCGTCTTCAATTTACAGATATTTACGGAACTCTTAAGAATGTGGCTATCACGCCAAACCAGTTAAAGCAAGCCTTGAACAATGAGATTATGTTTGACGGCTCTGCCATTGAGGGCTTTGCCAGAGTCGAGGATTCTGACATGTATCTGTATCCGGATGTAAATAGTTTCGAGATTTTTCCATGGAGACCACAGCAGGGAAAAGTGGCAAGGCTTTTGTGTGATGTATATAATACAGACCGCACGCCTTATGAAAGTGATCCAAGATACATTTTAAAAAAGGTATTGGAGGAGCTTGATGAGGAAGGATACCAGTTCGACGTGGGACCGGAGTGTGAGTTCTTCTTATTCCATACAGATGATGACGGACTTCCTACGACCAGAACCCATGAGAGGGCCGGATATTTTGATATTGGACCTTTAGATCTGGGGGAAAATGCAAGAAGAGATATGGTACTTACCCTAGAAGATATGGGCTTTGAGGTGGAGGCTTCTCACCACGAGGGAGCACCGGCACAGCATGAAATCGATTTCAAGTATGAAGATGCCTTAAGCACAGCGGATAATATTATGACCTTTAAATTGGTAGTAAAAACTATTGCCAAGCGCCATGGGCTTCATGCAACCTTTATGCCCAAGCCAAAGGAGGGGGTCAATGGTTCTGGCATGCATATTAATATGTCCCTCAGCAGAGACGGAATCAATATCTTCCAGGATCCCAAGGATAAAAACGGACTGAGTACAGAGGCCTATTATTTTATCGGAGGCCTTATGAAACATATGAAGGCTATTACCTTTATTACCAATCCCCTGGTGAATTCCTATAAGAGATTAACACCGGGATTTGAGGCGCCGGTATACCTGGCCTGGTCTTTAAAGAACCGATCTCCGTTGATCCGCATCCCAAGCAGCAGAGGAGAGCTTACAAGAATTGAGCTTCGAAGTCCGGATTCCGCGGCAAATCCATACCTGTCCTTGGCCGTATGCCTGGCAGCGGGACTGGATGGTATTCGAAATGAGATCCTTCCACCGGATAGCGTGGATGCCAATATTTACAATATGACAGATGAGGAGAGATCCGCAGCCGGCATCGAGAAGCTTCCGAGAAACTTAAAAGAAGCGGCGGAAGAATTTAAAAAAGACGATATTATACGTCAGGTATTGGGAGAAGACCTTTCAAAAAAATATTTAAAAGCAAAAGAAAAGGAGTATGAGGAGTATCAGTCTAGCATTTCTGAATGGGAACTGAATCGATATTTACATATTATTTAAAAGGCAGGAGGAAAAGGTTTGGTTGGTATTATAGTGGTATTTCCAAATAAGGATAATGCAACCAATATACGGAACCTCTTGACGCGTGGGGGAATGACGGTTGCCGGAGTTTGCACAACAGGGGCACAGGCGATTCAATATGCGGACATGCAGGATGAGGGAATCGTTGTTTGTGGATATAAACTGAAGGATATGATGTATACGGATCTTCGGGAATATTTGCCGGATACCTTTGAGATGCTTTTGATCGCATCCAGGGATAAGTGGAGCAGCGGAGATGTCAATGGTGTGGTGGGGCTTTCTATGCCGATTAAGGTCTATGACCTGATGAACACCATGGACATGATGCTGCGGAATATGACCAAGAAGAGGAAAAAGAGAAAACTAGAGCAAAAGAATCGAACACCGCAGCAGCAGGAGCTGATTAAGCGGGCAAAATTGCTCTTAATGGAACGTAACAATATGTCTGAGGGAGAAGCCCACAAATACCTTCAGAAAAGTAGTATGGATAGTGGTACGAATATGGTTGAGACCGCAGAGATGGTCCTTAGTATCATGGCAGAATAAAATGCAAGGTTCACGGGACCCTATCTTTGTGGTAAGATAAGGATAACTGTTTGGAATCAGAAGGAATATTTTGATGGAACAGCTAACGCAAAAAAAGAGGAGATCATATAGAATGAAATTTACTAAAATGCATGGAATAGGAAATGACTATGTCTATGTAAATGGTTTTGAAGAAAAAGTGGATGATCCGGCAAGGCTATCGCAGTTTGTCAGTGACAGGCACTTTGGAATCGGATCCGATGGCTTGATCATGATCAATCCGTCGAAGCTGGCCGATTTTGAAATGGCCATGTACAATGCAGATGGGTCCAGAGGAGAGATGTGTGGAAACGGAATCCGCTGCGTTGCAAAATATGTTTATGATTATGGCCTTACAGATAAGACTAAGATTTCCGTGGAGACCCTAGGGGGAATTAAGTACTTAGACCTGACCGTAGAAGACGGAAAGGTTGCCCTGGTCAAGGTGGATATGGGAGCACCGGAACTTCAGGCTGAAAATATCCCTATTCTTATGGATGGATATGAGCCGGGAAAGGGAGAAGCCGGCACGGTTGTGGATGCCCCGATTGAGGTAGATGGAAAGCTTTATCATATGACAGGGGTTTCTATGGGAAATCCCCATGATGTTATTTATTTAGATGATTCTGAAAGCCTTAAGGACCTTGAAATCGAGAAGATCGGGCCTAAATTTGAGAACCATGAAAGATTCCCAAAGCGGATCAATACAGAATTTGTAAAGGTTTTGGATAAAAATACCGTGGAGATGAGAGTATGGGAGCGGGGCTCCGGAGAGACCCTCGCCTGCGGAACAGGAGCCTGCGCGGTAGCTGTATCCAGTATCTTAAATGGATTTACAGACCGAGAAGTGACTGTAAAATTGCTGGGTGGAGATTTGAAAATCCAGTGGGATAAAGAAAGCGGACATGTATTTATGACAGGTCCAGCCACGGTAGTTTTTGATGGGGAGATTACATTGCCGTCCCTGTAGACTAAAAAAGATTGGATTTTATAGGATCCTATTTGGAAGCAGATATAGGCAGTGACTAGACAAAAAACTTAATTAGACATTGCTTTATATTTATAAAAAATAGAAATCAATAAGGAGAGATATTATGTTTAAAGTAAATCAGGACTATTTAAAATTGCCCGGAAGTTATCTTTTTTCTACAATCGGAAAGAAAGTAGCTGCCTTCCAGGAGGCAAATCCGGACAAGACTATTATCCGTCTGGGAATCGGTGATGTTACACAGCCGCTTGCTCCGGCTTTGATTGAAAGTCTGCACGGAGCAGTCGATGAGATGGCTCATGCAGAGACCTTCCGCGGATATGCACCGGACCTTGGATATGAATTCCTTAGAAGTGCTATTGCAAAGAATGATTATCAGGCAAGAGGATGCGATATTCAGGCAGATGAGATCTTTATTTCCGATGGAGCAAAGTGTGACTCCGGTAACATCCAGGAGATTTTTGCAAAAGATAACAAGATTGCTGTATGCGATCCGGTTTACCCTGTATACGTAGATACCAATGTTATGGCAGGCCGTACCGGTGTTTATGATGCCAAGAAGGAAACCTGGAGTGATGTAATCTACATGCCATGTACCAAGGAGACTAATTTTGCACCGGAACTTCCAAAGGAGACACCGGACATTATTTATCTTTGCTTCCCTAACAACCCTACAGGATCTACCATTACAAAGGATGAGCTTCAGAAATGGGTAGATTATGCAAATAAAGTAGGGGCTGTGATTATTTATGATGCAGCTTACGAGGCTTATATTTCAGAAGAGAATGTACCTCATACCATTTACGAGTGCGAGGGAGCAAGAACTTGCGCCATCGAACTTCGAAGCTTCTCTAAAAATGCTGGATTTACAGGCGTAAGACTTGGAGCCACTGTCATCCCTAAGGATATTAAGGACGGAGATGTAACCTTGCACAGCCTCTGGGCAAGAAGACATGGAACCAAGTACAACGGAGCACCTTATATCGTACAGAGAGCCGGAGAGGCTGTATATTCAGAAGCAGGCCAGGCTCAGCTTAAGGACCAGATCGCTTACTATATGAACAATGCCAAGGTCATCTCACAGGGACTTAAGGATGCCGGCTATAATGTATCCGGTGGTGTAAATGCACCATATATTTGGTTGGAAGTACCAAGTGGAATGACTTCCTGGGAATTCTTTGACTTCTTATTAGAGAAGGCCAATGTAGTAGGAACACCGGGATCCGGATTTGGACCAAGCGGAGAAGGCTACTTTAGACTGACTGCTTTTGGTTCTCTGGAAAATACCAAGGCTGCCATTGAGAGAATCAAAGCAATCTAAGTTTTTTAGGGCGTCAGCCTGATCATAGAAGAAATTCCAATTGCCTTATTATAAGCCGCTTTACAAGATAAGCAGGCTTATAGAGGCAGTTGGGCTTTCTATAATACATGGCCAAAATGTTGCGAAATTCAAAAAATTAAAAAAAGTTCAAAAAGTTTGAAAAAACCTGTTGACATTTATTGGAAAATGGATATAATAATATTTGTTCGCTGAAAACATTGCGGATTGGTGTAATGGCAGCACAGCAGACTCTGACTCTGTTAGTAGAGGTTCGAGTCCTCTATCCGTAGTTCCTTGGCAGGGGCGCCGGATGCTTCTTAATAAGCATCCGGATTCTTTTTGCCAGACGGTAGTTCTCGAAGCAAGTTTTTTGTGATATCGGAGTGTGGCTCAGTTTGGTAGAGCGCTACGTTCGGGACGTAGAGGTCGCAAGTTCGAATCTTGTCACTCCGATTTAAATATGACAAGAGAAAAGAAGAAATCGCAGATATTTATCTGCGGTTTCTTTTTTTGCTTTTTTTAGAAATTTTAAGGGTTATGTCCATAAGTCCGTAACGTGAATGACAAAGGAAAAACAATCATAGACAAGCTAAAAATATAAAATTATAATGAACTAAAATATGTTTTTGAGAAAGGAAGAGTAGCATATGAGTAACGTTACAGAGATCAGATGGCATGGTCGCGGCGGACAGGGTGCAAAGACAGCGGCGCTTTTGCTGGCAGATGTGGCCTTCCAGACCGGTAAATATGTGCAGGGATTTCCGGAGTATGGTCCGGAGCGTATGGGTGCACCGATCACAGCCTATAACCGTATCAGTGATAAGCAGATCCGTGTTCATTCCAACATCTATGATCCGGAATATGTAGTAGTAGTTGATGAGTCCCTCTTGGACACCGTGGATGTGACCGCAGGATTAAGAGAAGAGGGAGCAATCCTTGTGAATACAGAAAAAAGCAAGGAAGAGATTATTCCCCACCTAAAGGGATACAAGGGAAAGGTCTATACCATCGATGCAAAGAAGGTATCTTTGGCAACCCTAGGCAAGTATTTCCCTAATACACCTCTTCTTGCGGCAATTGTAAAAGTGGCAAATATCATGGATCAGGACCGCTTCTTAAAGGAGATGAGGGCTTCTTTTGAGCACAAATTTGCTACCAAGCCGGAGGTTATTGACGGTAATATGAAGGCTCTTGAGATGGCATTTGAGGAGGTGCACTAATGGCAACAGATATCAGCAAATTAGGTTTAAAAGCAAAATGGCAGGACCTGACAGAAGGTATGACAATTGCCGGATCAGGTACTTCTGTAGAATTTATGACCGGTGAGTGGAGCAGCGTAAAGCCGGAATTTATTGAAGAAAAATGTAAGCAGTGTTTATTATGTGCACCGGTCTGTCCGGACAGCTGCATTCCTGTAAAGGATGGCAAGCGCGGCGCCTTTGACCACGATCATTGCAAGGGATGCGGTATTTGCGTAAAAGCCTGTCCTTTCGGTGCGATTACGATGGAAGGAGTGAACTAATATGGCAAAAAGAGATCGTTTATCAGGTAATGAGGCGGTGGCAATTGCCCTTCGCCAGATTAACCCAGATGTATTTCCGGCATTCCCGATTACTCCTTCTACAGAGATCCCTCAGTACTTTGCAAATTTTGTTGCAAATGGACTGGTAGATACAGAGTTTATTACTGTGGAGAGTGAGCACAGTTCTATGAGTGCCACCATCGGTGCCTCCGCAGCAGGGGCCAGAGCCTTGACTGCTACTTCTTCCTGCGGTTTAGCATTTATGTGGGAGGAGCTTTATATTGCGGCATCCAACCGTTTGCCTCTAGCTTTGGCCTTGGTAAATCGGGCCTTATCCGGCCCTATCAATATCAACGGAGATCATTCCGATGGTATGGGAGCCAGAGATGCAGGCTGGATCCAAATTTATGCAGAAAATAATCAGGAAGCCTATGACAATATGGTACAGGCCTTCCGCATTTCCGAGCATAAGGATGTCCACCTTCCCATCATGATCTGCCAGGATGGTTTTATTACCAGCCATGCGGTAGAGAATATTGAACTCTTAGACGATGCAGAGGTAAAGAATTTCGTAGGAGAGTATGAGCCGGAAAATTATCTTTTGAATCCGGAGTGCCCAATGGCAGTCGGCCCCTATTCTGTGACAGATTTCTACATGGAAGCAAAGAGAAATCAGGCAGAGGCTATGAAGCATGTAGATGCAGTGGTTCTTGATGTGGCAAAAGAATTTGCCGAGCTTTCCGGAAGAGAGTATGGCTTATTTGAAAGCTATCGTCTGGAGGATGCGGATAGAGCCCTTGTTATGATCGGATCTGCGGCAGGAACTGCCAAGGATGCCATCGATCACTTAAGAGAAAAGGGAGAGAAGGTTGGTCTTCTTAAAATCAGACTATACCGGCCCTTCCCGGGAGAGGCTATCGCAGAGGCACTTAAGAATGTAAAGGCTGTGGCAGTTATGGACCGCGCAGAAGGCTACTCCAACCAGGGAGGCCCTCTTGGAGCAGATGTAATGTCCGCCCTCTTCCGTGCAAGAAGTAAGGCACTGGCTGTAAATTATATCTATGGTTTGGGAGGCCGTGACGTTCGGGTAGAGCACATCGAAGAAGTATTTGCAGCCCTTCAGACCGTAATTGACAATGACGATGCCGGCGAGACTTATCGCTACTTGGGAATCAGAGAGTAAGGAGGGACGAGACATGGCTTATAATTTTAAAGAAACAATGAGTAAACCGGAACGTCTTGCTCCGGGACATAGAATGTGCGCAGGATGTGGCGCGCCGATCGCAGTTCGTAACGTTCTTCGTGGACTTCATGAAGGAGACAAGGCTGTAATCGGAAATGCAACAGGATGTTTGGAAGTATCTACTTTTACCTATCCTTATGTATCGTGGACAGACAGTTATATTCACAATGCATTTGAAAATGCAGGATCTACCTTAAGTGGTGTGGAAGGTGCCTACAATGCCCTTAGAAGAAAGGGAAAGTTAGACGAGACCTTTAAGTTTATTACCTTTGGCGGTGACGGCGGTACCTATGATATCGGCTTCCAGTCTCTTTCCGGAGCTATGGAGCGTAATCATGACATGGTATATGTTTGCTATGACAATGGTGCTTATATGAATACAGGAATCCAGCGTTCTTCCGCAACTCCGATGTTTGCAGATACTACAACCACTCCGGTGGGAAGTGTAAGTAATGGTAAGCCTCAAAACCGTAAGGATTTGGCTTCTATTATCGCAGAGCACGATGTTCCTTATGTGGCTCAGACCACTTTTGTGCAGAATTTTAAAGACCTTCATATTAAGTCTGAGAAGGCGATCTATACACCGGGAGCAGCATTTTTAAATATCATGGCTCCTTGCCCGCGTGGATGGAGATACAACACGCCGGAGATTATGGAAATGTGCCGATTGGCAGTCGAGACCTGCTACTGGCCGCTCTTTGAGGTGGAGGAAGGCAAGTGGAAATTAAACTACGAGCCGAAGAAGAAGCTTCCGATCGAAGATTTCCTCAAACCGCAGGGAAGATTTAAGCATCTCTTTAAGCCGGGAAATGAATATCTTATCGAAGCCTTCCAGAAGGAAGTTGACAGAAGATGGGAAAATCTCCTTTACAGATGCAATCGATAAAAATATAATAATTAGTGTAAAGATTGCGCTAAGTTACGGGCCAATGTGGATATCTTCACATTGGCTCTTTTAAGGTATGGGAATGAGAAAAATGGAAATGAAGGAAAAAATAAAAAAGTCCCTTGGCTATATTATAAGGGCAGCCGGGACCCTCTATGGAACCTTGTTTAAGTGGATGATCCTTTCTGTGATCCTGGGGGTCGGAATTGGGACCCTGGCCAGTTTTTTTGCCAAAGGTATTGTCTATGCTACTGAATTTCGAGAGCTACATAGGTGGATGATCTTTGGCCTTCCCCTGGCAGGACTTGTGATTGTTTGGATTTATCAGAAAACGGGCCAGGGAGATAATACAGGGACAGACCAGGTTCTTAGTACCATTCGGGAGACTGACGGGGTTATGCCTGGGCGGATCGCTCCCTTGATCTTGGTATCTACCTGTCTGACCCATTTGTTTGGCGGCTCCTCCGGCCGTGAGGGGGCGGCCCTCCAGTTCGGGGCCAGCTTGGGAAACTGGCTGGCAAGGGCTTTTCGTCTCAATGACAGTGACCGGCATATTATGATGCTTGCAGGTATGAGTGCGGCCTTCTCCGCTCTTTTCGGGACCCCTATGGCAGCAGCCATCTTTCCTATGGAGGTGGTAAGTGTAGGCATTATGTACTACGGAGCCCTGGTGCCCTGTATGTTTTCTTCCTTTATTGCGGAGCAGATGTCTGTGATCTGGGGAGTTCGTACCTTTGCAGTTCCCTACCCGGTGACTAAAATGCCGAATTTTTATAGTATTTCTGCCATAAAAATAGTAGTCTTAGCTATGGTATTTTCCCTTGCGGGAGCCGGATTTTGTGCGGCTATGCATCGGACAAGCAAGCTCTATAAAAAAATCTTCCCCAATCCCTATCTTAGGGTCCTGGTGGGAGGCCTGGCAGTGATCTTTTTGTGGCTGCTGGTGCGAACGGATGACTATATTGGTTTAGGCGGAGATGTGATTTCAAGATCCTTTGATTCCCCGGAACATATCTGGGCATTTGCCTTTAAGATTTTATTTACCTGCCTGACCTTGTGTGCCGGCTTTAAGGGGGGAGAGATCGTCCCATCCCTTTTTATCGGAGCGACTCTTGGATCGGCCCTCTCAGGCTTGATCGGCCTTCCGGTGGGGCTTTGCGCGGCTTGCGGAATGGCGGGCGTTTTTTGCTCCGTCACCAACAGTCCCATTACAGCTATGCTGATCGCCTTTGAATTATTTAAATTCGACGGCATGCCTTATTACTGTGTAGTGGTGGCAAGCTGCTATCTCTTGTCGGGATATTTTAGTCTCTACCATGAGCAGAAGATCATGTATTCCAAAACAGAAAATAAATATCGAGCCGGAAAGTAGGAAAAATGCAGGCAGGCCGGACCTAAAAAAATCTTGCATTCTAAGAATTCCTGTGCTAACATAAAAAACAGTTTAAGCTAGTAAAGCGAAGAAGGAGACTCTGTCTTTGAAACTTGACAGGAATGTATCGTCACCGACTGAGAGCGATACTTAAGGGAAGGAGACAATAGGGAACACTCTGGAGCAGACCGGTTGAAATAGCAGTAGGTCGGTACGTAAGCAACACGTTACGTGCATAAGAGATGGATTCTGATATAGAATTCAAAACGGGTGGTACCGCGGATAATGAATTTATTCGCCCCGAGATGTTTTTCGCATCTCGGGGCGTTTTTTGTGGGATGAAACTTTTGTTGCATAAAAAACGCTCCGGGAGGATAAATGTATGCATTTCTAGCTTTCGCATACAGCTAATGATCGTAGAAATAAGGACGACATCATAAACAAAAAATATCCCAGGAGGAAGAAAAATGGAATTTGTAACAGGAGTGAACAAGAAAGATACATTGGAAATCAGCCAGCTATTAACAGAGGCAAAACCGGGAGATACTGTAAAAGTAAACGGAGCCATTCATACCATTCGTGATATGGGAACCGTTGCCTTTGTAATCTTAAGAAAAAGAGAGGGCCTTTTGCAGGCAGTTTATGAGGAAGGAACCGCAGATTTTCCTCTTAAGGATTTGAAGGAAGCAGACACCCTTGAAGTAGAAGGTGTATTGGAAGAAAATGAGAAAGCTCCAAACGGCATTGAGGTTCGGATTCATTCTGTAAGAATTTTAAGCGAGCCTTCCGATGAGATGATGCCTCTTGCAATCTCTAAGTGGAAATTAAATACATCCCTGGAAGCAAAGTTAAACTATCGGTCTATTGCCCTTAGAAATATCAGAGAGCGTGCCAAATTCAGAATCCAGGAAGCCTTAACCAGAAGCTTTCGTGATTTCTTATATAGTGAAGGATTTACAGAAATCCACACCCCCAAGATCGGAGCTAAGGGAGCTGAGGGAGGCGCTAACATTTTCAAGTTAGAGTACTTCCATAGACCGGCAGTTTTGGCTCAGAGCCCTCAGTTTTACAAGCAGATGATGGTTGGAGTTTTCGACCGTGTGTTCGAAACCGCACCGGTATTTCGTGCTGAGAAACACAATACCAAGCGTCACTTAAATGAGTATACCAGTTTGGATTTTGAGATGGGCTACATTGATAGCTTCGAGGATATTATGGCTATGGAGACCGGATATCTTCAGTATGCAATGGCTCTCCTTGAGAAGGAATATGCTAGAGAGTTAAAGACCCTTGGAATTACCCTTCCAAAAGTAGATAAGATTCCGGCAGTTAAATTTGCAGATATTAAAGAATTAGTTGCAGAAAAATACAACCATAAAATGAGAAATCCTTTTGATTTAGAGCCTGAGGAGGAGGTCCTTATCGGACAGTATGCAAAGGAAGAGTGGGACAGTGATTTTGTATTTGTTACCCACTATCCGTCAAAGAAGCGTCCTTTCTATGCTATGGACGATCCGGAGGATACCAGATATACCTTAAGCTTTGACCTTCTATATAAGGGAATGGAGGTTACAACCGGAGGACAGAGAATCCATGATTATCAGATGCTTTTGGATAAGATTGCTGCAAGAGGTATGGAGACCGACGGAATGGATCAGTATCTTGCCACCTTTAAGCATGGAATGCCGCCGCACGGAGGACTTGGTATCGGACTTGAGCGTCTTACTATGAAATTGGTAGGAGAGGAAAATGTGCGAGAGACTACCCTCTTCCCAAGAGATTTAAGCAGACTGGAGCCTTAATTTTAAATAAAAATATATAAGAGGAGGATTATCATGGCGAACGTGATTTCAGATGAAACCATCGAATATGTAGGCATTCTGGCAAAACTGGAGCTTTCCGGTGAAGAAAAGGAAAAAGCCAAGGCCGACATGGAGAAGATGCTTGACTATATTGATACTTTGAATGAATTGGACACCCAGGGAATTGAACCTATGTCCCATGTATTTCCGGTGAACAATGTCTTCCGTGAGGACGTGGTTACCAACGGAGACGGAAGTGCAGAGACCCTAAAGAACGCACCGCTTATGAAGGATAACAGCTTCAAGGTGCCTAAGACCATCGGATAGGAGGAAGAAGCAGATCATGGATATTATGAGTTTGACGGCAGTTGAGACCGGAAAATTAATTAAAAGCGGTGAGATTACAGTAAAAGAAGCTGTGGAAGCTGCATTTGCCCAGATTGAGTCTGTGGAATCAGAGGTTCATAGCTTTGTAAGCCTGGATAAAGAGGGAGCTCTTTCGCGGGCAGAAGAAGTACAGAAATTAATTGACGATGGTACTTTAAGTGGCCCCCTGGCAGGAGTCCCGGTGGCTATTAAAGATAATATGTGCACAGAAGGGATGCTTACTACCTGTAGCTCTAAGATTTTGGAGAACTTTAATCCTACCTTTACAGCAGAGGCTGTAAAGAATCTGGAGAAGGCAGGCGCTGTGATCATCGGTAAGACAAATATGGATGAGTTTGCTATGGGAAGTACGACAGAGACTTCTTACTATGGTGTTACAAAGAATCCTTGGAATTTAGATCATGTTCCGGGAGGTTCCTCCGGCGGTTCCTGTGCAGCAGTTGCAGCTGAGGAGTGCGCCTATGCCCTGGGATCTGATACCGGTGGATCCATTCGCCAGCCCAGTTCTTTCTGCGGCGTTGTAGGTATTAAGCCTACCTATGGAACAGTTTCTCGATATGGACTGATTGCATATGGCTCTTCTTTAGACCAGATCGGACCTGTAGCCAAGGATGTAACCGACTGCGCTACAATTTTGGAAACCATCGCTTCCTATGATCCTAAGGACAGTACCTCTGTAAAGAGAGAAAGCTATGACTTTACCAGCGCCTTGGTGGAGGATGTAAAGGGCCTTAAAATCGGAATTCCAAAAGATTATTTCGGAGAAGGCCTAGATTCTGAAGTGAAGGATCACATTATGGACGCTGTAAAAACTTTAGAGGAAAAGGGTGCCATTGTAGAAAGCTTTGACCTTAGTTTGGTAGAGTATGCCATTCCGGCCTACTATGTCATCGCATCCGCAGAGGCAAGTTCCAACCTGTCTCGTTTTGATGGCGTAAAATATGGATACCGTACAGCAGAATATGAAGGCCTTCACAATATGTATAAGAAGACTCGTTCGGAAGGATTTGGCCCGGAGGTAAAACGTCGAATTATGTTGGGATCCTTCGTACTTAGTTCCGGATATTATGATGCTTATTATTTGAAAGCTCTAAGAACAAAGGCTTTAATTAAAGAAGCATTTGATAAGGCCTTTGCTAAATACGACATGATCATTGCTCCGGCAGCACCTACGACCGCGCCGGAACTTGGAAAGAGCTTAAGCGATCCGATTAAAATGTACCTGGGAGATATTTATACCATTGCTGTCAACTTGGCAGGACTTCCGGGAATCAGCCTTCCGGTAGGACAAGATTCCAAGGGACTTCCTATTGGTATGCAGTTTATCGGAAATTGCTTCGAGGAAAATAAGATTATCCGTGCAGCATATACTCTGGAGCAGACCAGAAGTTATGAAAGACCGGAGCTTGCAAAGAAAGGAGGCAGATAAAGATGGCAAAGCAATACGAAACAGTCATTGGACTTGAGGTCCATGTGGAATTAGCCACAGCAACAAAAATTTTCTGTGGATGTTCGACTGCCTTCGGTGGAGCACCAAATACACATACCTGCCCGGTATGTACCGGTATGCCGGGATCCCTTCCAGTTTTAAATAAGCAGGTGGTGGAATATGCAATGGCCATTGGTCTTGCAACAAATTGTGATATTACAAGAGTATGTAAATTTGACCGTAAGAACTATTTTTATCCGGATAACCCGCAAAATTATCAGATTTCTCAACTCTATCTTCCGATTGCCAGAAACGGTTATGTTGAAATTACCGTGGGGGATACTAAGAAGAAAGTTCGTATCCACGAGATGCATATGGAAGAGGATGCTGGAAAGTTAGTTCATGATGAGTGGGATGATACCTCCTTGGTAGACTATAACCGAAGCGGAGTTCCTTTGGTGGAAATCGTTTCAGAACCGGATATGAGATCCGCAGAGGAAGTTATCGCATATTTGGAGAAGCTTCGTACCTTGATCCAGTATTTAGGAGCATCTGACTGTAAGCTTCAGGAGGGCTCCATGCGTGCAGACGTAAACCTTTCTGTAAGAGAGGTGGGAACCGAGGCCTTCGGAACCAGAACAGAGATGAAAAACTTAAACTCCTTCAAGGCTATTACCCATGCCATCGAGGGAGAGAGAGAACGTCAGATCGAGCTTTTAGAGGAAGGAAAGCAGGTCATCCAGGAGACCAGAAGATGGGATGATAATAAAGAGTCCTCCCATGCCATGCGGTCCAAGGAAGATGCCCAGGATTATCGTTACTTCCCGGAACCGGACCTGGTACCTATTGTCATTAGCTCTGAATGGATCGATGAAATCAAGGCAAAACAGCCGGAATTTAGAGATGAAAAATTAGAGCGCTACAAAAAAGAGTTTGATATTCCCCAGTACGATGCGGAAATCCTTACAGGATCCAAATATATGGCAGACTTGTTTGAGACTACCACAGCGATCTGCAAGAAGCCTAAGAAGGTTTCCAACTGGTTGATGGGAGAGACCATGCGTCTTTTAAAAGAGCACGGGGAAGAGCCGGAGGATATTATATTTACACCGGACCACCTGGCAAAACTCATTGAACTTGCAGATGCCGGAACCATTAACAGCTCCGTGGCCAAGGAAGTCTTTGAGAAAATGTACGCAGAGGACATTGATCCGGATAAATATGTAGAAGAAAACGGTTTAAAGACTGTAAATGATGAAGGGGCCCTTCTGGAAGTTTTACAGGAAGTGATTGCCAAGAATCCTCAGGCAGTAGCTGACTACAAGGGAGGAAAAGAAAAAGCCCTCGGAGCCTTGGTAGGCCAGACCATGAAGGCTATGAAGGGAAAGGCAAATCCCGGAATGGTTAATCAGAAATTAAGAGAATTATTATCCTAATTGTTTGGCCCAAATCTTTAACTTAAATGAAATATTCAGTGGTTCGTCAAAGATAAATAGTGTATAATAAATCACAGGTGTGGAGTTTGATGATGAAACAAAACAAAAGTGATGAATGGGAGGAATTGCCGAATGGAAAAATTTACAGGTAAGTCAGTTTACAAGGGAATTGTACAGGGACCGATTGTTGTCTTTAAGAAAAACGATTACCAGGTAAGACGTACAAAAATCGAGGATGCAGAGGCAGAGATTTTAAGAGTTAAGGATGCAGCCGATAAGGCGAATGCACAGCTTCAGAAGCTTTATGATAAAGCAGTTGTTGAGGTAGGTGAGGCCAATGCGGCAATCATCGAAGTACAGCAGATGTTCTTAGAGGACGAGGACTACAGAGAGGCCATTAATAATACGATCCGCACAGAGATGGTAAATGCAGAATATGCAGTAGCTATGACCGGAGACAATTTCGGTGAGATGTTTGCCAATATGGACGATGAGTATATGAAGGCAAGATCTGCAGATATCAGAGATATTTCCGGACGTCTGGTTCGTATCCTCAGTGGTAACGAAGAAGTAGATATGGACGATATGGAGCCGTCTATTATTGTAGCAGATGACTTAAGTCCAAGTGAGACCGTACAGATGGATAAGAGTAAGATCTTAGCCTTCGCTACTGTTCACGGTTCTACCAATTCCCATACAGCCATTTTGGCAAGAATGATGAACATTCCGGCCATTATCGGAGCTCCGATGGATTTAGATGCCCTTACTACGGGAACAGAGGCTATTGTAGACGGATTTGAGGGATGTGTAATCTTCAATCCGGATGAGGAGCTGAAAGCAGCGACTGCAAAGAAGGTTGAGGAAGAAAAAGAAAAGCTTGCCCTTCTTCAGGAGATGAGAGGCAAAGAGACCGTAACAAAAGACGGCCGCCAGATCAAGCTTTATGCAAATATCGGAAGCGTTGGAGATGTAGGATATGTCTTGGAGAATGACGCTGCCGGTGTCGGACTTTTCAGAAGTGAGTTCTTGTATCTTGGAAGAGAAGATTTCCCGACAGAGGAAGAGCAGTTCCAGGCTTATAAGCAGGTAGCTCAGACCATGGCAGGAAAGAAGGTTATTATCCGTACTTTGGATATCGGAGCTGACAAGCAGGTGGATTATTTTAATCTTGGCAAGGAGGACAATCCGGCTTTGGGTTACCGTGCCATCCGTATCTGCTTAAAGCAGCAGGATATTTTCAAGACCCAGCTTCGTGCCCTCCTTCGTGCAGCAGCCTATGGCAATATTTCCATCATGTATCCGATGATCATTTCTGTAGGTGAAGTGGACAAGATTTATAAAATCGTAGACCAGGTGGAGGCTGAACTTAAGAACGAAGGAATTCCTTACAAGATTCCGGAGCAGGGAATTATGATCGAGACTCCGGCATCTGTTATTATGGCAGATGAGTTGGCTCAGAAGGTAGACTTCTTCAGTATCGGAACCAACGATCTGACCCAGTATACCCTGGCAATTGACAGACAGAATGCAAAATTGGATGACTTCTATGATGCCCATCATCCGGCAATTCTCAGAATGATCCAGATGGTAGTGGACAGTGCTCATAAGTATGGAAAATGGGCCGGTATCTGTGGAGAACTCGGAGCAGATACAGAGCTTACAGAGCAGTTTGTTCGTATGGGCTTAGATGAACTTTCGGTAGCACCTTCTATGGTACTTAGACTTAGAAAGATCATCCGAGATATGGAAAGCTCTAAGTAAAAAAACAGGGAAGTATTTTCCGATTTTTTCTACAATTGAAATGAGGAGGAACTCTTGCATAGATGCAAGGGTTCCTTTTTATAGTTGCATTTTAAGGGGTTCTCAGTGGAGGTGACGTAAAATGGCGGAATTTGTAACTTTGGAAAATGTAAAGAAGATTTATCATATGGGAGAGGTGACCATTGAAGCAGCCGCAGGCATTGATTTTGCAATCAAAAAAGGTGAGTTTGCGGTTGTCGTAGGTCCCAGTGGTGCCGGAAAAACGACTGTCCTTAATATTCTTGGAGGAATGGATACCGCTACCGAGGGAAAGGTTTTGGTAGACGGTAAGGATATTGCCCAGTATAATCAGAGGCAGCTTACAGCCTATCGAAGGGATGATATTGGATTTGTCTTTCAGTTTTATAACCTGATCCAGAATCTGACAGCCAAGGAGAATGTAGAGTTAGCCTTGCAGATTTGCAAAAATCCTATGGATGCGGAGGAGGTCCTTAGGGAAGTGGGATTGGAGCACAGGCTTAAAAACTTCCCGGCCCAATTGTCCGGTGGAGAGCAGCAGAGGGTTTCTATAGCAAGGGCCCTGGCAAAGAATCCCAAATTACTGCTCTGTGATGAGCCCACGGGAGCCCTGGACTACAATACAGGAAAGGCAATTTTGCAGCTCCTTCAGGATACCTGTAGAAACAAAGGGATGACTGTCATTTTGATTACCCACAACTTGGCCATTGCCCCTATGGCAGACCGGGTGATCCAGATAAAAAATGGCCGGGTGTCTAAAATTACAGTAAATGAAAATCCATGTCCGATTTCAGAGATTGAGTGGTAGAGAACATGAAGAAAACAACAAGAAAAGATTTTTTTATGGAAATTAAGAAAAGCCCGGGAAGGTTCTTATCCATTTTCTTTATCGTTGCTATGGGAGTTGCCTTCTTCTCAGGCATCCGGTCTTCGGAGCCTGATATGCGAATTACCGCAGATGCTTACTTTGATGGGGCAAATCTTATGGATATTAAGACGGTATCAACGCTTGGTATCACGGAGGAGGACCTTGAAGCTTTTGGAAATATAAAGGGTATTTCAAAAGTTGTGGGAGGCTATAGCGGAGACTTTCTCCAGGAAGTGAAAGATGAGAAGAAGGCCCTCCATGTAATGTCCCTGACCGAGGGGATGAATGAGCCTACAGTGACTAGCGGCCGTCTTCCTGAGAAGGCCGGCGAATGTCTGGTGGATGATGAGTCGGATTTTAAGGTAGGAGATGAAATCCACCTATCTTCCGGAACCGGGGACGCAGTGACGGACAGCCTGACCACAGACACTCTGAAGGTGGTAGGTACCGGCAATAGCCCCTGCTATATCTCCTTCAGCCGGGGAAGTACCACCATAGGGACCGGAAGTATTTCCGCCTTTGCCCTGGTAACAGAGGATACTTTTGACCTGGATGTGTATACGGAAGCTTATTTGCAGGTAAAGGGGGCAAAAAAGCTTACGGCTTATACCTCTCAATATGAAGATCGTGTGGATGAGGCTATGGACCGGGTAGAGAAAGTAGCAGAAGAACGAGGAAAAATAAGGCGCCAGGACCTTGTGGATGAGGCCACAGAAAAATTGCAAACTGCCAAGGACCAGCTGGCTTCCGCTAAGGACCAGCTTGCCGCCGCTAAGGCCCAGATGGAACGTGCCCAGACGATGGGGCTAAGCACAGATGCATATACATATACAGATGCAAATACAGATGCAGCTGCGGCTGCGGCCACAGGTACAGGTATGTCTTTGGATATGGATCTTTCTGAGATGGAGACTAAGATCCAGGAGGCAGAGAAGGAGATCGACGAAATCCCGGAGGCAAAGTCCTATGTATATGACCGCAGCACCCTGCCGGAATATTCCGGTTATGGAGAAAATGCAGACCGCATGCGGGCCATTGGCCGCGTATTTCCTGTAATCTTCTTCTTGGTAGCAGCTCTTATCAGTCTTACCAGCATGACCCGTATGGTAGAAGAGCAGCGCATGGCCATCGGAACCATGAAGGCCTTGGGCTATGGAAAGATGACCATTGCCAAAAAATATATAGGCTATGCCCTCCTGGCTACCGTAGGAGGCAGTATCTTTGGATTTTTGATTGGCGAGAAAATCCTGCCCTATATTATTATTTATGCCTATGAGATTTTGTATCATCACCTGCCAAAGATTCTGGTGCCCTATAACTGGTACTATGCCTTTATGGCATCCGGAATATCCATTGTATGTATCACAGCAGCAACCTTCTTTGCCTGCTACAAGGAGCTTATGGCCCAGCCGGCAGTTCTTATGCGGCCGCCTTCACCCAAGATTGGAAAAAGGGTGCTCTTAGAACGGGTAGGAATTGTCTGGAACCATTTGAATTTTTCCTGGAAATCTTCTGTGAGAAATCTCATGCGCTATAAGAAACGATTTTTTATGACTATCTTTGGAATCGGTGGCTGCATGGCCTTGATGCTGGTGGGCTTTGGACTAAAGGATTCTATTTTCGAGATTACCCAGCTTCAATATAAGGAAATTCAAGTCTATGATGGGGCTGCCTATTTAAAGGACGATGTCACAGAGGAAGAAAAAGAAAGCCTGCATGAGGATTTAAAGAAGGATTCAGATATTGCGGGTTATATGGACACTCGTATGAAGACCGTGACCTTGGTCAATGGGAAAAAAGAGCGGGAAACGGTCGAATGTGTCTTGAAGGACCAGGATAAACTTTCGGATTATGTTCATTTTCGTGACCGAAAGACGGGAGAAACTTATAAACTAGATGACTCCGGAGTCATCCTTACAGAAAAAACAGCCCATCTTCTAGATGCCCAAGTGGGAGACACCATAGAGATCAAGGATGAGGACCGGGGCAATATAAAAGTGAAGATTTCCGCCATCTGCGAAAATTATATGGGCCATTATATTTATATGACGCCAATCTACTATGAGAAGGTGCATGGAGAGGCCCCGGAATATAATAGTGTCCTCTACTCCACACCGGATGGATATAGCATTTCGGATATGAAAAAAGTGGGAGAAAAGATCATTGATGAAGATGCAGTTCTTAGTATCAGCTATATTTTTGATATTCAAGAACAGTTGGATGATATGCTAAAGAGCTTGAATCTTGTTATCGTGGTATTGATTATATCCGCAGGAATGCTGGCCTTTGTAGTCCTTTATAATTTAAATACTATAAATATTACAGAAAGGCAGAGGGAGCTTGCAACCTTAAAGGTCCTGGGCTTTTATGACCCGGAGGTGGCGGCATACGTCTATAGGGAAAATATGGTGCTGACCCTTTTGGGGGCGGTAGCAGGCTGTATCTTAGGAAAGGTCCTCCACCTATTTATTATAGAGACGGTGGAGGTGGACTCGGTTATGTTTGGCCGTGTCATAAACCTTAGCAGTTTCCTATATGCCCTTGCCTTTACCATTGCATTTTCTTTATGCATCAATGGCCTTATGTATTTTAAATTAAAGAAAATAGATATGGTGGAATCTTTAAAGTCTGTAGAATAATATTGGAGAATTTTTGGATGAAATATAAAGTGTCTTTGAGAAAAATAATGCTTTGTCTGGCCCTTTGTTTGGCGATCATAAGCAGCAATGTTTATGGCGCCGACCTGGAGGACCTTACAGAGGACTTTCGCTTGGCATCTGTAATTTCCGCTATCAATGGAATCAGGTTAAAGCTTTCTTCTGCTTTCGGACAAGTGCCTGAGGAGACAAACCTATCGGTCGAAACCATCTGGCAGCTTCCGGAACTTCCTACAGGCTGTGAGACAACAGCCCTTACCATGGTCCTTAATTATCATGGCTTTTCTGTAGATAAAACTAGCATAGCTGATGAATATCTTGTCAAGGCTACGGACGATTATCCTGTGGGATTTAGTGGAGACCCTTATTCCTACGATGGAGCGGGGATCTGGCCTCCCGGTCTTGCCAAGACTGCAAGAAAATATTTGGCGGACCAGGATAGTAAGCTCTGGGCCCATGACCTATCCGGGACTAGCCTGGAGGACCTCTATAAATACGTGGCGGCAGGATATCCGGTACTTTTGTGGGTGACGGTGGACTATTCGGATCCCAGTTTTACGGGCTATTCTTATGAGTATGGAGGGAAGACCTACGAGTGGTTTAGCAATGAGCACTGCGTCGTATTGTCCGGATACTCTAAGACCAATCAGACGGTAACCCTACAAGACCCCCAGCAGGGAGAGATCGTAGAAGATGCAAACTTGATTGCCGGGATTATGGACCAGATTGGGGACCTTTCCGTCTGCATTTATTAAGAAAAACTTTAGATTATTAAGAAAGTTATTAGCACTCTTTTTGAAAGAGTGCTAATTTTTTGTTGACTTTTAAAATCACTGGTATTAAGATACCCTTAGACAAAAAAAGAAAACTTGAAATAAGTTTAGATTTAGATAGGAGTGAATCAAAGATGGAGTCAAAGAAAGGTAGTTTGTCAATTAGCAGCGAGAATATTTTCCCTATTATCAAGAAGTGGGTATATTCAGACCATGATATTTTTGTAAGAGAGTTAGTATCCAATGGATGTGATGCCATTACCAAGTTAAAGAAGCTGGATGTGATGGGAGAGTATCAGCTTCCGGATGACTATAAGCCGGCAATTAAAGTAGTGGTAAATCCAAAAGAAAAGACCTTGAAATTTATGGATAATGGTCTTGGTATGACCGGGGAAGAAGTGGAAGAATATATTACCCAGATCGCATTTTCCGGTGCAACCGAATTTTTGGAGAAGTACAAGGATAAGACCACAGAGGATGATATGATCGGTCATTTCGGTCTTGGATTCTACTCTGCATTTATGGTTGCAGATGAGGTACATATTGATACCTTATCTTACAAGGAAGGCGCTAAGCCGGTTCACTGGGTAAGTGAAGGCGGAACCGAATATGAAATGTCTGAGGGAGATAAAACTACAGTTGGTTCTGTTATGACCTTGTTCTTAAATGATGACAGCCTAGAATTTGCCAACAAGTACCGTGTAAGAGAGGTTATTGAGAAATATTGTTCCTTTATGCCGGTAGAAATCTTCTTAGAGGATGAGACAGCAGAACAGGAATTTGAGACTGTTGACGAGGCAGACCTTCGTGAGGATGATGTGGTCGTAGAGCACATTCACGAAGATGCCAAGATGGAAGAGAAGGAAAATGAAGACGGCCAGAAGGAAATGGTGGAAGTAAGCCCTGCCAAGGACAAGGCAAAGATTCACAAGCGTCCGGTTTCCTTAAGTGATCCGACCCCTCTTTGGACCAAGCATCCAAATGAGTGCAGCGATGAGGACTATAAAGAATTCTACCGCAAGGTATTTTTAGATTATAAGGAGCCTTTGTTTTGGATCCATTTGAATATGGATTATCCATTTAACTTAAAGGGAATTTTATATTTCCCAAGAATCAATACAGAGTATGATTCTGTGGAGGGAACTATTAAACTTTACAACAACCAGGTATTTATTGCAGACAATATTAAAGAAGTAATTCCGGAATTCTTGATGGTACTTAAGGGTGTCATTGACTGCCCGGACCTTCCATTAAATGTTTCCCGTAGTGCCCTGCAAAATGACGGTTTTGTAAATAAGATCGCTGATTACATTTCCAAGAAGGTAGCAGACAAGCTTGCCGGAATGTGCAAGACCAAGCGTGAGGACTATGAAAAATATTGGGACAGCATCAGCCCCTTTGTCAAGTTCGGCTGCTTAAAGGATGATAAATTCTGCGACAAGATGAAGGACGTCGTGCTCTTTAAGAACTTAGACAACAAGTATCTTACCTTGAAGGACTGCGTGGAGGAAAATGGCGGTTCCCTAGAAAAGCCGGAAAGCCAGGACAAGGCCGAGGATGTGGATGTAGTCGAGAATTTGGAGGAGACAAAGCCTGAGGAGAAGAAGACTGTCATCTACTATGTGACCGATCCGGTACAGCAGAGCCAATATATCAACCTCTTTAAGGGACAGGGAAAGGATGCGGTGATCTTGGATCACAACATCGACTCTCCGTTTATTACCCAGTTAGAGCAGAGAAATGATACGATTAAGTTCCAGAGAATCGATGCGGACATTACAGAGGATGCCAAGGAAGAAGTTTCCGAGGAGGAAAAGGAAAGCTTCGAGAAGACAAGCCAAGACTTAGTAGCATTGTTCCGCAAGGAGATGGGCAATGAGCAGTTGGATGTAAAGGTTGAAAAACTCAAGGATGAAGGCGTTGCCTCTATGATGACTCTTTCCGAGGAAAGCCGCCGTATGGCTGAGATGATGAAGATGTATGGCATGGGAAGCAATGACTTTGGTTTAAATGGAACAGAGACCTTGATCTTAAATGCCAACCATCCATTGGTTCAGTATTTAGCAGACCACCGGGACGGAGAAAATGCTTCTGTCATCTGCAAACAGCTCTATGATCTGGCTGCCTTATCTCACAAGCCATTAAGCCCGGATGATATGACAGCATTTGTAAAGAGAAGCAATGAGATCTTGATGTTGCTTACAAAATAAGGTCTTAGCCTAGGAATTTTGATGATGCTTTAATCATAAAATAAAAAAGTCTCACGTTTATTTTGCGAAGAGTAAACGTGAGACTTTTTAAATATTAGGATTCCAGAAATTCGATGCCCTTATCTTTTAGAAATTCCTTTGCCTGCAGATCCCATTGCTGTTCCAGACTTTTGTCAAGTGTGAAGGCCTTGGTGGAAGTGCCGGTGACACAGGATAAGCTATTCCCGTCATAACGAAAATTCAGATAGAGACCTTGAAGATCCTCAGGCTTTAAGGCGGTGATTCCATTTTCTTTCAAAAAATCCGGAAAGGCCTCCTCACCCAGGGAGAGCACAATTTTAAAATTCAGGGGACTTCGTTTCCCTTTTATGATAGAAAGACAAAATTCCCGCACGTCCTTCCAGCGAGAAAATTCCCGACTGAGAGCCTCCCCCTCGGGGAAAAAATCTTTTTGCAGATATCCGTCAATATGAAAGCTATTGTAGGTGGTGATATGGGCCTCTATCAAAGAGAAGGAATCAAAACTATCCTTAAGTAGAAGATGGGCCATGCAGGACTTTGCCTGAAGCGTCAAAACGTTCATGAAATATGCTCCTTTGCATTTGAAATCAGATATATCTACTATAACACAGAGGTTTGACTTTTGTCAGGCAAGCTTTTAAAATGAAAACTACGAAATGAAAAAGATTGGTGAAATATTTATGGCAGTGCGATTGAATAAATTTCTCAGCGAGGCAGGCATCTGTTCTCGAAGAGAAGCAGATAAATTAATAGACAGCGGCCGGGTTTTTGTAGATGGAATAAGGGCGGTTCCCGGCATGAAGGTGGAAGAAGACCAGGAAGTCCGTGTGGGGAAAAAGATCATTGGCGGCAGAGAAAAAAAGCTAGTCCTGGCTGTAAATAAACCGGTAGGTATCGTATGTACAGAGGATATGAGGGAGAAGAAAAATATTATCCGCTTCCTAAAATATCCCAGCCGAGTTACCTATGCCGGCCGCCTGGACAAGGATTCCGAGGGGCTTTTAATTATGACCAATGACGGAGACCTGATTAATGGAATGATGAGAGCCAGGTTTGAGCATGAGAAGGAATATAAGGTGACGGTAGACCGGGAGATTACGGAGGCATTTATAAGCAAAATGTCTCAGGGGGTTCGGATCATAGACAAGGAGAAGTCCCTAGATACAGTGACCAGACCTTGCAAGGTGGAACAGATTGGAAAGTATACCTTTTCGATTGTTTTAACCCAGGGATTAAACCGCCAGATCCGCCGTATGTGTCAGGCCTTAGGCTACAAGGTGAAGACCCTTGTGAGGGTTCGGATCATGAATGTGGAGCTTGGAAATTTAAAAAGCGGAGCTTACAGAGAAATCAAAGGAAAAGAGCTTGAAGACCTATATCAGGCAGTAAATTTGGGAGAATAAAAGGGGACTTATATGGATAATAAAATGCAGCGTATGCAGGAACTGGTAGGATTATTAAACGAGGCAGGCAAGGCCTACTACCAGCAGGCCAGGGAGATCATGAGTAACTTTGAGTATGACAAGTTATATGATGAACTTTTGGCCTTAGAAGAGGAGACCGGGATTGTTTTGTCCAACAGCCCGACGGCAAATGTAGGCTATGAGGTAATCAGTGAGCTTCCCAAGGAAGAGCACCCGGAACCTATGCTTTCCTTGGATAAAACCAAGGATGTAGACCAGCTTGCAGCCTTTGTAGGAAGACACAAGGCCCTCCTGTCCTGGAAGATGGACGGACTTACCATTGTTTTAACCTACAGGGAGGGCAGTCTTTATAAGGCAGTTACCAGGGGAAATGGTGAGGTCGGAGAGGTTATTACCAACAATGCCAAGGTATTTAAAAACATTCCTTTGAAAATTTCCTACCAGGGTGAGTTGATCCTCCGGGGGGAGGCAGTCATTGGCTACCAGGATTTTGAGAAAATCAATGCCCAGATTGGGGATGTGGATGCCAAATATAAGAACCCGAGAAATCTTTGTAGCGGATCGGTCCGTCAGTTAAATAATGAGATCACAGCAAAAAGAAATGTAAAATTCTATGCCTTCTCTTTGGTACAGGCAGAGGGCGTGGATTTTCAAAATTCCAGAGCCTGTCAGATGGAATGGCTAAAAAGCCAGGGATTTGAGACCGTGAAATATTGTCTGGTGACAGAGGATAACATCAGGCAGGAAGTTCTTAATTTTTCAGAAAGAATTAAACACAATGATTTTCCATCCGATGGTCTTGTGGTAACATATGACGATATAGAGTATGGAAGAAGTCTTGGACGGACTGCCAAGTTTCCCAGAGATTCTTATGCATTTAAATGGGCGGATGAAGTAAAAGAGACCACCCTTCTTGCTATAGAATGGTCGCCTTCAAGGACCGGCCTTATCAATCCGGTGGCCATCTTTGAGCCTGTGGAACTAGAAGGAACCACTGTGAGCAGGGCCAGCGTCCACAATCTTAGCGTGATGGAAGATTTAAAACTTGGAGTCGGGGATAAGATTCAGGTTTATAAGGCCAACATGATTATTCCACAAATTGCAGAAAATCTTACAAGAAGCGGAGTAAAGGATATCCCCTGTCACTGCCCGGTTTGTCAGGGACCTACACAGATCAGGCAGGTCAATGATGCAAAGACCTTATACTGCACCAACCCACAGTGCCAGGCCAAGCATATAAAATCCTTTGCCCTCTTTGCAAGCAGAGATGCCATGAATATCGACGGACTTTCAGAGTCCACTTTGGAGAAATTTATCTCCAGAGGCTTTATTAAAGATTATGTGGACCTGTTTCATTTGGACCGCTATCAGCAGGAAATTAAGGACATGGAAGGCTTTGGAGAAAAGTCCTACAAGAAACTTATAAGCAGCATCCAGGCTGCCAGGGAAACCACTCTTCCCAGGGTCATCTACAGTCTTGGAATCCCGGGCATCGGCCTTTCCAATGCGAAGGTCCTTTGTAAGGCTTTCCATAATGATGTGGAAGCCCTGTTAAAGGCTACCGTAGCAGATGTGATGGCTGTGGATGGCATGGGAGAGGTTCTAGCCAAGGCCTTTGTGGATTATTTTGCGGATGCTGATCACGAAAAGCTTCTAAGAGACTTGCTTTCTGAAGTAAGGATCCCGGAGGAAGAGGAAGAAGAGAAAGCTCAGATTTTTGCAGGAAAGAACTTTGTCATTACAGGCAGTGTCAACCACTTTGCCAATCGAGGACAAGTAAAGGAATTGATCGAGAGCCTGGGAGGCAAGGTAACAGGATCTGTAACTTCCAAGACCCATTATCTTATTAATAATGATGTAACTTCTGCTTCATCGAAGAATAAGAAGGCCAATGAACTTCATGTGCCTATTATTTCTGAGGAGGAATTCCTTGAGATGGTGCAGGAAGGAAAATAAAAGCTATAGGAGCAAAAAGAATGTCAAATATAGATTTTAGAGAATTTATCCCGGAAGACGAAGAAAAAGAAACAGAGTCAAAGGGAAAAGAGACAAGCGAATCTAAGGATGCAGAATCAAAGGATTCTCCGGAGATCGTTGTAGAGGATAAAAAAGATAAAAAAGAACAAAATGATGGAGACTATCAAGACCTATGCTTTGTATGTCGCAGGCCGGAGAGCATTGCCGGAAAGATGATCCATTTGCCCAATAATATTTGCGTCTGCAATGATTGCATGCAAAAGAGCTTTGATACCATGGCAAATATGCCCAATATGGGATTTGACCTTAGCCAGTTAAATCATATGCCGGGGGTTCGTTTTTTAAATGTTTCGGATTTGGACCAGTCAATACCCAAGAAACAAAAGGTAAAAAAGAAAAAGCCTAAAGAGGAGAGAGTTCCTTTAGTGGATCTTAAGAATCTTCCGGCTCCCCACAAGATCAAGGCTAAGCTCGATGAGTTTGTTGTGGGGCAGGAATATGCAAAAAAGGCCATGTCTGTGGCTGTTTACAATCATTACAAGCGTGTGGCGACTGATACCATGGATGATATTGAGATTGAAAAATCCAACATGCTGATGATCGGACCTACAGGCTCCGGAAAGACCTACCTGGTAAAGACCCTGGCAAAAATTTTGGATGTTCCCCTTGCCATTACCGATGCCACCTCCCTGACCGAGGCAGGCTATATCGGGGATGATATCGAAAGTGTAGTATCAAAGCTACTGGCAGCAGCAGGAAATGATGTAGACAAGGCGGAGCAAGGTATTATTTTCATCGATGAGATCGACAAGATTGCCAAGAAGAAAAATACCAGCCAGAGAGATGTCAGCGGGGAATCTGTCCAGCAGGGAATGTTAAAGCTCCTAGAAGGCAGTGAGGTAGAAGTCCCGGTAGGAGCCAGTAGTAAAAATGCTATGGTACCTATGGTGACAGTAAATACGAAAAATATTTTATTTATCTGCGGAGGTGCCTTCCCTGACCTTGAGAATATTATTAAGGAGCGTCTGACAAAACAGTCGGCCATTGGTTTTGGGGCGGATCTTAAGGATAAGTATGATAAGGACAAGACCCTGCTTGAGAAAGTAACTACAGAAGACCTGCGAAGCTTTGGTATGATCCCTGAGTTTTTAGGAAGACTTCCGATTGTATTTACCCTGCAGGGACTTTCTGAGGATATGATGGTAGATATTTTAAGAGAACCTAAAAATGCCATCCTAAAGCAGTATCAAAAGCTCTTGGCCCTGGATGAGGTGCAATTAGAGTTTGACGAGGGCGCCCTCTATGCCATTGCAAGAAAGGCCCTCAAAAAAGATACAGGTGCCAGAGCCCTTCGGGCGATTATCGAGGAATTTATGCTGGATATTATGTATGAAATTCCAAAGGATGACAGCATTGGAAAGGTAACCATTACCGAGGGCTATATAGAAGGAACCGCAGGCCCTATCATAGAATTAAGAGGCCAGGAAGTTCCCCAGTTAAATGGATAGTCCGGGTGAAAGGCTTTTTACATATTTACGTTCACTTAGTAAAAGAAAAGGAGATAAGAAAATGGCAGATTTATTTAACAGCTTTAGTCAGAAATTTACAGAAGTAGCAGCAGATCTTTCTAAGATGACAGAGGAGACCTTCGAAATCCAAAAAATCAAGAGTGAAATTCGAAGCTTAAAGAGAGCCAATGACAGAGATTTTAAGGATATCGGACTTTCCGTTTATGAGAAATTCGTAAAGGGAGAAGAAGTGGATGAAGCTTTCCTAGACTTTTGTAAAGAGATTGCCCAAAGAGACGAGGACATGGAAAAGAAGGAAGAGGAAATCGTAAGAATCCAGGGAGAATAAGGATGCTTTTAAAAACAGCTGCGATCGCAGGATTATTTGGATTAGATGAATATGTAAAGCAGCAGGTAGAGGATGATCTTAAGGAGGGGGAGACTAGGAATTATTTTTCTGATAGGCTCACCCTTCGGAAAATCTATAACCGGGGATTTATGTTGAGTTCCTTGGAAGATCGGACCTTGTTGGTAAAGCTTTCAAGCCTCCTATCTACGACAGCTCTTCTTATTATGAACGAGAAGACAGAAAAAAAGGGAAATGCCCTACAGAAGCTAGGCATGCCCCTTATTCTTGCAGGGGCCTTAAGCAATACCTTTGACCGATTGATTCGTGGAAAGGTGATTGACTATATCCCGATAGAGAAAGATGGAAAGAAGAAGTCGAAGGGACAGGTCACAGCGAATTTGGGAGATTTCTATATAGCTGTGGGTGGAAGTTTGTTTTTCCTTGGAAAATTATTTCATTAAATAAAAAGCAAATAAAAAGCCTCAGGAATCATCCTGAGGCTAAAAAATTACATAAGAAAAGCGGGTGATGGGAATCGAACCCACGTATCCAGCTTGGAAGGCTGGTGTTCTAC
>CAVHCX010000028.1:0-36248 GCA_963634745.1 Clostridium sp. CAG:343
AAAAATCGAGCGGGCACAGTCTATCCTGCAAAATGCATTGCGGAGTCTGAGAGCAGCTCAGACAGAAGGGGCAAATTCAAAAGGTGAGACAGCCCAGGCTATTTATGATAAATCCCAGGAGCTGATAAACCAGATTCAAAGACTTGATAGTAATTTGGAGGAAACGACAAATTATATTCGTCATGTGCTTGCTGTTTATAAGGCAAAGGATGAAATGCTTAAGGCGATTATGGCAGTAGGACAAAATATGAATTAGAGCGGAGGTATCCAACATGGCTAATATTAGAATTGACGCAGATGGATTGCAGAACAATATTTCATCTATGAGAGCCTATATAAATGAACTGGATTCTTTGAATGCACGGACACAGACGCTTTTGACACAGATTGCTTCTTCCTGGGAGGGAGAGGCAAGCACGGCTTATATCAATATCATGACAGAGAGAATTCAAAAAGCAGGGCAGATGAAAGAGCTTTTAGAGGAATTTATATCCTATATGGAGTCTGCCAGGACAAAATTTGTATCAAGAGATCAGGAAAGTTCGTGCTCTATCAGGGGATGCTAGGAGATGAGAAGATGATTATAGATGTGAATCCACAGACAATTACGGAAATTGCCCAGACGATTGCAAATGCCTATGGAGAAGTGGAAGAGGCCGCAAGAATTTTGACATCCATCACGGAACATAACAACTGGAATTGCAAAGAGAGGGATACCATTAACGACTATACCCGTTCGAATGCCAAGGAGATTTCGAAAATCAGTGAAAAATCCGAAAATTTTGCAAATGTCATGAAGATGGTTGCAGAGAATTTTACAACAGATGAGAAGAATCTATCAGAGATGTTTACCAGTGTAGAAAGTATCATAGCATCCATGCTTACGATTCAGCCGATCGGAAGTGGGACTACGACAAGCAATATACCGGAGGGTGTAATGCCGATCGGGAAATCGATTGGAGCAGGAGATATCAATCTTTCTTCTGTGATCGATCTGGCAAGTATGAAATTGTAGGGACAGGAGGAGAAGAATGGCATCCAGAATTATATTAGATCCGGAAACCCTGTTAGCGCAGGCTACTGAAATGCAGAGTCTGACAGCAGATTATGAATCCCTGTTTTCGAAGGTTACCGGCACTTTGAATGAGACCAACAATAATTGGAGCGAACTCTTGGCACATAATTTTGCAGGGAAAATAAGCAGCGCCCAGCAAAGCTTTACCAGTATTACAGAGCTTCTTTCCAGTGGGGCGGCAGCGGCGAAAAACAGTGCTACAACCCTGCAGTCGGTAGACCAGTCCCTTTTTAAGGTGTTTGGAGGAGAAGCAGTAGAAGGAATCAGTTCCGAACAGGTACAAGATGTGATTGATGTCATAGAGGATTACAGGAAAGCCGAAAAGACATCCCAGAAAGTAAAAGCAAAAAGTAAAAAGAAAAGAGACAGTTTTTTGAACTCCTTGAAAGCAGATATGGCAGGAGTATCGAAAGCAGTTGTCAAAAAAGGCAAAAAGGCTGTTGCAAAAATAAAAAAATCCTATGATGAGAAAGGATTTGTTTACAAGGCTCTTCAATATGGAAAAGCCGCTGTAAAAATTGGCGCAGGTGTCGTCAAAATTGCCGGTGCGGTAGCTCTGGTAGCAGGTTCCGGTGGTGCAGCACTTCCGGTAGCTGCCTGCCTTACTTTGAGTGCCTGCAATGATGTTTATAATGGCATGATGGATGCAACATACACCTATACCGGCGACTATAACAAGATTGGTAATACAAATGTATTAAAAGAGTTTCTTGTAAAAAAAGGCGAACAGACGGGAGAAGCCCTTTTTGGAGATAAGAAGCTGGGAGCAAAAATGGGCACCTGGGTCTACACGGGATTGGATATTGTTTCTTTTTTGAATGGTGTAGATCAGCTTGGAAAATCTTTCGGGAAGTTTCAAACTGCGATAACCGGTACCGCAGGAACGTCAGAGGTGTGGGGAGAAATTCACATGAAAGACGTTATCGAAAATACACATAAACTTTACACGAAAGATGGAATTATTAAGACGATGCTTCATATAGATCCAACGTCTGTAGGTAATTTTGGATATGATGTCGTCACAGGTGCGGTGAAAGCTATAAAATCAGCAGGAAAACTTGGAAATACAATAGCAGATCTGGCGTTTGGTTAAGAGGAGAAAGGAAAATAAAATGGCAAAGCAATTATTACCCAATGGAAGTGTTGTAACCTTAAAAGGTGCGACGAAGAAGCTAATGACAATTGGTATTGAGGTTGAAATGGAAGGGGATGAAAAAACCTACGATTATATCGCAGTTCCCTATCCGGAAGGCTATATCGATTCAGAAACCATGTTTCTTTTTATGCAGGAGGATATCGAGAACGTATCTTTCGTAGGTTTTGTAGATGCAGAAATGCAGGTTTTTCGAACTGCGTTGGAAGAAACAGATGAAAATGATGAATAGTATCCTAATGACAGGTTCCGGGAAAATCTCTGCAGCCTGTGGCTGCCATACAGGCAGGCGAAGAAAAAATAACGAGGATAATTTTTTCTTCGCGGGACGCTACATGGCAAGCCGTAACGATGGACTTGGCAGTATCTTGGAGAAAAGCTTTCCCATAAAAAAGGATAGATTCTTTGCCGTTTTTGATGGCATGGGAGGCGGCGAATATGGTGAAATTGCTTCCTATATGGCTGCAAAAGCAACAGAGGAATATCTGAACGCAGAAGAAGCAGGTGGTATTGCAGGAAAAAAAGACTATCTGGAAAAAATGTGTACGTATGTAAATGACAGGATATTTAAGGAGACTCTTCGTCTTGAGGCGGAGATGATGGGATCTACCCTGGCAGGACTGTATTTTACAGGCAGCCAGGTTTGGACTGTGAATGTAGGGGACAGCAGATGCTTTCTCTTACGGGACGGGAAGCTTCAACAGATTTCCGAAGATCAGACAGATGAAGCCTATATGAAAGAAAACGGTATTCATGGGCGAAAACCTTATCTGACGCAGTATATGGGAATGTGTCCGGAGGAAGTGCGCGTGATTCCTTATGCGGACTGCCTGCAGGTAAAAAAAGGAGATCGGTTTCTGATATGCAGTGATGGGGTGAGTGACATGGTGTCAGCAGATTTTCTGGAAACTATGATGCTGCAAACGCAAAGTCCGGCAAAGTGTGTCGATGCTATTCTCACAGCAGCGTTAGATGCAGGCGGGAAGGATAACATTACATCGATCGTATTGGAAATAAACAGATAGAATCAGAGGAGCTGTAAATGGATGAGGAGAGATACCCGTCTTTGCCTTGGCAGGGATGGAGAATTGTGAAAAAGCTGGGACAAGGCGGCTATGGCAGTGTATATCAGGCACAGCGAAATTCGGCAGGTGTCATAGAAGATACTGCCATAAAGGTGGTTTCTTTCCCTAAGAATAAAGAAGACCTTGAAGCAGATTTTACCGATGGCTATGATATCGTCAGTGTAAGAAGAAAATATAAGGATATGCTCCATAGGTATGTAGATGAGTATCAGATCATGCTGGCCTTTAAGGGGCAGACCAATATTGTCAGCTGTGACGATTTTGAAGCAATACAGCATGAAGACGGGATTGGATGGGATGTTTTCATCCGGATGGAGCTATTGACACCATTGACGACCTTGATCAAACGGTATGGAGAATATATTCCGGAGAAAATGGTTATAAAAGTCGGAATGGATATCTGTTCGGCGCTGATACTTTGTGAGTCTAAAAATATCGTACACAGAGATATTAAGCCGCAAAATATTATGGTATCAGAATTTGGCGATTATAAATTGGGTGATTTCGGAATTGCCAGAACTATGGATCATAAAACCCAGGCAACGACAGTCGGTTCGGAGCGTTATATGGCGCCGGAAGTAATTAAGAGAAAAGAATATGGAAAAGAGGTTGACATTTATAGCCTGGGACTGGTTCTTTATTGGATGCTGAATAATCGTAAGCGCCCCTTTAACGATGCGAATCGTGTGCCCACCAATGAAGAAATAGAAGCGGCAGAGGAAAGAAGGGCGAACGGCGATCCGTTGCCATTACCTAAATATGGAAGCAGGGATTTACAGAATATCGTTTTGAAAGCATGCGCTTATGCCCCAAAAGATAGATTCTCTTCTGCCAGAGAGATGTATCAGGCTTTGAAGGCATTACAGGCTGGTGGAAGTGCGCCGGAGAGATGGGAGCCTGAACCATATATAGATCTGACACCGGCAGCTGGTGAAGATGATCTGCCGGGCGGATGGAAATCTGCAGGTGAGGATGCTCCCGGAGAATGGGAATCTGCAGGTGATGATACTCATGGAGGATGGAAGTCTGTAAGCAAGAATGATCATGATGCAGGGGCGTCTGCACATGGAGCCGACAGGAAAGAGAATATAGGAGCAGGACCGGCTGTGCTGGAAGGCGCTTATCCGGATGAAAAAGAATTGAAAACGATAAGGAAGGCTTTGAATATCTGTACAGGTGTGACCGGTGTCTGTACGCTCGGTATTGGCTTATTATGGTGCCTCCCTATCAGGAAGAAAATTCTTAACAGAATAGACAGACGAGAGCCGGTCAGCGACGGATTAAAGGTAGCGGCTACTTTTGTCGGTCTTATACCGGGGCTCTTGCTTCTTGTAAATGAGGATATCTGATAAAAGTGGTTGGAAAGTTTTCTGATCGTAAGATAAACAGGAAAAGGAAGGAAAAGAGAGTATGAGAAATCAAAAAGTTAAAATTTTTGCACTTGTTATGGCAGGGTGTCTGTGTTTAACAGGATTAACAGGATGTGGCGGAGGAATTAAGATGACAACTGACGATACGTCGCCGTCCAAATCAGATGATGGACTGATGGGAGCTGTAAAAGAAGAGGACGATACAAGTGCTGGATCAGATGCAAATGCAGCTGAAGAAGACGAAGTAAGCGATGACATGATTGGAAGGTATGTATCTCAGGGATATGAAAATCCATCCTTTGGATTTTCGGTCACCCTCCCGGATACTTATAGCTTGGAGAATAGAAACAATATCACGCTAACCGATGCGGATGTTATAGAATCCTCTAATTCCGAAGGAGCCTGTGATTATTTGAAATCTTTAATTGGAATGGGGAGTGCGGTAGTTTTTTCGGCAAGTGATGAAAATACATATATTGAATTGACCGTTCAAAATGCCGCATTTTTAGATAATACAACGAAGTGGGATGAAGAAAAGACCATAGCAGAAAATTCAGTAATGACTGAGGAGGATATAAAAGAATCAATAGGTGATGATGCGCAGGTTACAGAATTTCAAAATAATGTGGAAGAAATCACATTTTTGGGAGAGAAACATTATGCGGCACAATACACATTTAAGAATAATGAAATTCCTTATTACGGTGTGACCGTGTTTTTGGTAAACAAGCAGGATTCACGTTATCTCATAGCTGTTAATATATTGGGAGTCGATCTGAATGCCGTGGATCAGGCAGATCAGTTCTTTAGTGTATATACGGAATAGGATGAAAGGGAAAAGGAAAGATATGAAGAAGTTTTGCATATTGTTTAGCCTTTTGACATGCACAATGGTGTTTACCGCATGTGGAACTGGCATTAAAAGTAGTAGTGATAGTAGTAATAGTAGTGGCAGTAAGCAAACCCAAAATACAGAGCTGGTGGATTTAGGATCAGATCCGCAGGCTTATATGCTTTACGGGACTTATCGGAATGAAGAAAATTATAAAGATGAAGATGGTTCCTATGCGAATGATCATGCAGATGATTATGACTATATGACTCTGCAGCTTGAGGATTCAGAAAAATATGAGGTGCAGATTCTTCCGGTGCAGATGTATGCAGATACCGATTTCCTGACGTCTGACCTCTCTGGAGAAACAGACAAAGAACTGAAAGAAGAGAAGGGACTGACAGATCAGCAGATTAGCGCATTGCATGAATATTGGCAATATAATCACATTCGTGCCTCTTTTGTCGAAAGAAAAAAATATAGTGAGGATGGAGAATATTCTTATTCGGCAAGTACTCTCTTTACATTTGCCTACGAAGTAGTAGGAGACAAACTCTATATGGGAGTGGAAGCTTTGATTATGGATGATGGGGATGAAACTAATCTGGGATATCATGTACAGGATCGTAAGGATTGGGTTGAATACTCTTATGGCTTCGACGGACTGGATTTAATTTTGTCTAAGGACGGAAAAAGTACAAGACTTAGATCCTTTGATATACTTTACGCAGAAAAAAATAATAAAGGAATTTATGAATGGGGATATGCCGAGAATTCTACTGCCGGATATGATGGGATAGTTAAGCTGAATTTGAGTACAGAAGAAGCTTATGATTCTTGGATTGAGTGGGCAGATGGAAGAACAGGTCAGAATGTAAAAACACAGATAGATGGCAATCAGTTTACTCTTACTTGGGACAGCACCTACCGCTATAATTATGATCTTGGAGAATCCGAGGAAGGCGAAGGTGGAAAAATCACGGGAATTTTCCTGATTACTGACCGGCCAAATGGAGGAGCAGATGGTGGCTTGACCATCTGCCTTGATGGCAAATGGTATCCTTATGTTTATGATTCCACTGCATATTGGGATGGTGAATTAGGTGATAATTTAGCAAGCGATGCTGATGTGAGCAGTATGGGTGAAGAGGAGCTGGGCGAGCTGAAAGAAAACCAGACAACAGTCTCAAGTGGACTCAAGGGAGCCTTCAAAGATAAGGGACTTGACTCAACAAAGATAGATGAGTCAACGGGAACGGTACAGATGGATAATAATGTACTTTTTGCCTTGGACCAGGCGGATTTGTCAGAGGATGGAAAAGCTTATCTGGATCAGTTCCTTGCAGCCTATGTACCGGTAATATCCAGTGCGATAAAAGAGGGAAAGGTATCGTCAATCGTAGTGGAAGGTTATACCGATTCAGCAGGAGATGAGGATTACAATCTAAAACTCTCAGAGGAAAGAGCGCAGACTGTTGCAGATTATATTAAAGCAGCTTACCCGGAACTTGCGAACGCAATCGAGGTTGTCGGTAATGGAGAAAATAATCTTATTCTGGACGAAGAAGGCAATGAAGACGCTGCAGCATCCAGGCGTGTAGAAGTCAGATATGTCCTGAAGACAGAGTAGTGATAAAAAATATAATTGGAAATATGGACAGATATGTAAGGAGAAAATAAGAATGGCAGAAAATCAAAAAGTAGATCTTAATACACTCCCGAAGGGACTTACAAAGGAAGAATTTACAGCATTGCCCAATTTTAAAAAGATACGTGGTTTCTTTACCTGGGCCGGTGTGGCAACTATCGGATCAGGGATACTTATTCTCTCGGATATAGGAAAAGTATCGCAGACCGTTCTTCAGTATGGAGGAAGCCTTGAGGATGTGTATAAGGTAGGGGGAGTAAAGCTTAATTTGTTGTTTATGGTTTTCGATATTGTTATGGGAATCCTCCTGTTAAAAAAGAAAACAACAAAAATGGCTTATATCCTTGCTATCACAGAATTGGTATATCTACTCCTGGTAATTATATCAGGTGGAACGATAGGCCTTGGTGCTATAGCCTTATTACTCGCTTTAGTTGGTGCGCTCCGGATTGATAAAAAATGGAAACAATATCAGAAAATTCATACATTTGAAACTGCTAATAATGGAAGCAGCTGGCAGAGGGCAGAAGAGAATAATGGTTTCGTTTCAGCTGACAGCCCTAAAAGCCTGGAGGAAACACTGAACATTTATAAAAGTCAAAAAAGTTGGTCCGCAGAAAATGACATGATAGAGACTTTGAAAAAAAGCAAAGTATGGGTTCCATATATTAGCGAAAAAAACCAGATAGATATTTTGAAAAATGGAGCAAGATATTATCTTCCTGTCTTTACAAGTGGAGCGGAAATGAAAGAGTACGGAAGGAAATTTTCTCAAAGAGAGTTACACTTTTCTGAGGTAATAGATATGGCAAGGAGATCACCATATGCATTAACAGGTCTTGCCATCAATGCGTTTACTGATTCCATTATCTTGGACTGGAATCAGCTGGGCACGATAAGTCCTTCCGCAGATGATGAGGAAGAAGAAACCAAGTATACTAGATAGAGTGAAAGAAACTTTACTGATTTTCAGAAGTAAAAACTGAAGATCAGTAAAGTTTTTTATTTCTGGAAATTTTCCCTATCTGGAGCAGCATTTGATAATGCTTTTGCATAAGCTGTAAGTCGTGTTAATTGAGATGTGTCTAGGTTTTTGCACGTTTCGATGAGAAAAAACAGAGAGGGGGATTCATTTTGATCAACTACTATTCTAGTTGGAGTCGGATCAGTAGATTTTCCAACGAGGTAATCTGTAGATGTTGAAAAAACATCAGCCATTTTGGCAATAGTTTGTATAGAAGGATTCCGTGAGCCTGCTTCATAACGCAGATATGCGGGCTGAGAAATTTGCACCCTTTTAGCAGCTTCCTGTTTGGTTATACCCAGTTTTAGCCTACATTCTTTTAATCGTTCTTTGTTTAAAATATCCATTATGTTTACGAATGCTCCTCTTATTGTTGGAATGATGATATTTATATTTTATCATAAACAACTTGACAATACCATTGGTATATGATTAAAATAAGAATATACCAATGGTATATTCTGAAGAGGAGGTATAGAATAGAAAAAGAAGAGAGTGAAAAATATTAGAAATGTTTTGAGTTTTATGTAAACAATATGAGGAGTGCGAATGATGAATAAAATGTGTAAAATATACGGTGTTGTAAATATGATATTGTTTCCTTCATATGAGGATCCTGAGATGTTATCATTAGAACTTTTTTCTTCTTTTGCGAAGGCTAAGGAAAGAAGTGAAGAGATAATTAAAGAATTTATTGAGGAGTATGGTGAAGATTATATTGAGCATGCTACAAAGGAGAATCCAGTAGCAGTTATGGGGAATGGCGATGTAACAGGATATGTTTATATTGAACAAACAGAGTTTTCTCACTCCTAGGCAAATCGGTTCCAAGGTCTGATTTGAATTTGGCACTGGAATTTCTTCTTTGCCTGGACATGTTTGTGAATCCTTTCTTTCATATTGGTTTGGGTATACCGAATTCATAAAAACTGTCCGAAAAAATATCCTAATTTATGAGACCCACATATAGTGGATCGATATAAGTAGCTTGTAGAAATTGCAACCGATTTGTTTGGAGGAAGAATGGAAGAAATAAAAGAATTAATTACTACAGATAATATTCGTAGTAAAGTGTACATAATTCGTGGACAGCAGGTAATGATAGATAAAGATTTGGCGGAAATTTATGGCTACGAAGTAAAAAAGTTAAATCAACAAGTGAAAAGGAATATAGAAAGATTTCCGGAAGATTTTATGTTTTGACTATCTAATAGTGAAATAGATTCCGTGAGGTCACAAATTGTGACCTCACGGAAAAAGGATTTTTTTGCTGGCCAGGAAGGCGGACGTAGATATTTACCATACGCATTTACAGAGCAAGGAATTTATATGCTTGCAACAGTTCTTCGCGGAAAATTAGCGGAACAACAGAGTATATTTATTATGCGTACTTTTAGGGAGATGCGTCACTATATTAGGCAGAATCAGCAGTTTGTTACTAGAAATGAAATGGATCTTTTAACAGCAAAGGTTGGAACGATAACGGAGAGGCAGGATCGAACGGAGAATAAGGTAGATTTAATTCAAAAAGATGTGACTATCTTAGCCGATAATTTTATTACCGATAAAGATAAGAAGAATTTTGTGATTTATAAAGGCCAGAAGTTAGAGGCTGACATTGCTTACATAGAAATCTATCAGCAAGCAAAGAAAACAATCTATGTTGTGGATGATTATATGAATGCAAAGTCATTACAACATCTTTCTCAGAAGGCTGATGGTGTGGAGGTCGTTTTGTTTACAGAAAATGGAAAAGGTGGGAAGGGATTTCTTACAAAATCTTTAGTGACAGATTTTCAAAATGAATATCCTTCTCTTCGAATTAAGCCTAATCCAGATTGTCATGACAGGTTAATTGTACTTGATTATGGTGAGGAGACAGAACTGGTTTATCACTGTGGAGCATCTAGTAAAGATGCAGGGAAGAAACTTTGTGCAATTAATCAGATTACAGAAACTGCAATTATTCATCCGGTAATAGATAGATTGCTATTGCTGTCGGATAAATCAATATAATTTGCTACCTCTTTTTTGACTGTAAAATTAATGTTATGAGGTGATAAGAATGTCTAAGGAGAAAATGATACAGCATCATCTAGGGCTTCGATACTTAATAAAACTTTGAATCCATACAAACCGCAGAAATGCGGTGTTTTTTTGTTGAATTTTATTTTTTCTCATATGCTTTTATGACTGCTCTTTTGAGACTGAACCAGTTAAATGAAAGACAGGATCTTTTCCGTATAGGATTTGCCTGTGGAACACTTCAGGTCCTACATTTAGAACAATTATTGTGCAGTGGCGACGTTCGCCCTGGTTTTAAGCTGCAGTGGGAGGAAATGGAAAAACTACTATGATGATAATTATAAGAAACGTCAAGCTGGTATTTTATAAGTTAAATTAAGCTGATCTTCTTGCATTTTTCCCTATATAGGAGCATAATGGCCTTGGATGAGAATTAAATATAGCGAGCGGGGAGCTGGTGAAAGCTGGCTGAGAGGAAACGTGATTCCGTTTCGACCCTTGAAACCTGATTTGGATAATGCCAACGGAGGGAACGTATTTTATGTAATACAAAGAGATGCCCTCGCATCTCTTTTTTACTTTTGAATCTAGAATGGTAGGATCTTCACTTGGGGAAGGTCCTATTTTTGTTTCATGGGCTCTCGCTAAAGTATTTTTGAAAGAGAAAGGAGACTGATACGATGTATGAAACAGACAAAACAAAAAAGCTAGCCCTGGCCGGAGTCCTTACTGCCCTGGCAGTTGTAGGAAGCTTCCTTAGTATTCCTGTTGCCGGAAGCAAATGTGCACCGGTTCAGCATATGGTCAATATTCTTGCTGCTGTCACTCTAGGGCCCGGATGGGGACTTGCCATAGCATTTTGTGCAAGCCTGCTCCGTAACCTTTTGGGACTGGGAAGTCTGATGGCTTTTCCGGGAAGTATGGTGGGAGCCCTGTGCTGTGGCTTGGTTTATAAAAAATGTAAGGTCCTAAGCCTGACCTGTCTTGCCGAGGCAATCGGCACAGGCTTCTTAGGTGGACTTGCTGCCTATCCGGTTGCACGTTTCCTTATGGGAGCTGCGCCGGCAGGATTATTTGTCTATGTCATTCCATTCCTTATTTCTACAGTGGCAGGAAGTATTCTTGCTTTTGCATTAATATCTCTGCTTCAGAAAAGTGGACTGGGGGCACAGACCGCTTCTCAAAAGTAAATACAAATTTAATTAAAATATATGGAGGAAGACACATATGAGAAATTACACAACCCAGATGGATGCAGCCAGAAAGGGCATCGTTACTGCTGAAATGAAAGTGGTAGCAGAAAAAGAAGGCATGGAAGTAAACAAACTGATGGGCCTGGTGGCGGAAGGAAAGGTTGCGATCTGCGCAAATAAGAATCACACCTGCTTAAGCGCAGAAGGTGTTGGCAGCATGCTTCGCACCAAGATCAATGTGAACCTTGGAGTTTCCAGGGATTGTAAGGACTATGACATTGAAATGAAAAAAGTTATGAGTGCGGTAGAACTTGGAGCAGAAGCGATTATGGATCTTTCCAGTCACGGAAACACACAGCCATTCCGTCAAAAGCTAACCCGTGAATGTCCGGTTATGATCGGTACCGTTCCGGTATATGACAGCGTGATCCACTATCAGAGGGACCTTGCGACCCTGACTGCCAAGGATTTCGTGGATGTGATCCGCATGCATGCAGAAGACGGTGTTGATTTTGTAACCTTACACTGTGGAATTACTCGAAAAACTATTGAACAGATTAAAAAGCACAAACGAAAAATGAACATTGTAAGCCGGGGCGGAAGCCTGGTATTTGCATGGATGAGTATGACAGGGGAAGAAAATCCATTTTATGAATACTACGATGAAATCCTGGATATTTGTGAGGAATATGACGTAACTATTTCCCTGGGAGATGCCTGCAGGCCGGGCTGTCTGGCAGATGCAACCGATGTTTGTCAGATAGAGGAACTTGTCCGCCTGGGCGAGCTTACCAAACGTGCCTGGGCCCACAATGTACAGGTTATGGTAGAGGGTCCGGGACACGTGCCGCTAGATCAGGTGGCAGCAAATATGAAGGTCCAGCAAAGCATCTGCATGGGAGCGCCTTTCTATGTACTTGGACCTTTGGTTACGGACATTGCTCCGGGATATGATCATATTACAGCAGCCATCGGAGGTGCAGTTGCGGCTATGAGCGGTGCAGCCTTTCTTTGCTATGTGACACCGGCGGAGCATTTGGCGCTTCCGAATGTAGAAGATACCAAACAGGGAATTATTGCTTCTAAAATAGCAGCCCATGCGGCAGATATTGCTAAGGGAATTCCGGGTGCCAGAGACATCGACGACAAAATGGCAGATGCCCGAAGAGTTCTGGATTGGGATGCCCAGTATGCCTGTGCCCTGGATCCGGAAACAGCCAAGGCAATCCGCGACAGCAGAAAGCCGGAAGATGATCACAGTGATACTTGCAGTATGTGTGGAAAATTCTGCGCGGTCAGAAGCATGAACAAGGCCCTGGCCGGAGAATATATTGATATTTTATAAGTATTAAAACAAAAAGGGATGGTCTCTTAGGGGACTGTCCCTTTTTTTTGAAGGCCCGGTATGCTATGATTGATAAGAAATATGATAACAAGAATTTGAGAACAATCAGGAGAATGCTTATGAAGATAATGATAGCCTCAGATATTCATGGATCGGCATATTATTGCAGGCAACTATTAAATATGTTTCAGAAGGAAAAGGCAGACCGCTTATTGCTTCTCGGGGATGTCTTATATCATGGACCGAGAAATGACCTTCCAAAGGAATATGCACCAAAGGATGTAATTGCCATGTTAAATGCCATGAAAGATCGGATCTTTTGTGTTCGGGGAAATTGCGATACAGAAGTAGACCAGATGGTCTTGGAATTTCCAATCCTGGCAGATTATGCCATTCTTACAGTGGGAGACCACCTGGTTTATGCAACCCACGGACACAACTACAATATGAAGCAATGTCCACCTCTGATACCGGGAGACATCTTGCTGCATGGTCATACCCATGTGCCGGCCTGGGAAAACTTCGGGCAGGATCATATTTATTTGAATCCAGGTTCTGTGTCTATTCCTAAGGAGAATAGCCCTCACGGATATATGATCTTGGAGGATCAGACTTTCCTTTGGAAAGACCTCGAGGGAGAAGTCTACCATTCCTTGGAAATAAAATAAGAAGCAGAACGAATCATTAGAAAGAAAAGGAGATATATTATGGCGAAAATAGATCACGCAGCAATTAAAACCGCAAGCTACGAGGAGGCACAGGGATTCTTTACGGATGTATTTGAGATGCATATGTGGAGGGAGATCGGTGAGGCGCCGGAGAGAAAGTGCTGGTACAAGGAAGGTATCCAGCTTTGCGAGGCGGAAGAAATAAATACTTCTGCGGACAATGGTTATGATCATATTTCGATTGCAGTGGATTCCGAAGCAGAGATCATGGAGAAGGTAAAGGCTTATCCGGTTACGATTATTAATGATCATTGGTTTGCACTTCCAAATGGTACGAGGATTGAATTAAAGCCTTTATCGGCATGGAAGTTGAATGATTAGTTTTCACAATTTCTTCAAATCCTAATCACCGGCTTATCACAAAGCTTAGTTATACTAGCTCCTGTAAGTTGTTAATGTTTCATTGGATCAGCCCCTTGGAACACAGACAATGAAAGGAGCTTATTTTATGAGAAATAAAAAATTATGGAAAGCATTATTTTGCGGAGGTTTGACCTCCGCCGTTATTCTTACAGGTTGCAGCGCAACCACCAGTAACAGTCTAGTTGTATCTGACAGTACCTTGTCCGGTACCGTATCTTCTGTGGACGGAGATACCATTACCCTAACCACCGGCAGCGGAATGGGTGGCGACATGGGTGGCGGCCAGGCGCCGGGTGGAGAAGCCCCAAGCGGAGAGGCCCCAAGCGGTGACGCTGGAAGCGGAAATGGTGATCAGCAGGGAAGTACAGACGGACAGACCCCACCGGAGAAGCCGGATGGAGACAGCAATACAACTTCAGACAGCAAGAGCGACGGAGACAGCAGCGCATCCTCAGACCTTACCTTTGAGATCGTACTAAAAGATACTTCGGTTTTAAAGGATTCAGATGATAATTCTGTAAAGCTCAGTGATATTAAGGAAGGTGATAATCTCACCATTAAGGTAGATGAAGATGGAAATATTACATCTGTGGTAGTGGGAGAAGTTTCTGGAGATTCCGCCCAGGCAGTGACAGATTATACGGCTTTAAAGGAATTTACGGAAGACAGCCAGGTGTCAGGTGAAACTTACGATTCTACCGGCACAGATGAAAATGCCATTTTAGTCAGCAGTGGAGCTAAGGTGACCTTTGATAACATAGAGGCAAGCCGTACATCAGAGGATAGTACGGGAGGGGACAATTCCAGCTTTTACGGAGTCGGAGCAGCCCTTCTTACTACCGATGGAACATCCTATGTAAAAGGAGGAAACTTTACCACAGATGCCAACGGTGGCGCGGGACTTTTTGCATACGGAGACGGAGTTGTTTACGCCTCAGATGCTACTATAAAGACCAGTGCAGATACCTCCGGAGGAATCCATGCGGCAGGAGGAGGTACTCTTTATGCCTGGGACCTTGATGTGACAACAGCAGGAAATTCTTCAGCGGCCATTAGAAGTGACAGGGGTGGCGGAACCATGGTGGTAGACGGCGGAAGCTATACGTCTACCGGAACCGGATCGCCGGCTGTCTATACAACCGCTGATATTTCCATCAGTGATGCGACCTTGACGGCAGAAAATTCCGAAGGTGTGTGCTTGGAAGGAAAGAACAGCCTTCGTTTATATAACTGTGATTTGACAGGAAATATGTCCGATGATGATCAAAATGATTGCACCTGGAATGTAATTTTATACCAAAGTATGTCAGGAGATTCAGAAGAAGGTGAGGGAAATTTCCAGATGACAGGAGGAAGTCTGACTGCGAAAAATGGCGGACAGTTTTATACTACCAACACCCAGTCTACCTTTTATCTTTCAGATGTAGATATTAGCAATGCTTCCGATTCTGAATTTTTCCTTCGCTGTACAGGAAATAACAACCAGAGAGGCTGGGGAAGCAGCGGTTCTAACGGAGCAGATTGTAATTTCACAGCCTCCAGCCAGACCATGGAAGGGGATGTAATTTACGATAGCATCAGCAATCTAGACTTCTATCTGACCAACGGAAGTCTTATTACCGGAGCCTTTGTAGATGATGAGACCTATGCAGGAGATGGTGGAGACGGCTCTGCAAATCTCTATATTGATGCTGATTCTACCTGGATTGTAACAGGAGACAGCAGCCTTACAAATCTTCAGAGTGAGGGAACCATCCAGGATGCAGATGGAAAAACAGTTACCATTAAGGGAACGGACGGAACCGTCTATGTCAAGGGTGACAGTCAGTATACCGTTACCGTAGAAAAATATAATAAGACAGCTGATTTGTCCGGAGCTGTCACAGGAGACAGCTTCTCCGATCATTCAGTAGAAAAACCAGATGAACTTTCATAATTACATGTATTTTCTATAAAGGAAACCCATACAAAGCAACGAAAAAGCGCCGTTTTGTATGGGTTTTTAATTTTTAAGCTATAAGAACTTATTCGTTTATTCCGGTGAGAATGGTGCTTAGGTGGGTGCACTTAATGCCTGTAGTAACCGCCTGTAATAAAATGTGATAGGTATCCTCGATAAGTTCACAGTTTACGGCAGCCACTCCCAGTTCCTGGGCCTTTTCCAAAATATAGTCCACCTTTTGATTGTCATGCTCAACTCCGATTACTTCCTCAAAAAGTCCCGGATAGTGTTGGCCTACAAACTTGCGTTTGGCCTTGATCTCCTCCGGGGAACTGGTGGTGCTTAAAACAAAGAGTTTGGCCCCATCCGCCTTTGCGGCTTCAATATATTCTTTTACTGCAGGGACAGGTCTGCAATATTCATAAGTATCCTCCCCGTGGGTCCTGCAATATTCTTGCCATTGCTCTCCGGACATTCCGATCTGAAATTTTCCATCTACCTTGTAGCAGGGGCTGCTAAGGGTTCCGTCTACATCAACAAATAATAATTTATTCATAATTACCTCCCATATGAATCTGAACAATCACCATAAACGCTTGTGGTCTTATTATAGCATAATTGCCTGGGTGTAAAATCCTTGCAAAGAAGAAGTTTTGCTTTTAATTAGGAACAAAAGGAAGCCTGGATTTGATAGAGCTGTTAGAAAATAAAGAATGCCACGAAAAGGGTTTGAAAATAACGCTAGACCCTTCTCGTGGCAGTATCGTTCGGATGACCTTTCGATTATTATTTCATAGCTGATATAATCTTAAAATAAGGTTTGAATAAACTATAGTATTTGATGCCATTGGCAGAACCGTAGGTTTTGTTAATGGCGGATCGAATACCATTTAAATTCTTGGTCTTGTTTTTGTTTTTCTCTAAGAAATCAACAAAGTCCCCGGGATTTTTAAGCTCACTGTGCAAAAAGATTATATCAGTGATATGAGTTACTTTTTCCTTGCGGGAGTAAAATGTTTGCTTATATGGATAAGCATTTGCTTTAATGGTCTTGTAAATCTTCTGGCCCTGGTCCCGACCATAAATGTGAACCAAGGTTTCGTGGAGGGACTCTAAGCAGTCCTTTGTAATACAATTGATGATCTCATCGACTTCCTTTTTGTTAAAGTCGTAAGGAGATGCTTCTTCCTCTTCCTCGGCAAACTCCGGAAGGTGGGTGATTCCTTCAGGATCTTCCTTGGGCTCTTCCTCGCTTTCTGCAAATTCAGGAAGATAAGTGACTCCCTTAAACTCCTTCGTTTCTGCAGGAGGGATAGGATCTTCATCCTCAGCAAGTTCTACAAGAGAACTAGCGGTTTCATCCTCGGCAAGTTCTACAAGAGAGCCGGCGGCTTCATCCTCGGCAAGTTCTGCAAGAGAGCTAGCGGCTTCATCTTCAGCAGGTTCTGCAAGAGAGTTAGCGGCTTCCGTCTCTTTCGTCTCCTCCAAGTTTAAGGAAAGCTGTTCCTCGGTCTCTACAAACTCCGGAAGGCGAGTGACGTCTGCCTCTGAAGATAAGCTTTCCGCAGTCTCTGGCTTTGCAGGAGTTACTTCTGCAGGAACCACCCTTGTAGGAAGGACCTTAGCAGGAAGTGTTTGTGTAGGCGTCGGCTCAGCTGGAGCTGTTTGTGTAGGTGTCGGCTCAGTTGGAACGGCCTCTGTAGGCGTTAGCTTGTCAGGAGCCATCTCTGTAAGTGCCAAGCTTTCGCTAGGAGTTTCCGTCTCCGCAGTCTTTTGCTTGTGAAGTGCAATCTTGCAGAAATTCACATTGACCCTGCGGACTAAAAAGCCTTTCTTTTTCCAGAATTTCACAGCGGCATCAAAACCAGTATCGTTACTCATAATGATATATTCTGTGCCGTTGTGGAGGGATGCCTCACTCATAAGATAACCCATGTAGGAAACCAGCTGAAAATCCAAGGCATTATTGCCTTCGTAGCATTCCTCAAAAGTAATCTTTCGGCTGGTATTTCCAAGAAGCTTCACCACGGACATGTAGGACATGTGGGGAGAATTCTTGGTATAGAAGATAATGATCTCATCTTCTTCGCCTGCCAGATCAAGCAGCATCAACCAATTGTCATTTACATTTTCGCTATCAACTAAATAATATTTGATAATGTTCACCTTTCATCCGAACGAGCTTATTGTAACACAAAGGGAGGAATTTAATCAAATAGAGCTTATAGGTTGCATAAAAGTTCGATTCGTTTTATTATGAGGATATATTTTGAGGAGGAAAAAAATGAAGAGAAAATTATGCATGATTTTGGCAGCGCTTATGGTTGTCTCTGTAGTTCCGGCTTGTTCAAAAAAGTCCGATGATACGGAGCAATCTACGGTTGCTAAGAAGGAAACAAAGAAAACAAAGAAAACGACTGAAAAGAAGGAAGAGGCGGAAGAAGAGAAAGAGGAAATCCCAGCCAATCAGAATCTTCTTACAGGAATCGCGGATTTAACGGACGGCGCCATTGGAAAGCGACCGGTAGCAGTTATGGTTAATAATATTCCGGATGCTATGCCCCAGTATGGTGTGGAGAAGGCAGATATTATTTTCGAGATTCCGGTAGAGGGAGACCACACCAGATTTATGGCCCTATATGGAGATTACACCACTGTGCCAAAGATTTGCCCGATCAGAAGCTGTAGATATTATTTCCCGGCCTTGTCTGAAGGATTTGATGCCTTCTATGTAAATTGGGGAATTGATGATTCTATTTCCGATTATTTGGAGGCCTTGAATCTGGACCAGTATGACGGAATTTACAATGCAGGCAATCTTTTTGGCAGAGATCAGGATCGTCTGAATGCAGGATATGCCCTGGAGCATACAGGAACCTTTGATGGAACCCAGTTTGCATCGGTGGTACAGTCTGAGGGTAAGCGAACCGATTTGAAGGACGACATGAAGGATGCAGCCTTCCAGTTTAATGGATTGAATGAACAGTTGAAGGCCGGAACTGACAACTGCACAAGAGTTGATATTAACTTTGGTGCACAGACAGCTGCCTTGATTTATGATGAGGCATCCAAGACCTACAAGAAAGAGAATAATGGGGCTGCCCAGATTGACAGCAGCACAGGAAATCAGCTTTCCTTTACCAATGTTTTTGTCTTAGAGACCAGCATTTCTGTAAGAGATGAGGTGGGACATAAGCAGGTAGACTGGGAAGGCGGAGAAAAAACCGTTGGATATTATATTTCTAACGGAGGTATTCAGAAGATCCATTGGTGCAAGACACCAAACAATGAGTCTTCCAGACTGCTTTTCTTTGATGATTCAGGAAATGTAATTAAAATTAACCGTGGAAAGAGCTATATTGCATTTAACTATGCAAATCAGGCAACCTTCCAGTAATAAAAAAGGCTTCTCTGTAAAAGGGAAGCCTTTTTTGTGTCTATTTCTTCTGTGTCTATTTCCGCTGCATCTATGACGAGTATCTAGGATAGAGAAGCAAGGACCGCTTTTAACTCATCTATAACGGAAGCCGTGCGTTTATTGGCATACCTCTCCACGCCGGGAGCGCAAGGGTCCATAGCATATCCTGTGCCGGCAAATTCTAACATGGCCGTGTCATTGTATTCGTCACCGAAGGCAATGCATTCCTCTCTGGAAATTCCCATAAGATTACATAATTTCTCCAGGGCAATTCCCTTATTTACGCCATCAGGGACAAAATCCACCCAGTCCTTTCCGGAGGTTACAACGCTGATCTCCTGACCGAAAAGGTCCCGGAAATGATCGAACGTGTTAATATCAGCCCCAAAGTCGCAAAGGGCAAATTTGATAAAAGGCTTTTCTATATCATCCATAGAAGCCACCTTTTCTATATCATAATGAATAACGTCACGCATGATCCTTAAGAATTCTTCGTTGTCCGAATCGGTATAACACTTATCTACACAGGAAACGAAGGGGGCACAGGGCCAGTCTCTGGCAGCCTTAAAAATGCGAAGAGCCAGTTGCCTTGGAATTTCTCCGCTGGAAAGTTTTTGATCTTCGTAAAATAAGATTGCCCCATTTTCTGAAATATAATAAATATCATCTGCCACAGGTTTGAAAAGCTCCTTGAGGCTACTGTAACCGCGACCGCTGGCTGCTACAAAGCGGACTCCCTTTTCTTTTAATTTTAAAATAATATCAAATAATTCCGGATCTACTTCCTGTGCGCCGGATTTTAATAAGGTTCCGTCAATGTCACTGGCAATTAACTTAATCATAAAATAGCACTCCTTTATAAATTCCTGTAAATGGATCCCTAAACCTATCTTGAATATCTTGCGGGATCTCACTTCAAACATTATAATATAACATGATGTTGGGGGCAAAAGATATTTTGCCCTCTTTGACGCAAAAGAAGATTAGGCATGCCAGATGGAAGGAAAGGAAAGAATAATGAAAATCGGAATTGGAAATGACCATGCAGCAGTCGAAATGAAAAATGAAATTGTAGACTATTTAAAAGACAAGGGCTATGAGGTTGTCAATTTTGGAACAGACAGCCATGAAAGCTGCAACTACCCGGAATACGGCGAGAAGGTAGGAAGAGCGGTAGTCGCAGGGGATGTGGATCTTGGAATCTTAATCTGTGGTACAGGAGTAGGAATTTCCTTAGCAGCCAATAAGGTAAAGGGCGTGCGGGCAGTCGTTTGCTCAGAGCCATTTTCAGCCAAGCTTTCCAGACAGCATAACAATACCAATATCTTGGCCTTTGGTTCCCGTGTGATCGGAATCGAGATGGCCAAGATGATTATAGATGAATGGCTGGCAGCAGAATTTCAGGGAGGCAGACACCAGACCCGTGTGGATATGATTATGGCCATTGAGAATAAATAAGAATAAAATGGAGTGAAAGATGGACGGAATTATTTTTGATATAGACGGAACCTTGTGGGATTCCACCCCGCAGGTGGCAGTTGCCTGGAATGAGGCCTTGAGAGAAAATTCGGATATAAAGATGGTGCTGACCCCCGAGATATTAAAGAAAGAATTCGGAAAACCCCTAGAAGAAATCATAGAGGATCTCTTCCCGGAGGAGGGGCAAGAGGTGAGAGATGCTATCGCAGGTCACCTTTACAATTATGAGAATGACCTGGTGCGCAAGGCTCCCTGCCATCTCTATGAGGGCATGCAGGAGACGGTGCGAGAGCTTTCAAAATCCTATCGGCTCTTTATTGTCAGCAATTGCCAGGCGGGTTATCCGGAGGCTTTCCTTGAAAATACAGGACTCGCTGATTGTATTGAAGCTCACCTGTGTCCGGGGGAGACAGGCCTTCTTAAGGCAGACAATATACGTAAAATCGTAGAGGACTATCATCTGGAAGACCCTGTGTATGTGGGAGATACTGCAGGGGATGCCATGGCCTGCAAGGAAGCAGGGGTTCCTATGATCTATGCAGCCTACGGATTTGGAGAGGTTAAGGATGCTGATGCTGAGATTCAAAATTTCTTTGAACTTCCGGCTGTAATTAAAGAGATGGAGAAAGACAGAAAATAATAGTTACAAATAATTTTTTTTGGAGAGGTTAAAATGAACTACAATAAAATAGTGCAGGGCATTTTGGACATTGGGGAGGCTATGGCCCAAAGTGGGGCGGAATGCTTCAGACTTCAGGATAGCTTGTATCGAATGGCAAAAAGCTATGGATTTGTGCGTTATGATATATTTGCCATACCGAGTAATCTGCAGATCACAGTGGAGACCCCGGAGGGAGAGATTATTACGCAGACCAGACATATTGAACTGTCTGAGATGAATCTGGATCGTTTGGATTATCTGAATCATCTGTGCAGAACGGTCTGTTCCAATCCTATGGATGCGGATGAACTTCATGAGAAATTTATGGAGGTTATCAATCGTCCCAAGCAAAAACCATACTTGCGTTATGTTGCAGGAGTCATGGGAGGAACAGGATTTGCCGTCTTCTTTGGATGCGATTGGCAGGATGCCATTGTTGCCACTATCATTTCCATTATGATCGTAGCAGTGGGAAAATGGTTGGAGAAGCGGGAGAATAATCTTCTGATCTATAATGCGATCTTGTCTTGCCTGTCTGAGACTGTGATCATGCTTTGTGCCAAGCTTGGTCTTGGACATCATTCGGAGTGGATCATGATCGGAATTGTCATGCTTTTGATTTCGGGTCTGGGCATTACCAATGGAATCCGAGATCTCTTACAGAGAGACTTTATTTCCGGTTCCATTAAGATTATGGACTCGATTTTGGGAGCGGCAGGAATCGCCTTCGGAATTGCCTTTGCCATGTCTATGTTTGACAAGGGAGAATTGCAAGGCTTTGTGATCGCACCAAATTTTGCAGTGCAATTAATCAGCTGTACCATTGCCTGTACCGGATTTGCCTGGTGGTTTAAGGTGAAAGGAAAGCAGGTCCTCTATTCGAGCATCGGAGCTTTCTTTACCTGGTTTGTCTACATGACAGCATATCACTTCAACAATAGTAATTTTTATGCAACTATTATCGGAGCTACTTTTGTGGCAGGATATGCCTTTGTGATGTCCAGGGTGAACCGGGCGCCATCTACCATATTTTTGACGGCATCCGTATTCCCCTTGATTCCGGGACCAAATCTTTACTATATGATGTATGGATTTGTAGGAGGGGACAGCAACATGGCCTTTGAACAGATGAAGGTCTTGTTTGAAACTTGTCTGGGAATTGCCTTTGGATTCCTGATTGTGGATGTGGTATCCCGGGTACTTATGTACCAGCTGAAGAGAGATTTTCATATTGGTAAAGCACCCCAGCATCAGGAAAGCGATGGACAATAGAAAACTTATAAAAAATTGCAAGAGGCTCCATAAAGGGAGTCTCTTGTAGTATAGATGAAAAAATTAGCAGAAAGGGAAATATCATATGGCAGACCGTTTGGAATTTACCGCGAAACTTGCGGGAATCCTAGAGAAAGCGAAGGGACAGCAAAGTAGAATGTCCTCTTCGGAAGTGGAAGAATATTTTAAAGAAGACAATTTAAGTAAGGAACAGATCGCTCTGGTCTGTGAATATCTTATGAGCCAGAAAATAATTGTCTCCGGCTTTGCCCCAAGAACAGGTGAGATTAAAGAGCATGCAGAACAAACTGTCCTAAAGGGAAAAGATGCCTTAAGTAAGGCAGAAAGAGATTTCGCTAAGGACTATCTGGAAGATATTAAGAGCATGCGCCCGAAGACAGAGGAGGAAGACCTTTTAAAGGACTTGATGCCTAGGGTTGTGGAAATCGCCATAGAGCTTAAACGGCCGGAAATCCCTCTGGGAGACCTGGTCCAGGAAGGGAGTATGGCACTTTTGTTGGAGGCTAAAAAGCTTCGGGAGCCTGCGGGGATTATCTGGGAGGACGATGAAGAGGAAGATAGCCTGGCAGAGGAAGAATCCTTAGATGGTCTGGATTTAAAGGATGAGGATTTGAAAGCCCGGATTTTGGAGGAGGTTCGTGCCGCCATCTCTACCCTGATCGAGGAACAGACAGAAACCAAAGCCAGAGATAAGAAGATGGTAAGTAAGGTTTCGGACCTTGATGAGATTATTCAGAAAATGAAGGATGATTTCGGAAGAAAAGTGTCTGTGGAGGAAGTTGCGGAACAAAGCGGCTTAAGTCCGGAAGAAATTGCTGATATCTTAAAATTGGCAGGAGAAGAAGCTCCGGAAGACCTTCCGGAAGATGTCCCGGAAGAAGGACAGATTACAGATCTTTTCCATGTAGTGGAAAATGGCAAGATGCCAAAAGAGTAGGTAGAAACGCAGTTAAAAGTGCAAAAAAGCGTGGACAAAATAAAAAAGACGAAGGTTGGCATCCCTAAAAAGGGGGCAATCTTCGTCTTTTTTATTTCATAGGAAAGCCCTAAATTCTTAGGCGTTTTCCTTGTCTTCATCCTCAGCCTTCGGCTCCGGCAAGTAAAGGTGCACCTTTTCGATTCGATTCTTGTCTAACTTTTCTACGATCATTTTAAGACCATCTTCTGTGGTAAAATGATCCCCAACCTCCGGCAGGCGGTCCAGATGTTCGATAATGAATCCACCCAGGGAATCATAATCTTCTGAGGAGAGATTTAGATCCAATTCATCATTTAAATCATCAAGATTAATGGAAGCCTCCACGATATACTCTAGGTCATTGATCTTTGTGATAAATTCTTCCTCATTTTCATCATATTCATCATGAATTTCCCCGACGATCTCCTCCAAAATATCTTCCAGAGTAATCAGTCCGGAAGTCTCTCCATATTCATCCAGAACAATGGCAATGTTTAAAGAAGCCTGCCGCATCTCCACCAAGAGCTCGGAAATATCCTTATATTCATAAGTAAAATAAGGTTCCCGCATGATATCGCTTACATGAAAGTCTCCGGTATTGGTATACAAAAGCAGGTCTTTCATGTTGATTGTTCCGATTACATTATCAGTTGTATCTTTATAAATAGGAAGTCTGGTAAATTTATCCTCCCTGAAAATAGCAATTAAATCCTCGTAGCTACTGTTGACATCTGCAAAGGTAACATGAACCCTGGGCACCATGACATCCTTGGCCTTGGCATTTCCAAGGTCGAATACATTGTAGATCATTTCCTTTTCATCGGATTCAATGACCCCATCCTCGTGACTGACATCCACAATAGTACGAAGTTCCCCTTCGGTCATGGACGTGTTGCTGGCATTCGGATCAATTCTCATAAGGAAGAAGAGGGCCGATGACAAGCCGTTGATGATAAAAATAAAGGGTGTCATTATAAGTATAAATATATGAATAATCTTTGCATAAAGAAGGGAAATCTTTTCGGCATGAAGAGTAGCGAGGGTTTTTGGAGTAATCTCGCCAAAAAGCAAAATCGCAACGGTTAATATAGCGCTGGCAATGGCTACCATGGAACCACCTAAATGGTAGGACAGGGTAGTGGTTAAGGATGCAGCGGATAAGTTCACGATATTGTTGCCGATCAGGATTGCACTTAACATCTTTGAAGAATCATCTGTAATTTTAAGAACCACCTGGGCATTCTTGTTGCCTTCCTCCGCCAGATTACGGATTCGTATACGGTTCACAGTTGTCAGTGCAGTTTCTGCTGATGAGAAAAATGCAGAAAGGGCTAGTAAAATAATAAGTATAAGTAATTGCGCGACGACACTCGAGTCCACGGGAAAACATCACTCCTTTTTGAAAATTGTTTTCCATCAATATACAGCATCTTCCGGAATTTTGCAAGAGTCCCTTGAGTTTGAAAAACACATAGTGTAACATGAAATATATTGGGAGGACGAATTATGGACCATAAATTTTTTGATAAATTAGCAAGTATAGTAACAGAACAAAGGGCCTTGCTTGAGGAACCTATGAGCAAGCATACAACCTTTCGAGTGGGAGGACCGGCAGAATATTTTCTGATTCCGGAAACCGCAGAGGAAGTGGTGAAGTTGGTGGCTCTTTGCAAGGAAGAGGAGGTTCCCTTTTATATCATAGGTAACGGAAGCAATTTGTTGGTATCTGATGCAGGATATGCAGGGGCTATTATTCAAATTGGCCGGAGAATGAACGAGATCACGGTAGAAGGAACTACGATAAAAGCCCAGGCCGGAGCCCTTTTATCTGCTATTGGAAATAAGGCGCTTGAGCACTCCTTAGGGGGCTTTGAATTTGCTGCCGGAATTCCCGGATGTCTGGGAGGAGCCTGTGTGATGAATGCAGGGGCCTACGGGGGTGAGATGAAGGATATCTTAAAGAGCGTGACCGTCTTAAATGCCAAGGGAGAGATAGAAGAACTTGCGGCAGACCAGCTGGAATTAGGATACAGAACCAGCCTGATCGGCAAAAGAGGAGATATTGTCCTTGAGGCAAAGATGGAACTTACAGAAAAAGATCCAGAGGAGATCAAGGCCTTGATGGATGATTTGAGACAAAAAAGGATGGAAAAACAGCCTTTGGACTATCCCAGTGCGGGAAGTACCTTTAAGCGGCCGGAAGGATATTTTGCAGGGAAATTAATACAGGATGCAGGATTAAAGGGATTCCAGGTTGGAGGAGCCCAGGTGTCAGAAAAACATTCTGGCTTTGTTATTAACAAGGACCACGCGAGTGCAGCAGATATTGACAGTCTGATGCGGCAGGTGTCGGAAAAAGTCGAAGAAAAATTTGGAGTGCCCCTGGAGGCAGAAGTAAAAAGACTTGGCAAGTTTTAAAAGGTTAAGGAGAGCATAATGAGAATTGTCATTGTAACCGGAATGTCCGGAGCGGGAAAAAGTACAGCCCTTAAGATGCTGGAGGATTTTGGATATTTTTGCGTAGATAATCTGCCATTTCCTCTGATTCCAAAGATGGCAGAACTTCTTACGGTCCCGGGGTCTGAGACAGAAAAGGCGGCCTTAGGAATTGATATTAGAAGCGGTCATAGCTTTAAAGAACTTGAGTATATCTTAAAGGACCTGGATGAGAAATCCTTAAATTATGAAATTCTATTTTTAGAATCCGACGATGATGTTCTCATTAAGCGCTATAAGGAAACCAGAAGATACCATCCCCTGTCCGGCCGGGAAGGCAAGGTAGATGATGGGATCCGAAAAGAACGTAAAGAATTGGCTTTCCTTAAAGAGCGGGCAAACTATGTTTTAGACACCAGTCATACGCTGACAAGAGAATTGCGCCAGGAGCTTCAGAGTATCTTTGTGGAAAATAAAGAATATCACAACCTATATATTACGGTGGAGTCCTTTGGCTTTAAGTATGGAATCCCCAAGGATGCGGACCTGGTATTTGACGTACGATTCCTTCCCAACCCTTATTATGTAGAAGGCCTTCGCCCTCTGACGGGAAATGATCCCTCTGTCAGAGACTACGTTATGGAGGGCGGCCTGGCAGAGGAATTTCTTGAAAAATTAAAGGATATGGTGAAGTTTTTGATTCCTAATTATATTAAGGAAGGAAAAACTCAGCTGGTGATCGCCATTGGATGTACCGGGGGAAAACATCGGTCTGTTACTCTGACAAATGCCTTGTATGAAAGCCTGAAGGACGGCGCGGATTACGGCATTCGCATTGAGCATTGCGACATTGGAAAGGATGCAATTACCAAGGCAAAGTAGAAAGTGGACCCTAGTTATAGAAGGAGTATATATGTCATTTTCGGGACAGATTAAAGAAGAGCTTGCAAGGCAAGAGAAGGAAGCCAGGCATTGTAATTTAGCAGAATTATCGGCATTTATCAAAATGTCCGGACAAATAAAGCAGGTTAGAGATGGCTACAGCATACATTTTCATACGGAAAACCTTGCAGTTGCAAGAAAGTGCTTTACATTGCTGGGAAAAACATTTAATATAAAGGCTGATATTGCGGTGCGCAGGCATATGCCAAAAGATAGCGCGAGCTACGATATTTATGGACGGGGACCGGAACTAATAGCCATACGGAATGCGTCCTTGCAGTCTCCTTGCTGTAAGAGATCCTATCTTCGAGGTGCCTTTCTTACATCGGGATCTATGAGTGATCCCAGTAAGTCATATCATTTCGAGATTGTATGTGATGAACTGTCATTAGCAGAACAATTAAAAGAGCTCATGATGAGCTTTGGTTTAGATGGGAAGGTAGTGGAGCGAAAGCATCACTACGTTGTTTATTTAAAGGAAGGCTCGCAGATCGTAGACCTACTCAATGTTATGGAAGCCCATGTAGCACTTATGGAATTTGAGAATGTCCGGATTATGAAGGACATGAGAAATAGTGTAAATCGTAAGGTGAACTGTGAGACTGCCAATATCAACAAAACAGTGTCCGCTGCTGTCAAGCAGACAGAGGATATTAAATATATTCAGGACACCAATGGCTTAGATAAGCTGCCGGAAGGTTTGAAGGATGTTGCCCTTACACGTCTTGCTTACCCGGATGCAACTTTGAAGGAACTAGGAGAACTTCTGGAACACCCCGTTGGGAAATCAGGAGTGAACCATAGATTGCGTAAGCTTAGCGAAATCGCAGAAAAGTTAAGGGATAGGTAGGGAGGAACACTTTGGTATGATTACAAAACCAGTAACAATCCGGAATAATATGGAGATGGAAGATCGACCGATTGCACACCTGGTACAGGAAGCAAGCCAGTATCAGAGTCAGGTATTTATTATGATGGAAGATAAGAAGATCAACGCAAAGAGTATTATGGGTATGATGTCTCTTCGTTTGCAAAAGGGAGAGAGCGTTGAGGTAATCGCAGACGGAGCGGATGAAAAGGATGCGGTTGCAGGAATCGAAAATTTTTTGTGCGCAAGATAGGAACTTGTGGGCAATAACTTTTTTGGATGCTACAGTGGAATATAATTGAAGATGAAAAGTTAAGAGGAAAGGCATATGTATAACATATGTCTTTTGTTGATTATTAGATTTAATTTAGAATCATAGTCATGAAAAGAATATTAGAGGTGAGTATTATGAAACGAATGCTTTTTATATTTAATCCTCATGCAGGGAAAGAGATTTTAAAACCCCAGTTATCCGATGTCTTGGATATATTTGTAAAAGGCGGCTACGAGGTAGTGGCCCATCCGACCCAAGGCTATCAGGATGCCTATAGGAAGATTTTGGAGTACGATCCATCTATGTACGATATGATCGTATGCAGCGGTGGGGACGGAACCATTGATGAGATCGTCAGCGGAATGATGGAGAGAGCTCCGGAGGATCGAAGACCGGTAAGTTATATTCCGGCAGGCACTACCAATGATTTTGCTTGTAGCTTGCATATTCCAAGAAATGTTTTGAAAGCGGCAGACAATGCGGTCCACGGATCCAGCTTTGGCTGTGATGTGGGACAGTTTAATGATACCTATTTTGCTTATATTGCGGCCTTTGGACTTTTTACGGATGTTTCCTACGAGACCACCCAGGAAATGAAGAATGTCTTGGGACATCTGGCTTATGTCCTGGAAGGAACCAAGCGATTGTTTAATATTCCTTCATATAAAATAAAAGTCACCCATGATGGGGAGACTATAGAGGATGAGTTTATTTATGGAATGGTTACCAATTCCAAATCCGTAGGTGGATTCCGCAATATGATCGGAAAGAATGTAACCTTTGATGACGGACTCTTTGAGGTGACCTTGATTCGCACTCCTAAGAATCCTTTGGAGCTTCAGGAGATTGTGGCGGCTCTTTTGGTGGAGCAGGCGGATAGCAAGCATATGTATACCTTCCGGACAGGCCATATCAGCTTTGAGTCTGTAGAAGAAATCCCTTGGACCTTAGACGGAGAATTCGGTGGGTCCCATGATGAGGTGGAGATAAACAATTTAAAGCAGCAATTGCAGATTATGGTGCCAAAAAAACACCTGAAAGATGTCAGCGGAGAGTACCGCAAAAAAAATCTTGAAAAAAATTAAAAAAACACTTGCAATTTAGAAATAACCTTGCTATACTATGCAAGTACGATGCGCAAGGGCGTAACGCACAAGGTTATTTGGCTCCGTGGTCAAGCGGTCAAGACGCTAGCCTCTCACGCTGGAATCAGGGGTTCGATTCCCCTCGGAGTCACTTTTTAAGAGATCCTTACAGAAGGATCTCTTTTTTGTTGTGTGAGGATTTGCGTGATTTCTAGGCATATTATTGCTATTTGAAATGAGGCTCACGGCAAGCGGAGAAAGTGCCTTTGGGCGAATGTACTAGAATTTGTACAAAAATAAAATGGGATAAAAGGCTACATTCGCAATAGTGACGAAAAATTCTTTATTCTTGAGTTTTAAAGGGAAGTAAGATATAATTAGAGCGTGTTAAAAATTAGCCAAAAGTATAAAGAAAGAAGGTATTAGTTATGGGATTGGTTACAACAACCGAGATGTTTAAAAAAGCCTATGACGGCGGATACGCTATCGGAGCATTTAACGTTAACAACATGGAGATTGTTCAGGGTATCACAGAAGCAGCAGGAGAGCTGAACAGCCCAGTTATTCTTCAGGTATCTAAGGGAGCACGTGCTTATGCTAATCATACATATCTTGTAAAATTAGTAGAGGCAGCTGTTCAGGAGAACCCGGACATTCCGATCGCTCTTCACTTAGATCACGGTGATAGCTTCGAGTTGTGTAAGAGCTGTATCGATGGCGGATTTACATCTGTTATGATCGATGCATCTTCTAAGTCATTTGAGGACAATATCGCACTTACAAAGCAGGTAGTAGAGTATGCTCACGCTCACGGAGTAGTAGTAGAGGCTGAGCTTGGAACACTTGCAGGTGTAGAGGATGAAGTTGTTGTAGAAGCTGGTAATGAGAGCTATACACGTCCGGAAGAAGTAGAAGAGTTCGTTACAAGAACAGGATGTGATTCCCTTGCAATTGCTATCGGAACATCTCATGGCGCATATAAATTTACAGCTGCTCAGTGCACAAGAAATGCAGACGGAATCTTAGTACCACCTCCGCTTCGTTTCGACGTTCTTGAGGAGTGTACAAAGAGACTTCCAGGATTCCCAATCGTACTTCACGGATCATCTTCAGTTCCACAGGAATTCGTTAAGATGGTTAACCAGTATGGCGGAAATATGCCGGATGCTATTGGTATTCCGGAGGATGAGCTTCGTCGTGCAGCAAGCTTGTCAGTATGTAAGATTAACATCGACTCTGATATCCGTCTTGCTATGACAGGAAACATCCGTAAGTACTTTGCAGAGCACCCAGATCACTTCGATCCACGTCAGTATCTGAAACCAGCTCGTCAGGCTGTTAAGGATATGGTTGCTCACAAGATTACAAACGTACTTGGAAGTAACGGCAAGGCTTAATTGTTAGTAGATTCACAAAAGGTTTTATTTTATACTTGCCTTTTTAAATCGATTGCGTTATACTAACGGGCATAAAGAAGAACAAAGGCGTTCCCACTCTTTAAGGGGTGGAGACGCCTTTTTTGTTCTTTTATACATACTGTATTTTTTACAGTTATCATCAGGCAACTCTTATGTTATAATGAGAGACAAAAAATGAATCAATATTCAGAAAAGGAGCAGCATAAAATGAGCGAAGCGATTAATGTATCAGCAATTTTTGGCGAAGACGTATTTAACGATGCAGTTATGCAGGAGCGCCTCCCGAAGAAGGTTTACAAAGATCTTAAGAAAACGATTGAAGAAGGCAAGGACTTGGATCTGGCAACAGCAGATGTCATTGCACATGAGATGAAAGAGTGGGCGATCGAGAAGGGAGCAACTCACTATACTCATTGGTTCCAGCCTTTGACAGGAGTTACAGCAGAAAAACATGACTCCTTCATTTCTTCCCCATTACCGAATGGTAAGGTGCTTATGAGCTTCTCAGGTAAAGAGCTTATTAAGGGTGAGCCGGATGCTTCATCTTTCCCATCCGGAGGACTTCGTGCAACATTTGAAGCCAGAGGCTATACTGCTTGGGATTGTACTTCACCGGCATTTGTAAGACATGATGCAGCAGGAGCAACCCTTTGCATTCCTACAGCATTTTGTTCCTACACAGGAGAAGCATTGGATCAGAAGACTCCGCTTCTTCGTTCTATGGAAGCAATCAACAAAGAGTCTCTTAGACTGCTCAAGCTTTTTGGAAATACAACAGCAAAGAAGGTAACTCCTTCTGTAGGACCTGAGCAGGAATATTTCTTGGTAGATGCTGAGAAGTTCATGCAGAGAAAGGATTTGATCTATACCGGACGTACTCTTTTCGGAGCTATGCCACCGAAGGGACAGGAATTAGATGATCACTACTTTGGAACCATCCGTCAGAGAATCGCATCTTTCATGAAGGATGTGAATGAGGAACTTTGGAAGGTTGGTGTTACAGCTAAGACACAGCATAACGAGGTTGCTCCTGCACAGCACGAGCTTGCTCCTATTTATGCGGAAGCTAACGTGGCTGTAGACCACAACCATTTGGTAATGCAGACATTGAAGAGAGTTGCATGCCAGCATGGAATGAAGTGCCTGCTTCATGAGAAGCCATTTGCAGGAGTGAATGGATCCGGTAAGCACAATAACTGGTCTATCACTACAGACGATGGAGAGAACCTCTTAGATCCTGGAAAGAAGCCTCATGAGAATACACAGTTCCTCTTGGTACTGGCTTGTATCTTAAAGGCTGTAGACAAACATGCAGACCTTCTCCGTGAGTCCGCAGCTGATCCGGGAAATGATCACAGACTTGGAGCAAATGAGGCACCTCCGGCTATTATCTCTATTTTCCTTGGAGAGCAGCTGGAAGACGTTATGCTTCAGCTCATCAACACAGGATCTGCAACTCACAGCTTAAAAGGTGGAAAGTTAGAGACTGGTGTTAGCACATTGCCGGATGTAAGCAAGGATGCAACAGACCGTAACAGAACTTCACCATTTGCATTTACAGGAAATAAATTCGAGTTCCGTATGGTAGGATCCAGAGATTCTATTGCCGGACCAAACGTTGTTCTGAATACAATTGTAGCAGAAGCATTCGCAGAGGCTTGCGACGCTCTTGAAGGAGCAGAGGACTTCGATGCAGCTGTTCAGGAATATGTTAAGAAGACCTTCACAGAGCATCAGAGAATCGTATTTAACGGAAACGGATACTCTGACGAATGGGTTGCTGAGGCTGAGAAGCGTGGACTTCCAAATATCAAGTCTATGGTAGAGGCAATTCCTTCTCTTGTTAAAGAAGAGAACATTGCTATGTTTGAGAAGTTTGGCGTATTCACTAAGGCAGAGCTTGAGTCTCGTGCAGAGATCAAGTTTGAGAGCTATGCAAAGGCAATCAACATTGAAGCTCGTACTATGATCGATATGGCTAGCAAGCAGATCGTTCCTGCTATTATGAAGAGCACAAAGACCCTGGCTGATACTGTACTTGCTGTAAAAGAAGCAGGTGTAGATCCGGTAGTTCAGAGTGATATCTTGAAGCAGGTTTCTGACCTTCTCGTAGAGACACAGAAGGCTTTGGAAGCTTTGAAAGAGATCACAGACAAGGCTGCAGCTATGGAAGAGGGTGAGGAGCAGGCTAGGTTCTATCACTTTGACGTAGTTCCTGCAATGGATGCTCTTCGTGCACCGGTAGATAAACTGGAGATGATCATCGACAAGAAGGATTGGCCAATGCCATCTTACGGAGATTTGATTTTCGAGGTTTAATAAGGGAATACCGAATTTCGAATTTGATCTTTTAGATAAGATTTAACACAAGAAAATATTAAGGGCCTTGGACTTGGAATGGACACATATGTGTGATATTCTAGGTCTAAGGTCCTTTTTGTAAATATCGGGATTGAGTAGATAGATAAGGAGAGGCTTAAATGGGAAAGATAGAATTTCTGGAAAAATTGGGGAAGGCTCTGGGCAACGATCTTAGCGCTGCAGTTGTGCAGGGCCATGTGAGATATTATAGCCAGTACATTTCGGACGAGGTGGCAAAAGGAAGAAGCGAGAAAGAAGTGATCGAGGAACTGGGAGATCCCTGGGCCATTGCTCGAAATATTATTGATGTGGAGGGCAATAAAAGCGGGGCTTCCGGAAGCTACGACTCTTATGGAACGGACACTTCCTACGGTAGAGGATATGATTCTGCAGAGGATTCTGTAGGGGCTAACAAGCCGCTAGGGAAAGGGAGATTGATTTTATTCGCAGTAGGTGTCATTGCTGTTCTGGTTTTGATTATTGCAATTATAGGAGGAATTATCAGCGTCTTAGCGCCGATTATTATTCCGATTCTAATCATTGTATTGCTGATTCAGTTGATTACCAGAGGCCGGTAGAATTAAAGAAGAAAATAGATGCCTAAAAGCAAAGGAAAAGAAAAGCAAAAAGTAAAAGACCGATGGGGGAGCCATCGGTCTTTTGAGGGGAGTATAAATAATTAATAAGGGGTTGTAGAAAGTGTTCTTTCTACATGCATTAGTATAATATAGAGAAGAGTAAAAAGCAAGAACAAAAATTATTATTTTCTTAAGTTTTACGTAAGTTTTTGCGTAGAATACCAGTATAACAGAAAATTTGTGGAGAAGTATTTTATGAAGATGATGGAATTGATCGCTCCCTGCCATTTTGGCTTGGAAGCGGTATTAAAAAGAGAGATTATTGATCTGGGATATGACGTCTCGGAAGTGGAAGACGGACGAGTGACCTTTCTTGGGGATGCAGAGGCGATTTGCAGGGCCAATATATTCTTAAGAACAGCAGAACGTATTTTGCTTAAGGTGGGCAGTTTTAAGGCGGAAAGCTTTGATGAATTATTTGAGAAGACCAGGGCCCTTCCCTGGGAAAATTATATTCCTAAAAATGGAAAATTCTGGGTTACCAAGGCAGCCTCTGTAAAGAGTAAATTATTTAGTCCTTCGGATATTCAGTCTATTATGAAGAAGGCCATGGTAAGAAGGCTTCAGGAGTATTATGGAATCAGCTGGTTTGAAGAAAATGGCGCTGCCTACCCGGTGCGCGTATTTCTTAAGAAGGATATTGTAACTGTTGGAATTGATTCTTCCGGAGTTTCCCTCCACAAGAGAGGCTACCGGGAGGTATCGGGAAAGGCTCCGATTACGGAGACCTTGGCGGCCTCTTTGATTATGTTAACTCCCTGGCGTAAGGACCGCATTTTCGTGGACCCCTTCTGCGGGAGTGGAACCTTTCCTATAGAGGCTGCTATGATGGCGGCAAATATTGCCCCCGGAATGAATCGGGAGTTTACAGCAGAAAAGTGGAACAATGTGATCCCTAAGAAACTTTGGTATGACACCATAGAGGAGGCAAATGACCTGGTGGATGATCAGATTGAAGTGGACATTCAAGGCTATGACCTGGATGGGGCTGTGGTAAAGATCGCCAGGAGAAATGCCAGAGAAGCAGGGGTAGACCATCTGATTCATTTTCAGGAAAGAGATGTAAAGGATTTAAGCCATCCTAAGAAATATGGCTTTATTATTACAAATCCCCCTTATGGAGAACGCTTGGAAGATAAGAGCGCCTTGCCTGCCCTTTATAAAGCCTTTGGGGATAGCTATCGAAGCTTAGATTCTTGGTCTGCCTATATGATTACTTCCTATGATGAGGCGGAAAAATATTTTGGAAGAAAGGCGGATAAAAACCGCAAGATTTACAACGGAATGTTAAAAACTTATTTCTATCAATTTTTGGGACCCAAACCCCCGAAAAAATAAGGGGAGGATTGGTCCAAATAAGTGATTATAAATATGAGGAAGATGGATATGGATAAAATTATATTTGCAACCGGTAATGAACATAAAATGAAGGAAATCAGAATGATCCTTGCGGATTTGGGATGTGAGATCCTGTCTCAGAAAGAAGCTGGAATTTCTGCCAATGTAGTGGAGGATGGAAGCACTTTTGAGGAGAATGCTTTGATCAAGGCCACGCAGATTGGAAAAATCGCCCATGCAATGCCGGAGTATGAGAATGCGGTGGTCCTGGCAGATGATTCGGGATTAGAAATTGACTATTTAAATAAGGAGCCGGGAATCTACTCAGCCAGATATATGGGGGAGGATACCTCCTATGATATTAAAAACCAGGCCCTGCTGGATCGCCTGGAGGGGGTGGAGGATGAGAAGCGTACGGCTCGCTTTGTCTGTGCGATAGCAGCCTGCCTCCCGGATGGCACTACAAAGGTGGTGCGAGGCACCATGGAGGGCCGGATTGGATATGAAATTGCCGGAGAAAATGGATTTGGATACGATCCTATATTCTTCCTGCCGGAATGTGGCTGCACCAGCGCAGAGATTTCACCGGAAAAGAAGAATGAGCTCAGCCATAGAGGACAGGGACTTCGAAAAATGAAGGAGATATTGAAAGATCATGAAAATATTGGTTGTTAGTGATACCCATGGGGCCCATGGAAGTTTGGATATAGCCATGGAGAGGGAGGCCCCCTTTGATATGATGATTCATTTGGGGGATGTCCAGGATGGGCAGCATTATATAGAAGCAGTTGTGGATTGTCCCTTACATATGGTGCAGGGAAATAATGATTTTTTTGCAGACCTTCCATCAGACAAGGAGATAAAAATAGGAAGTCACAGAGCCTTTTTGACCCATGGCCATGGTTATGGTGTATATATGGGCGAGTCTGCTCTGCTTCGGGAGGCAAAAAGGCGACAGGCAGATATCGTTATGTATGGCCATACCCACATCCCGTCTATCAGAGAAAAGGATGGGATCCTGCTATTAAATCCGGGAAGTCTTCGTTATCCGAGACAGGAGGGAAGGCTCCCTAGTTATATCGTTATGAAGGTGGAAAATGGCCGAAAAATAGAGGCGGAAATTAAATATATAAAAAAATAAAACTTTTTTAAAAAAGTTGTTGACAGTTTGGGAACCCCGAGATATAATATCAAATGTGTCACGGACAGGGCGACAAAATAAAGCCTGTTCGAGACGATCCTTCGGGGTGTGGCTCAGCTTGGCTAGAGCGCCTGGTTTGGGACCAGGAGGTCGCA
>CAVHCX010000029.1:0-32131 GCA_963634745.1 Clostridium sp. CAG:343
GCCCTTCGGGCACAATGCCCTCATCATCGCAGCCAGCCAGCATCCAGCGACGGAAGCCTCGCAATCGTTTTGCGTCATATGATCACAGCTTGCAGGACTTACATATCGATTCTATATCATAAATGATTTTAAAGAGTTTTGTCGCAGTTTCGAAACAGCTCCTTTAATAAAAGAACCATTATGGGAATGTATCTATTCTCCCACCCAGTTCTTTTTTTATAATGCGTAGAAATATGAAGGAGACTGCAAGCTAGGCCCATATGCATCAAAACGATTGCGAGGCTTCCGTCGCAAGATGCAGGCTGGCAGTGAAGGCATGTGCATTGTGCCCGAAGGGCCGTAGGGCTTTAGCCCGGAGTGAGCGCGAAGCGCGAGTTTGCACATGCATTCACGAATCAGCCGCCTGCATATTGCAGGAAACGCAGCACGTTTTGTGACATAGGGGCCTAGCTTGCAGTCGGACCCCATATTCCCGCATTACAAAAAAGAACCTAGAGAATCTCCACCCGGTCGTAAATCACCATCTCTTGTCGTATCCTCTCCGCCAACGCATCATTCACATCCTCTTTTCTACACCTCCACACCCAGTTATTTCCCAGAGTAGAGGGTGTATTCATCCGCCCTTCATGTCCCAGTCCCAGGATGTCCTGCATCTGCATGATGGCTGTATCTGCCACGCTGGCCCAGCCGCTTCGCATGAGTCCCCAGTTGTAGCCTTCCTCCTGATTTAGCCTAAAATACCGGATGGTATTTTTTGCATCTTCGGGTAGGGCAGTGTCAAACCAGCCCAGGATAGTTTCGTTGTCGTGGGTGCCGGCATATACCACACAGTTGTGGTCGTATAAATGTGGCTTGTAGCCTCGTCCGGTATCTCTGGAGTCAAAGGCAAATTCCAAGACCTTCATTCCGGGAAAGCCGGTTTCTTTTAGAAGTTCATAGACGGAATCTGTAAGGAAGCCAAGATCCTCGGCAATGATGGGAAGGTCTCCCAGTTTTTCTTTGACTGCATGGAAAAAATCAATGCCCGGACCCGGCCGCCAGCGGCCTCTGGCTGCTGTCTTGTCTCCGTAGGGGATGGCATAGTAGGAGTCAAATCCACGGAAATGGTCAATCCTTAGAACATCGTAAATTTTCATAAGGTGGTCGATTCTTGATATCCACCAGGAGTATCCGTCCTCTTTCATGGCTCCCCAGTCAAAGAGGGGATTGCCCCAAAGCTGTCCATCGGCAGAAAATCCATCCGGGGGACATCCGGCCACCTCTGTGGGGATGAGATTTTCATCTAATTGAAATTGCTCCGGGTGGGACCAGGCATCTACGCTATCATCGGATACATAGATGGGAAGGTCGCCGATGATTTTTATATGATGCTGTCCGGCGAAGTCCTTTAGCTGTCTCCATTGTTTGAAGAAAAGAAATTGGATCACCTTCCAATAAACAAGTTGGTCTTTCAGAGAATCTCGAAGGACGTCTAAAACGATCTTGTCCTTCACGCGGATTTCCTGGGGCCATTTGGACCAGGGGGCTCCGTCATACTTTCTCTTAATGGCCATAAATAGGGCATAGTCATCAAGCCAGTAAGCTTCCTCCTTACAGAAGGCATCATATTCATCTGAAAACTTATCTAATACCCTAGCTACGCTAGATGCAAGGACCGAAAATCTTTGCTTATATTGCAATTCGTAGTCTACCTTGGTGGGATCCTGGCCCCAGTTTAAATCTTTAAATACAGATTCTTCCAACAAGCCTTGGGCTGCCAGGTCGTCTAAATCGATCATGTAAGGACTTCCTGCAAAGGTTGAACAGGAAGAGTAGGGGGAATCCCCATATCCAAGAGGGCCTATGGGAAGAATCTGCCAATAGGTTTGCCCTGCCTTCTCAAGAAAGCAAATAAAATCTCTGGCAGCTTGTCCCAAAGTTCCTATTCCGTAAGGGGATGGGAGAGAAGTAATTGGCATTAAGATACCTGCGGTTCTCATCCAAAAGCCTCCTTTCTATTTCTTGAATTGTTTCACGCTTTCAGCTACTACAAGCTCATAGGGAATGGTCCTATGCACTGCCTTGTAGGGATAATGGATCCTCTGAAGCATCAAGTCTACCCCCTGCTTTGCCATCTGTTCCGTATCCTGACGGATGGTGGCCAGTCTTGGGGTTGAAAAGCGTGCAAGATCAATGCCATCATATCCTACAATGGAAATATTTTCCGGGATCTGTTTTCCCATATCCCGGATGGCCCGCATAGCTCCAAAGGCTATGGTATCACCTAGGGCAAAAATAGCAGTTATGGATGGATCCTTTGTAAGTAGGACCTTGGCCGCCTCGTAACCATCCTCCATGGAATAGCGGCAGGGCTCAAATTGACGTGCCAGATCAAAGGGAAGGTTATGTTTATTAAATCCCAAAATACAACCATTGAGACGCTTGTAACTGATCTGGGTATCGGATCCGGCCTCCGGCTTATTACCTCCCAAAATTCCGATGTGCCGGTGGCCCTGGTCTACAAGATAGTCCATGACTGCCTCCGAGGCACTGGTATCGTCCGTAGTTAGAGAAGAAAGATTGTCAAAGGGAAGGTCTTTTGCACAGTTGGTAAGAAGGACGCAGGGGACGGAAATATGCCTGAAATTTTTTTCAAAGAACTCCAAATCTCCTCCAAGAAAGAAGATTCCCTTGGGATTATTTTCCCTGCAAAGACTCATGGCAAAGGTCACTTCATCCTCATCTTCATCAATATAACTAACCACAGCCTCTTCGTCATTTCGAATAAGGCGGTACTGGATCTGCTCCACCAAGGTCTGAAAGAGTATATTTCGATTTCCCTTTACAATAATGGCAATAGAGGAGTTGGCCCTCATTTTTAAAAACTTGGCGTTGGAATTGGGTTGAAAGCCTGTCTCTTCAATCACCTTCATAATAGCTGTTCGTGCTTTATCGCTGACTCCAGGATGATTATTAATGACTCGGGATACGGTTCCGATTCCATATCCTGAAAGTTTGGCTATATCTTTAATGGTCATAAGAAAATATCCTTTCTGTCTTAAAAGTTTCGTAAATTTAATATCTTTAATAGTTTACCCTTTTACAGCGCCGGCCGCAACACCTTTAATAATGTACTTCTGACAGCTTAGGTAAAATACAATAACCGGAATAATAGCCATGATCAGGCAAGCCATAATGGCGCCCATATCTACACGGCCGTAGCTTCCCTTCATATACTGGACCACAATGGAAATGGTCTTATACTTCTTGATATCCAGCACAAGATAAGGAAGGAGAAAATCGTTCCAGATCCACATGGCTTCCAAGATACCTACGGAAATATAAGTAGGCTTCATAATCGGGAGAACCACTGTAAAGAAGGTGCGAAGAGGGGTGCAACCATCGATCATAGCGGCCTCCTCGATTTCCAAAGGAATGGCCTTTACAAAACCGCAGAACATAAAGACTGCAAGCCCCGCACCGAATCCCAAGTAGACGATGATAATTCCCCAGGGAGTGTTAAGACCCAAAGAATCTGCAGTTCCGGACAGGGTAAACATAACCATTTGGAAAGGAATGACCATAGAAAATACACAGAGAAGATAGATTAACTTGGTAATCTTATTCTGGACTCTGGTGATATACCATGCACACATGGAGCAACACACTAAAATGACAAGGACAGAAAGAACGGTAATAAATAAGGTCCAGCCCACTGCCTTCAAGAAATCGTATTTAGTAATACTGGTCATGTAATTGTCGAAACCGGCAAAACTCTTATCATCAGGCAAAGAAAAAGGTGCCAGGTTAATAAAGGCTTTTTTCTTAAAAGAGTTCATCAGCACGACAATAATGGGTGCCACAAACAAAATAGAGATAATAGAAAAAAACATGGAGGCCAAAAGGCCCTTTGACTTTTTATTCATTATTGCTGCACCTCCTTATCCTTGGTAATGCGAAGCTGAACCAGTCCGATGGCTACTACGATAATAAAGAAAATAACGGCCTTGGCCTGGCCAACCCCTTCAAATCCGACACGGCCATAGAAGGTATCGTAAATATTAAGGGCCATCATTTCTGTCTGATGCATAGGTTCTCCGGCGGTAAGAGACAGGTTCTGGTCAAAAAGTTTAAATGAGTTTGTAATGGTTAAGAAGGTACAAATGGTGATGGAAGGCATCATCATTGGGATGGTGACCTTAAATAATCTCTGCACAGCATTTGCACCGTCGATCATGGCTGCCTCGTTTAAGGATCCCGGGATGGATTGAAGGCCTGCGATGTAGACGATCATCATATATCCGATTTGCTGCCAGCAGATCAAGATGACCAGGCCCCAGAAACCGAATTTGGAACTAAGTTTTAAGGCAGTATCAAATTTGCTGAGGATTCCATCGAAGATTAGTTGCCATACATATCCGAGTACGATACCGCCGATAAGGTTTGGCATAAAGAATACCGTACGGAAAATATTGGTTCCCTTAATCTTCTGGGTGAGTGCTAAGGCTACGGCAAAAGCCAGCACATTGATTAAAATTAAAGTCACAATTGCAAAGGCTGTGGTAAACCAGAAAGCATGGGTAAAGGTAGTATCCTGCAGGGCCTCTACATAATTTTTGATTCCAACGAAAGTTGCATCCTTGATGGTGGTAAAGTCGCAGAAGGATAAATAGATACCTTCCAGAAATGGAACGACGAATCCAATCATAAATGCAGCCATGGTAGGAAGTACAAATATAGGCCAGTAATGTTTGATTGCTTTTTCCATATAATGTCCTCTTTCGTAAAAAAAGGGGAGCAGCGATTGCTCCCCTGCAAAATTCAATTGTTATTTCTTTCAAGCTTATAAGTACCGGGACTTATTTGCTGGCAGCTGCCTCCTTGGCCCATCCGTCTACGAATGCGGTTTTTACCTGATCCCAGTTGGCATCTGTAGGATCTGCGGCATAAGTAGTAAGAGCAGAACCTACATCGTTCTTCCACTGCTCAGAAGGCATAGTAGAGAAGTTCCATGAAACAGGAGTCTTTCCGTCTGCTACATACTGGTCAGCAATATTTACCAACGGATTGTCAGACTCTAAATTGCTCTTGAAAGGAATTACAAAGCCCATTCCGTCTGCGCTGCACATCATTTCGGTTCCTTCATCAGAAGTTACACACCAGTTCATGAAATCAAGAGTTGCCTGAATATCTTCCTCAGAAGCATTCTTATTTACACACCAGTAATTCTCGGTACCGGTACAAAGGCCCTGGTCCTCTTCGCCGTCTACGCCGATGTAGATTGGAAGCATTCCCAGATTGTCATCTCCGATATCAGAGATATCGCTGTAAGCCCAGGTACCATTCTGATAGAAGACTGCCTGCTCGGTAGTGAACTCTGCTACGGCATCGTCACTGGTCTTGGTGCTTAACTGTTTGGGACTGCAGGTAGAGTTGTTGATGTAGAGATCCCAAATTTCTCTGTAGTTGTCGAGGTAGGTTCCCTTGATGGCATCTGTGTTGTCAATTCCATCTGCCTGATATTCATAATAGATCGGAAGATTAGCCAGGTGGGTTTTAAATCTCCAGTCAGAAGATCCGTCCATACCTGCGGAGGTAAATGCGGAAAATCCTAATTCGTCAGATCTTGAGGTGATGTCCTCCGCCACCTTCTTTAAATCATCGAAGCAGGTGATATCATCCTCGCTATAGCCGGCCTCCTTAAGAAGGGCCTTGTTGTAAATGATTCCGTAGGATTCAATAACATAACCGATACCTGCAACAGAATCTCCATCCTTTAAGGCGAAATCTTCCGATGTAAGCTCTCCGTAGATATCAGAATCAGATAAGTCGTAGCAATAATCTTTCCAAGAAGCAAGTCCTACCGGTCCGTTTACCTGGAAAAGAGTAGGAGCCTCGGATTTTCCCATCTCACTCTTTAAGGTGGTCTCATACTGACCGGATGCTGCAGTAACAACGGTTACGGGGACGCCTGTCTCTTCGGTATATTCTTCAGCTAACTCCTGCCAGGCCTCGTCTGCTTCCGGCTTGAAATTGAGATAGTAGACAGATCCGCTGGCTTCCTTTGAACTCTTATCAGAGCCGGAGCTTGAAGAACCGCCACATCCAACTGCCAAGGATGCCATCATTGCAGCTGCAAGTCCCAGAGCCAATACTTTTTTCTTTTTCATAAAATGTTTCCTCCCTTATAAAATTTTGAATGAATACTGTGGAATGGAACTGTTTCCAAAAACGTTTCCATTTGTTGAGTTCATCCTAGCATTTTTGATAGGAAATTACAATGAAAAACGTTTCCAAATGACAAAAACGTGAGAAACAACAAAAACAATGCATGGTATTTGTGCAAAAGCGACAATAATATAAGAGCGAGTCTCTTGGGGATATCTGCAAGTCCCGGATTTTTGACGTGGGCATCCTGAGATGGTAAGATAGAGACAGGCTTAGAATATAAAGCTATCTGTGGAAAATTAGAAAGATCGGAGTGTGTGATTATGAGTGAGAAGAAAAAGAGAAGCACAAAACATCCTTTAGGGAAAACCTTTTTAACCTTTTTCTTATATGGAGTTTTGTATGTTGTCCTAGTAAATGTCAAGGGGATGTTTGTCGGCGACATAAGGATCCTGGGAAGTGAATATGCCTTTTCCAACCTCCTGGATATTTTGATTGCAATTTTTGTTTTGATCCTTTACTGGGCCTTGCACCGTAAAGAGCTGGGAGATTTCTTTACAGTCAAGAAGACCGGGAAGGGACTTCTGATGGGATGGAGCCTTTTGTTCTTGGGCTGTTCTATGCTGATCCTTAATTTTATTCAGGGAGTTCCTATGGGGAATTTTATTGTAGCCTTGCTTATGGGAATCGCCCCGGGATTTTGCGAGGAGCTGCTATTTCGGATTATCCCATTTTCTACAATAAAGCGACTGCCGGCCGGAAATAAAAGAAAAGCCTTGTTTATTACCTACTTAGTTACCGGAATGGGCTTTGGCCTGATCCATGCGTTTAATGTCCTGGTGGGAGCAAACCCTGTAAGTACCATGATCCAGGTCCTCTATGCGATCGCTATAGGACTAGTATTTGGAGGCATCTACCTGATCACAAACAATTTGTGGATTACAATACTTCTCCATTCCTTTGTAGATTTTTCGAGCCTTTTAACAGCCGGTGGACAAAAGACAGGAGGAGTCCTGGAGGAGGCCAATAATTGGCAGAGTAATGTGCTTATTTTGATTTATACAGTGCTTATTTATGTAAATGCATTTTTGGTATGGCGTAAGATGAAAGAGGAGAAGATTTTTTAGAAGAAAAGATTTTTGAACAAAAAAGGAATCACAGGGAAGAACTGTGATTCCTTTTCTTATAGTTTCAGAAAAAAAGATTTTATTAATGGTTGCCTTGATTCTTCTTTTTGAGGTAGCTGATTCCTGTTCTTAGTAGAATTCGCTGCATTTTTTCTTGCTCATCTTGCTTATTAGAATGTATATCAATGTCATGTTTGGCGCAGATGAGATTCTTTAATCCGACTACAGTTGTAACTGTTTTACTCTCATCTAAGGAATCATGTATAAAAAGGATTGGATTTTCAGGATGTTTAGAATTTTTACATCCTAAAATTGTGATAACGTGATTATCATCTGCAATGCTCATGGCGGATGCATTGGATGCAGTATTGTGCGTCAATTCCGTTCCTCCGAAGGCCTTTTTTAAATTTTCAATAAACCACTCCTCCCATGTTAACGGTTCCTTGACCGGATTTAATGGCGATTTTTTATTATCCTCTTCAGCTTTAGATTCGGCGATGCGATAGTAAGCTTCGTAGTCTTCTTCGATACATTCATAATTCTTAATTGCATCTAATGATGATTCCTGATTTGGTGATAATTGTTTCCTGCATGATAATAGTTGATCAAATCCCTGCTTTACACTGCTGAATTGCCCCCGTTGGCTTTGCGAAAACACAGAGGATTGTGAATACTGTCCTTGATAAATAAGTTGAGAGTCATCTACTCGAGTTGCTCGAATATATTCGGGGAGGATGTTGATTCCTTGACACGCCAGTAAATTTGATAAAGCAATAGACCAGCAAACGTTAAGGGTTTTTTTGTCCTGATAATACTTTTTTTGTAAATTAAATTGATTGTTACGGACGGTACAAATATCAGATCTCCATTTTGGAAGGGGAACAATTTTTAGCGCCTGGAGTTTAGCCGCTCTTTTTTCAAGATGTTCAAGTAAGAGAGGGTCTATGCGCGTATTATATTCAGCCTTTAGCTTGTCTTTCTCTTCAATAAGAGTATCAGGATCATTGCATTTTAGAAGATTTAAAAGTTTTACAAATAGTATATTTTGGGGATTCCTTATAAAAGCTTCATATAAAAGTTGATGATTTACGTAGTATTCCGGTTGGTATTTAGCATTTTGTTTTATTAGTTTGTCTGTAGAGTTTTGGCATGATTTATCTTGTAATTGCAGGAACTGAAATTGCATTTCATTTGTGACGTTATATTTATTGTTTTGCATGTCTCGGAAGGTTTTAGGAAAAATTAGTCTTTCTGGTTGTTGGTTACCCCCTAAGTTGTTATTTGTATCATTGATTGTATTTTGGGAGGTTGTGTTATTCTTCAGTTTTTTCTTTATTCTCCTTTCTTCCTTTAACCGATCTTCTTCGTCAGCTTTTTCCCATTCCTCTTTTTCGACTTTTTGATTTTGGGTATTGAGTTTTTTATTAATCTTGCTAAGAATCATTTTCGCGTTTAAGTTTTCGAGGTCTTCATCAACATCTTTGTCGAATTGATAGTTACTAAAAGCTTTTCCTATGCGATCAATATTCGTGGGGTTCTGATTTTGATGTTGATTGTATTCATCATCTACTTTTTTTTGTGCTTCATCCAACTGTTTTTGCACATCTGTCTTATTTTTATTAAATATTACTCGGAAGGGTATTCCGGAAGCATTGGTTGGCTTTGCTTCTATATTATTTGTCTCCTCATTACCTAAACCAGTTTCCATCTTTGAGAAAGCTTTGTTCTTTAGGGATTCTACATTGTTCAGTTTAGTGTTATCTTCCTGTATATTTTCAGGCTTCTGATCTTTATTATCTTCCGGTATCTTGGAATTTCTGTTCTGTTCTAGAATTCCTTCTTTGTCATTTATCTGTGTGTTCGGTGATTCCGACTCGGTTATAGAGTTGCTGTTTGTCGATTTATTAATATCTTCTTTTTCAGAAATTTCTTTATCTTCTCCTTGCTTCTGGAGGTTTTCGTTGTGCTCCACGTTATTTTGGATAACTTTTTCATCTTTTTTCTCTTTGTTTACTACCTCCTTGTTATTTGAGATATCATTATTTTCTACATTCTTCGGTTCAGTTTTATCTTTCTCTATATTTTTAGGCTTCAGATTATTATTATCTTCCACATCTTGCAGATGTTGCTTTTGGACTTCCGGGATTTTGTCAACTTTCAGGTCCTCCATCTTTTTCAGGTCCTCATTTTTTATCTCGTTGTCCTCTTCTTTATTGTCTTCCTGTATCTTGGAATTTCTGTTCAGTTCTAGATTTTCGTTATTGACAGGTTCAATCTTAAGGCCTTCTTCTTCCTCATATTCATCAAGAAGACCGATATCATCAAGATCATTGATCTCTTTCATATCGTTTTCGCTGATCTCTTGTGGCTTGATTTCAACGTTGTTTGCTACGGATTTTTTCTTGAAAGGTTTAGACAACCATGCGGAAATAGTAGTTACGAAGCCGGTCATTTTTGTCCAGAATGTTATAGTTTTCTTTTCTTCATTGATATTTTGCAGGTTTGCTTCATTGATATCTTGAAGTTGCACATCTGCGACATTTTTAACTTTCTCTGCTTCTTTTTCAACCTTCTCTACCTTGATAGGTTCTTGCTCTACCTTGATAGGTTCTTGCTCTGCCTTGATAGGTTCTTGCTCTGCCTTGATAGGTTCCTGCTTTGCATTGATAGACTGTTCGGGATCCTGATCTGCACCGAATTCAACTGCTTTTTGCCTTAAAATTGCATTAACCATAGATTGGAAAGTCTCTTGCTCTTTCTTTTCTTTCTTTTCTTTTATTTCCTTTAAGATTTTATTGATTTCAGTATCTTTATGTTTTTTAATAATGTCTTTAAGTGTCTCATCTAATTCTATCTTACGTTCTTGCGCAATAGCATCTTTAGCAATTCTCCATGACTGGGCAAACACTTTCGGATCAGTTAAGGATTGATTTTTTGTGATAGAATCTGCAAATTCTAGTAAACTTTTTAAAGTTTCTGGATGCTTTAATGATTTAGGGGAATATTTCAGAACACTCAATATCTCTTCCTTAGTTATTTGTTTCTTGTTTTTATCCTTCGCATCTTTTGAAATCACAGTATATTTGTCGATAAAAGTCATTAAAGAATTTATAAGCTTTTTGGTATTCAGAGCTGACCCTGGATTTTTGGCCTTTTTCTTTAAAATTTCAATCTGATCATTAATTCTTTCAAGTGCTTTTTCCTTGCTGACTGCACCCTGGACTTCATCATGTAGCTCTTTTTTATCTTGCTCTGCTTTGAGTCGTTCTTGTTCTGCCTGGAGAGCTTGTGTAAGTGTTGAGTAAGAAGTATAGGCTAAATCAGTTACTGCTTGATTTCCTTTCAGGATAAAACTTGATAAATTCAAGACATCCTGTAAGGCTTTTGGCTGCTTCATCACGACTTCAATCTGTGGGTTTGCGAGAGTTTCGTAGATTCGGCTATAAATTTCAGCATTTTCATCCTTGTCGTTTACAGGGTTCTTTGCAATGAATTCCTTCAAAGTATCTAAGAATTTTTTTGTTTTATCAGAGGCATTTTCTTTGACCTTATCCTTTGCGGAATCTTGTTTGCCTGCATCTGTTTTTTCATCCTGTGGGGCACCTAGATTGCTAAAATCTTTAATTTGCTCTTTAAGACTAGCAGTAACTGCCTCTTTTTCCTTTTGTGCAAGATCTTCGGGATATTTCTTATACCATGTCTTTAAAACCGGGAGAGAACGGTCTAATTCCTGAGCAGCTTTCTCTAGGTTTTTGTAATACTGATCTTTCTGCAGTTGTTGGCCTTCTAAGATATGAAGAGCATAATCCGTACTAATCAGATTGCGAATCGATTTAAATTCTTCTTTTGCAATCGGAGCATTCAATAGAGCTTCGTAAGCTTTGGGGTCAGAAGATATTTTTTTGACCACAGAGAATAGAGGATTGTATTTCTCTAGTTTCTTGTTGTGGAATCCATCATAGAATTCTAGCAAGATGTTAGAATATGCATGCATATTAGCTTCTTCTAAACCATCAGTATAGAAAGTCAAAGAGCTTTTCTTTACTGAGTCGTAACGATTCTTGTAGAAGTCGGTTATTTCTCCTGATAGCGCTGCTTTGTCCGTGGTTTTGGAAATTTCAGAGTCCGGAATCATACAAGCGGTGGCATTCATTAATTGATCAAAGGCGTCCATATCGTCTGCAAAGTAATCATAGGCAAAAGGATCATTTGCAATCTTGCTTACCGTGTCTTTTATGACACTTAAAGGAGCGACTACCCCGTTCTCATCTGCCTTCTCTTCATTTGCTTGATTTTTAGATATCTCAGCTGCAGCTGCCAGTAGTGTCTTTAAATTCTTGATAAGAAATTGTTTTTTGGCATCCTTATTATCTCCGGCAAGTTTGCTATACTCTGTGTAGAGGGTCATGAATTTTTTGTCAGTACTGAGATTAGCTTCTTGCCCTTCCTGTTCATTTCCGTCTTTGTTCTTTTCAGAAGTCTTTTCTGCACCTGCTTCTTTGCTTTTGTCCTTAAGGGCGTCCTTTTGGGCGTCGCTTTCGAATTTGTTCTTGAATTCTGTCCGGATATCGGTTTTGTTCATGAGCTCGGTCAAGAGGCGATTGGTCTCTTTCTTTTGGGCCTGCAGGTGGGCATACTGCTCCAAATTTAATAAAACGGAATCATTGCCAAGCTGCTTGGGGATAAGCATCTGATGTATAGCCAGATCCATTTGATTTAGGATTTGGGTATAGATAATCATTTGAAGCAAGTCGGGATGATTCTTGCTGGCATAGTCAAGGCTCTCCTTGTTGGCTTCGACACCGGTAACAAGTTCGAAGATGTACTTGCCACAAGGGGAGAACTTGCTACCTTCCTTTTTTTCAAGATAAGTAGAGCGTAATTTAGAAAGATTTTCCGGGCTTAGTTTTCCGTGCGCCTCCTTGAACTGCTTTAACTGTTCAAGGAACCTTGCCAGGTCCTCCCGGGCAGCTGTTGCATCCCTTAAGGCTTGTTTTTCGTTGTCGCTAAGCTGCTCATCCTTTTCCTCAAAAGAGAAAGCATCCCCTTGAAGGTTCATAAGAACCTTGTCGCCTTCTGCTGCGTCAAAAAATTCTCCATGCTCTGCCATGTTGGTGAAGGCTTGGTAAACTCCTGCTTTTTGAAGGGTCACTTTTTGGGTCATTGGATCTCGATTTGAATTTTCTTCTAGTATGTGATTAGACCCCTCTTCTAAATTATGAGAGACCTCACTGAGATTATAGGCCTCCCAACGGGAATCGATCTTATTGTAGAGCTCATAGTAATTGGGAGTTCCCGTAAGAAAACGACCCAGGGCCTTGAAGACCTTCTTGAATCCGGAAAAGGAACCATTATCGGGTGGAATCTGGTTCTTTTCCCGGGCCTTTTTCTTATAAAACCTGGACTGCTCCATATTGTGACGATAGGTTTCCTGGAGGGAGCCTTGATATAATTGTTCAGCTTCTTCCTCCTGGACATGATAAAATTTCACTTTCTTCTTTTGCTGGGGATTCTCCATTACTTGTTTTGGATTTGGCATGCTTACCTCCTGATCATGCTTGCTTATAGTTTAGTTTAAATTTTTCCATGCGGTGATGATACCGCTGCTTGTAATCGTATGTTCCGGAAAGATTTTTTCTGCTGCCTCTAGGATGGCTGTAAGACCGCAGAAAAATTCGATTTGGACGAGGGTCTCCTTGCCGGTCAATAATTGATCGGAGACATTTTTCATGAGCCGGATAAGGGCCTTTAAATAATTTCTTTCTACAAAGCAAAGCTCCAGGGAATAGGTCCCTTCCCCTGTGCGGTCTACCAAAATGGCTCCTACGATCTGGGACTTGGAGATTAAAAGCCGGCTTAGGTTAGGGTCGGCAGAGGCATAGTCTGCCCGGCTTGCTACATAGTTGTGGTGCCTTTCGCGGTTTTTAATAAACTGTTCCAACTGGCCGGGTTTTACATTCCTTAGGGGGATGATGCTTTCCTTGGATGATTTTGCAGTATATAAAAAGTCAGGCTTGCTATAATAGATGGCCTGCTTTAGCTGGCTTCTTGTCAGGGTCAGAACCGGTTCTGTTTGAAAATCGATATAAAAACCTCTGGAAGCTAGCATAGAGGTCAGGGGAAGTTCTTCATCTGTCTCCCCGGTAAGTACAACCTCCAGGTTGCGGGCTCCGTTTTTCTTTGCTTCGTAAAGGGCCTGATCCAGGAGCAGATTTCCTGCGCCTTGCTCGCGGTAGTCTGCATGGACATAGAGCCAGCTGAGGGCCCAGTCCTTATGCTTCTTCATAAGAATCGCAGTCCCAAGGACCGCCTCTTCCTTCATACATGCCAAAACAATGGAGGCAGTATTTAAGGCGTGGGCCGGTGCCAGGGAACTTATTTTCGAATAATCCGATTCTGTCACTTGTTTTATTATTAGTTCTTCCATAATCTATAATTCCTCACTCTTTTATACGAAGATACTTGCATATCGGTTAACTTGAATTGTAACATGAATTTTCTTTCTAAGAGCTAAAATTTGCCATCTTTTTTGGATTTTGATACAATTCACTGTGCGAAACACGTAAATTAGTTAAGTTCGAGGAAGCTATGAAATTAATCGATCAAATTCCAAACAATTTTTATAAATTATTTTCAAGTAAATATATGGACTACTACCAGCAGTTTCTGGTGGACCTTTATGAGGCCTCGGGAAGGTCTTATTCCCTCTTGGGGCTTACGGAGGCGGAGTGTAAGGGTGTCATGAATGAGCGAATCGCAGAGACCACCCTGGATTGGGACCGAGAGGCCTACGATGAGGAGGGAGAGCTTCTTACCAAGGCCAATATGGCATCAGTCTGCCTAAAGCATTTGGAGGACTGGGGCTGGCTTAAGCAGGATTATGACGAGTCTTTAAATAGCTATGTAGTATCCTTTCCGGAGTACAGCAGACACTTTGTGGAGCTTTTTGCCAAATTTCGTCAGGAAGATCAAAACAAGGAGCGGGAGAGTATCCTGGCTATTTATAGCTATCTTCATACCTACCATACCGACAAGGAAAAGAATCTGGAAATTCTAAAAAGTGCCTGGTCCATGTCCAAAGGCCTCTTGCAGCAGCTGGCCGGCATGCAGGAGAGCATGCGGGGCTATTTTGACGAGCTTTCTAAGCAGAGAAGTTTCTTGGGAGTGCAAAAGGTCCTGGTGGAGGAGCTTAATAATACGGATAGCAAGAAATATGCCATTCTCACTACCACCGACAGCTTCTACCGCTACAAGGAGGCGGTTAAGGAGTTGGTATCTGAAATTCGCAGTGAAAATGAAGACCGTTATGAGGACTTGCTAAAAAAGAAGGAAGCCTATGAAGCTTCAAAGAAGGAGACCATGGATGCGGCAGAGGAATATTTGTTTCAGTTAAAAACTCCCTATTACCGCTTGGAACGGGCCCTTAAAAATGCCGGGGAGGCGTCAGACTTATTGCTTCGCATCGACCGGGAATTTGATGCCATTGAGCGAAGATACAATATGCTGATTGAACAAAAGACAGTCTTTGCAGGCCGGGCAGCCGCCAGAATCCGCTACCTGTTATCGGAGGGAAATGTGGAGGAGGACCAAACCTTAAGCCTGGTGAATCTTATCAACAAGAGCTCGAGAAAAGAAGAGATCTTAGAAAAACTTGGGGAGAAAGTAAAGCTGACCCAGAGATTTAAATTTTTATCAGCCAAAAGTCTTTATAAAAAACGGAATAAGCAAAAGGAGGACTTTGCCCCGGAGGCTGTAGACCTGGAGGACAAGAAAGAAGCCTTGGACGGATTTGTATTAAAACCCCTCTATACCAGGCAGGAGCTTTTGGACTTCCGCAAGAAAAATGAGAAGGATGGGGCTTTTGAGGTAAGCGAGGATACAGTTCGGTCTATGGAAGACTTGGAAAAGTTATTCTTTGTCTGGCAGGAGGCTACGGAAGTGGCAGACAGTGAAAATGACATTGAGATCGGGAAGGACTATGAAAATTCCCAGGGCTTTCGTTTTTCTAAGCTTGTGATCCGATAGGAGGACCCATATAAAGACGCATATAAAGGCGTATACAAAGGAGCATACATATATGATGGAATATATAGAAAGTCTGTCTCTTGCCGAGGCGGACAATCTGAAAAAAACCATAGGAAGATTATTTAGGCAGACTTGCATTTTGCAAATGCGCTATGATCCCGAGACCTTAATTCCAAAGGATAATCCGGATTATGAAACCTGCCTGAGGCATAAAGACTTTATAGAGGACTATTTGTCGGTCTTAGGCTGTGAACTGATCCATGATCCCCAGGAACACATTTTCTTAGTCAAGGGGGAAGGGGTGGAGCTTGAAAAGCTGAGCCTGACCTCGACCATTATTTTGCTTTTGGTGAGAATCCTTTACAGGGATAAGATCCTGGGGGAGGGACTTGCGGCCACGGTCACCAACTTAAGGGAAATCAGGACCTACGGAAGGAATACCGGCCTCTTAAACAGAAAGCTTACCACTGCAGAGTGGAGGGAGGCTTTGTATCTTATGAATCGGCACCAGATTATTGAAGTGCCCGGGGCTATTAAGGATGTGGAGGATGAGACTCCCATTTATCTTTATAGCACCATTAACCTCTATATCAGAAATTCGGATATTGAGGAGCTTATGGAGGAGTATAAGGAGGAAGCGGTAAATGAAACAATCGAAGAAAGTATTTACCCGGATGGTGATCAATAACTGGGGTGGAATCAGCCACAAAGTCATGGAGTTTCATGAGTATGTGAATCTTTTCAGTGGCAAGAGCGGGTCCGGAAAATCTACGGTTATGGATGCCTTGCAGGTGGTCTTGTATGGAAGTACCAAGGCTACTTTTTTAAATAAGGCTGCAGACGATGCCAAGAACAGACGAAGCGTCTTTAGCTACCTGCGGGGAGCCCAAAAGGATGGCAGTGCCAACCGGCAGGGCATGGATTTTTGCTCCCAGCTGGTCTTGGAAATCTGTGACAGGGGAACTGAGACCTACACCTGTATCGGGGTTGCCTTCCAGGTGGGAAAGCAGGACCGGGAGCTTTCGGATGCCAGGTACTCTTTCTTTAGCCACTCCGGGAAAATTCCGGAGGATGAGTATTTGGAGATTAATAAGACTCCTTATACCCTGGCCAAGGTCCAGAGTCTTGTGAAGGAGCGAAGCCTTTCCCCGGACAATAAGGGGCACGGTGAGGTCAATAAGGTATATCTTACAAACAGAGATTATTTGGGGACTTTATATGAGGTCATCCTAGGCCATATGGACCCGGGGCGTTTTATCACTATGGAAAAAAGTGCCATTGCCCTTCGCATGAGCAACGGGACCGGCCAATTTATCAAGGACTACATGTTCCCCAGAAGCAAGGAAGATACGGTCTCTACTATCAGTGATCAGCTGGGGGCCTACCGGGAAATCAAGGAGCGGGTGGAAGACTTAGAGCACAGAATCAAGCTCCTTTCTGAGGTCAATGTCCACAACGAAATCCTTAGAAAAGCCCAGACAGACAAGCTTCGGACAGAGGCCCTCCTTCGGATTCTTGACATAGAAGCGACCAAGGCAAGACTTGAAGGTAAGAAGGGGCAAAGAGAAAGTATTATTCATAAGATCAGGGACCTGGAGAAAAAACAGGAGGGCCTAGATCAGGAGAAAAATGCCAGGTCTGAGGAACTCATTGAAGTAAAGGCAGAGCTTCAGTCCAGTGATTTCGGCGCTAAGAAAAAAGAACTGGAAAATCTGGAGCGGACCATTTCCCAGGCGAAAATTAATTCCAGACAGTGGAAGGAAATTTTGGATGGCCTTGAAAAATGGACGACCGATGAAGAAGTGGGAGCCTATATCAGTAATCCCTGCTTGCAGGCCATGGAAGAGTTAATTCAAGGCCAGGTTACGGAGGAAGGCATCCATAAAATTAAAAGGGGCATCTCCCTGGCCATGGAGAGTATGGAGGAAGAGCTTACGGACTTGGGAGCCGCCATCCGGGATAAGACCAAGGATTTAAAAGAAAAAAAGGAGATGGTGGAGGATTTAAAAAACGACCGCAAGCCCTATAAGAAAGAATTAAAAAGTGCCAGGGCAGAGCTTCAAAGAGCCCTCAGTGATCGCTATGGCCGCAGCATACCTGTGTATATTTTCGGAGACCTCTTTGATATTAGCGATGACAAGTGGAAGAATGCCATTGAAGGCCGCCTGGGAAGGTTAAAGCACAGCTTGATCACAGAGCCTAGGTATGCCTTGGACGCCGCTAAGGTCTTTCGGTCCATGAAGCGGCGGGACTACGAAGAAATCGATCTTATAAATACGGCGGCGATTGCAAGAGATGCTTCCGAGGCCAAGAAGGGAAGTCTTTACGAGGCAGTGACCACCAAGGAGGCTTATGTGGACCAGTGCCTTAAGCATTATCTTGGAAGAATTAAAAAATGTGAAAGTATCGAAGAACTTCATGAAGTCAGAGAAGGTGTGACAGCAGACTGCTATTCCTACAGCAATTACATTTTCAGGCACTTAAGAGAAGTGGACTATACCCGCTATGCCTGCATCGGAACCAAGGTTTCCAGGGGAAAGCTTCAGGAAATTGAAGATGAGATCATGGAATTGGAGGAAGCTTTGCTCGCAGACAATCAGAATAAGGCCCTTTTAAGCGGGGCTAAGGAAATGGAGCAGCTTCGCCAAAGCAGTGAGACCCTCCTAGAGCTTTCCTCTGCGGCGGAATCTTTGGAAGAATATTTAAGCCAGCAGGAGAAAATCAAGGAAGAGATCAAGGAACTTGAAGAAGGAGTAAGGACCAAGGAGCTCCATAAAAAGCGAGAGGGACTGGAGGCAGACATCTCCCGCCTCGGAGGAGAAATCAGTAAACTGCAGAGAAGCCTGGTTCGGGAATCGGAAAACAAGGGCCGGGTAGAAAAAGAAGAAAGAGAGCTAAAAGACCGCATAGCCTACCTTAAGGAAGGCTATGTGGAAAACAAAGACCTTCAAAAAGAAGTGGAGGAGAATCTGAAAAATCTCAATGAGCAGGCCTATAGGGGAGACTTAAATAAAAAGATGGAAGCCTTGTCGAAAGAGGAAGAAAAAGCTTTAGAAAAACGAAATACGGCAAGAATCCATTTTAATAACGAATATCCCAGCTATGGCTACACGGGCTTGGAGCATGACAATCAAAGATATGACAAGCTTCTTAGCCAGTATCAAAAAGATTTCGAGCCCCAGTACAAGGAAGAGTTCGAGAAGCAGTATAAGCTGGTCTATCACTCCCTCAGGGAAAATGTCATTGCTACCATCCACGGGGAGATCAAGGCAGCCTACCGCCACAGAAAAGAAATTAACCGGATGCTTGCAAAGATCCGTTTCTCAGACAGTACCTACCAGATCGATATTTTGCCGGCAGAAAATGAGAATGGCCAGTTCTATGATATGCTCATGGCCGAGGAGTTAGACAGCAAGGTCTTAGATGACGATGGATTTGAAGGCCAGCTAAGCTTAGGGGAGGATCTTTTTTATCAGAAGTATGAAAAACAGATCGCCCTCTTAACCGAAAAATTCATGCCCCCGAGAGAGGAAGATGGGGAGAAGCGAAAGCTCCATAAGGAAGCTATGGAAAAGTATGCGGACTATCGAAACTATTTGACCTTCAGCATGTATGAGCGGGTGGAGGATGAATTTGGAAATGTTAAGAAAAATTCCGTAGATGACATGGCAGGAAGAGATTCCGGCGGAGAGGGACAAAATCCAAAATATGTGGCCCTGCTGGCAGGCTTTGCCATGCTATACATGCAGCAGGGCAGCGGAGATTCCAAAATCCGACTTGTGCTTTTGGACGAAGCCTTTTCCAAAATGGACAAGGAGCGAAGCGAGGTATGCCTAAGATATGCCAGGGAACTGGACCTTCAGCTGATTGTATGCGTGCCGGATGAGCGTTTGCAGTCCTTAATAAGAAATGTAGACAGCGTCTACGGTTTCCGTCGCCATAAAAACCAGATTTCCATGATGCATATTGACAAGGGTCGCTATCTGGAGATGATGGAAGGTTAGAAAATAAAAGATCAGAAATAGATGCGAGAAAAGCTAGAATTAAAGGAAAGTTTATTGAAATATTCAGACAGAGTCTCTATAATGAAGATAGTTGAATGAAAAAAGCAAGGAGGTATCCCATGGGAAAGACCATCACCATGTGTTTTACCAACAATAAAGGGGGAAGTGGCAAGTCCACCACCTGTTCCAATCTAGGGGCGGCCCTAGCAAGAGCCGGAAAGAAGGTCCTCTTAGTGGACGGGGATATGCAGCTGAATCTTTCCCTATCTTTTTTCCCGCAAGATTGGGTATTAGAGCAGGCGGCAGGGGAGAAAAATCTCTACCGTGCCATTGGAAAGCAGGCAGACCTTACAGGCTATATTGTCCATACACCCTATGAGAATTTAGACCTGATTCCATCTTCCACCCTGATGAGTTCTATAGAGTATGAGCTCTTTACCAAGTGGCAGAGGGAATTTATTTTAAGAAAATGCCTAAAGAAGGTGAAGGAATCAGGAACGTATGATTACATCCTTATTGATGCACCGCCGACTCTGGGCGGATGGGTCATGAATATTTTATGTGCTTCCGACAAGGTCTTGATCCCGGTGGAGGCAAGCCCCTGGGGCATGTTTGGTCTGGCCAATATGTTTGATTTCTTAAATGAAGTAGAACAGATTTCTCCTAGCTTATCGGTAGCAGGCATTGTGGTAACCAAGGCGGACACCAGGAAGAATTATTTTAAACAGACCCTGGAAACCCTGCATAACCTAGAAGATATTTACGTATTTGATTCCATTATTCGAGTAGATAGCTCTGTGGAATGGGCCCAGGATAACAGTGCTCCGGTAGTGGAATACAAAAAATCCAGCAGAAGTGCAAAGGAATATATAAGCTTAGCAGAGGAGGTAATGGAACATGTCGGTAGGTAAGGATAGTTTGAAGCGGGCAGCCAGTGCGGCAACGACAAAAAGTGAAAAGACCACAGGCACGAAGGCGGCCGGCAAGAAGGTAGCCACAAAGAAGGCGGAGGCCCTAGCGGAGAGCAAAGAGGTGACTGCAGTTGTAAATAGCGGAACCAGTGAGGAAGTCAAGGAGACCTTCGCACCCAAAGAGCGTGTCAGCCATGTAAGTGAAGAACTTCCGGTTTATTTACTTTAGGAAACTATAAATTTTTATAGAAAAAGGAGAACCTATATGAAATACGAAATTAAAGGAGAGACATTACCTGTAGTTATCTGCCAGTTAGAGAATGGGGAGAAGATTATTACAGAAGGAGGCGGCATGTCCTGGATGTCTCCAAACATGGCCATGGAGACTACAACCAACGGAGGAATCGGTAAGGCATTCGGAAGAATGTTCTCCGGAGAGAAGATGTTCCAGAATGTATATACTGCTACCAACGGAAATGGAATGATCGCATTTGCATCTTGCTTCCCGGGAACTATCAAAGCCTTTGAAATCGGACCGGGAAGAGAAGTGATCCTTCAGAAGAAGGCCTTCCTTGCAGGAGAAGCAGGAGTAACCTTATCCGTTCATTTTAACAAGAAGTTAAGCTCCGGATTCTTTGGCGGTGAGGGATTTATTATGCAGAAGGTTTCAGGAAATGGTCTTGTATTTGCAGAGTTTGACGGACACGTGGAAGAATATGATCTTCAGCCGGGACAGCAGATTGTTGTAGATACCGGACATTTGGCAGCTATGGACGCTACTTGCCAGATGGAGATCCAGACAGTTCCGGGTGTAAAGAATGCACTCTTCGGAGGAGAGGGACTCTTTAATACCGTGATTTCAGGACCCGGTAAAGTATGGCTCCAGACCATGCCATTACAGAATCTGGCAGGAGAGATTAGTCAGTATATCCCTCAGAGCTCAAAATAATTGCATGATTTTTTTACGGAAAGGGGCGGCAGGCTATGCTTCCCCTTTTCTTTTAAATTTATCCCGGATTTTTAACATATATATAACTTGAATAATAAAGCGGTTATGGATATAATTAGGAGAAAAGCAAAAGTCAGAAAGGGGTGCCTGGGATGAGTGAAAAATTAAAGCAATTGTTTGACTTACAAGAGTTCGCGGAAAATAAGAAATTGCAGTCCTTGATCGATGACACCATGAGTAGATATGGGGTTGGATCCGCCGGAAGGATGGAGCTTGACGAGGAGGATCTGGACATGCTTTTTGCAGCCGGAGATTCCTATATGGCAGGCAGAGACAGCAATTTATTTGGAAAAGACGAGGAGAATAGATAATGCAGACAGTTACTGCGGAGACGATTTACAGAGATTACTATAAGAAGATCTGTGGCTTTGTGAATAAAAAAGTAGGAGACTCCAATGCGGCGGAAGACCTGGTATCAGATATTTTTGTAAAGATCACAGCCAATATCGATCGCTTTGATCCTGAGAAGGCGGCGGTTTCTACTTGGGTATATACCATTGCAAACAATACGGTTCTTGATTACTATCGGACCCGTAAGGTTCATGGCCAGCTTCCGGAAGATAACGGAGAGAACGGTGCCTTGCCGGAGAGTCTTGTGGAATCTAAGGGGCTTGATGCAGGTCTTTTGGAGGAAGAGCAGTTAGAGGAGTTGGCGGATGCCTTGGCCAAACTTCCACAAAGGTCCAGGGATATTATTATCCTTCACTATTATGGCAATATGACCTTGAAGGAGGTTGCCTTTAAGATGGGAATGTCCTATGCCAATATTAAGATTGTGCACAAGAAGGCAATCCAGGAATTAAAGAGGCTGATGACAGATCTCTAAGATTTAAGAGAAGAATAAGAGGTATTTCGTATGTCGGAAGAAAAAGGGACATCTTTGTTTCGTAAAAAAAGCGAGGAATATATTGATTCCCCGGAGAAACTTGACCACTATCTTCACGTTACGAATCCAGGGATATGGGCACTGCTTTTGGCAGTGCTCGTCTTATTCATAGGATTTGTGGCATGGAGCTTTATGGCAAGATTGGAAACCCATGTGGCTGTGGCCGTGGTTTCGGAAAATGATACCTGCACAGCCTATGTGCCGGCCAAGGCCTTGGATGCAGTCGTGAAGGCCAGGACAGTAAGCCTTAATAATCAGGAGTATTCTTTATCTCCGGATTCTCCAAAGCCTGAGACTGTCACGGATGAGACCAATATCTATATCCGCCTGGCAGCAGACCTGTCTATCGGGGATGTGGTATATGAGATCCCTATGGACGGAGACTTGAACCAGGGCGTCTACAGCGGAATCGTAACGACGGAGACTTTATCCCCCATTTCCCTGCTCCTTAATTAAAGGAGTCGGGACCTGTCAAGGCTTAATTACATGAAAACTAGTGGGCCTTTGCTTACGAGAAAGGGTTTTATTTATGAAAAAGAAAAAAATGAATCAACCCCTGACAAAGGGCGTGGCAAGGGTCCCGGTCATCATGCAGTTAGAGATGTTGGAGTGCGGGGCGGCCTGCCTGGCCATGATCATGGGATATTATGGAAAGTGGATTACCCTAGAGCAGGCCAGAGTGGACTGTGGAGTATCCAGGGATGGATCCAGCGCCAAAAATATTATGCGGGCAGCAAAGGGCTATGGTCTGGAGGTGCATGCCTATAAGTTAGAGCCGGAGGCCCTGTTAAAAGAGGGCCCCTTTCCCTGCATGATTCACTGGGGCTTTAATCATTTTGTGGTCCTGGACGGCTTTCGGGGAAATAAGGCTGTGATCAATGACCCTGCCAGGGGGCGGATCCTGGTATCCTGGGAGGAATTTGACCGGGAATTTACAGGGGTCTGTATGACCATGGCCCCCGGGCCTGCCTTTGTGCCGGAGGGGGCCAGGAAAAATGTTTGGAAGTATACCGCAGAGCGTATTAAGGGAACCGGAAGTGCTACCATATTTGTGGCCCTGACCACGGTGATCATTGCTTTTTTAGGAATTTTGCAGCCTATATTTAACCAGGTCTTTTTAGATCGTTTGCTGACAGGAAAAAACGAGGACTGGCTCTTTGGCTTTCTTGTGACTTTAGGGATCTACTCGGGAATCCTTGTATTAATGAGTTGGATCAATGCCATCTACGGCTTAAAAATCCAGGGCAAGATCTCTGCGGTGGGAAATTCTTCCTATTTGTGGAAGATCCTGCGGCTGCCTATGCAATTTTTTGACCAGCGCCTGCCGGGAGATTTGGTGGAAAGGCAAAGTACCAATGCTTCCATCGCCGGGGACCTGGTAAATACCTTTGGCCCCTTGGTTATTAATAGCTGGATGATGGTCTTCTATCTGGTCTTGATGTTAAGAAGAAGCCTCTTCCTTACCCTGATCGGGGTGGGATCTCTAGCTATCAACCTCCTGGTATCCGGATGGATCACCCAAAGGCGGGTAAATATACAGCGGGTCCAGATGCACGATCAAAGTAAATTTGCCAGTGCGGTGGTTACGGGAATCGATATGATCGAGACCATCAAGGCCAGTGGCGTGGAGAAGGGATATTTTGCCAGACTTTCCGGCTACCAGGCCAGCGTCAATGAGGGGGAGACCAGATTCGCAAAATTAAATCAATGGCTGGAGATTATCCTAAGACTTTGCAGTGCCCTGGCCAACCTGGCAGTTCTAGGTTACGGTATGGACCTGGTCTTAAATGGAGAGATGACCATTGGTATGATTATGGCCTTCCAGGGCTTTTTAAATGCCTTTACGGCACCGGCCACATCCATGGTATCGGCAGGCCAGTCCCTACAGGAGATGTTAACCCAGATGGAGCGGGTGGACGATGTAATGAACTATGAAAATGACCCCTGGTTTAGAGATCGGGAGATTGTAGAATGCCGGGGAAAATTATCGGGTCAGATCGAACTTAAAAATGTAAGTTTTGGATATTCCAGATTTGCGGCACCTGTAATTGAAAACTTTTCTATGAAGGTAAATCCCGGGGAGAAGATTGCCCTGGTGGGAGCTTCCGGCTGTGGAAAGTCTACTTTAGTAAGGCTCCTTACCGGCCTAAGTAGGGCCTGGTCGGGGGAAGTTTTATATGACGGCATAGAGCTTTCCAATATGGACCGGGATATATTTACCGCATCGGTGGCGGTGGTAGACCAGGAAGTAATCCTCTTTGACGATACGGTTGCCAATAATATTTCCATGTGGGATGAGACTATGGAAGATGCAGATATTATGGCAGCGGCCAAGGATGCCCAGATCCACGAGGATATTAGAAGGGCCGGCGGTTATCAAGATAGGATCTTAGAAGAGGGGCGGGACCTTTCGGGAGGGCAGAGGCAGAGGTTAGAAATTGCCAGAGCCCTGGCCAAGAACCCTTCCATCTGTATTTTGGATGAGGCAACTTCTGCCCTGGATGCCAAGACAGAATATGACGTGGTAAATGCCATTAGTAAGAGGGGCATTACCTGTATCGTAGTTGCCCACAGACTCTCCACCATCCGGGACTGCGACAAGATCCTGGTATTAGACGGGGGGCAGGTAGTGGAGCAGGGAAACCATGAGGAATTGATGGAGCTTAATGGAATTTATAAGATGTTAATTAGCAGCGAATAGAAAGGAGATTGTTTCGTGGATGGCTTGAAGCATCAAATTGAAAATCGAAATAAACACGAAAATGAGCTCCTTACGGAAGCTTTTCAGGATATTTCCAAGGCGGTGGCTCATAAGAAAATCACCCAGGAACTTTCCATGGAGGGAAAGGATGCCAAGGATGCGGTATCCCAGCTTCTTAGGCACTATGGAATCCGGGAAAAGGAAGTTCCAAAGAGTCTAAAATCTTTGGAGGAGCGCTTGGATTTCCTCCTTTCTTCTGCAGGAGTCTTCTATCGCCCCATCCATCTAGATCCGGGCTGGCAGAGAGATGCCATGGGCGTTATGATGAGCAGCATGAAAGAAGACGGTGCCGTCATTACCATTCTTCCCTGGGAAGGCGGGGGATTTTATTATGTAAATCCTCATACAGGCAGAAGGACCAGGATTGATAAGAAGGAAGCTGAAAAAATCAGCCAGGAAGGCTATTGCTTTTACCGGGCCCTGCCTATGCGAAAGCTAAGGCCCTATGATATTTGGAACTATATGCGGGAGTGTCTGACCGCCTGGGATATCTTAAGCTTTACCACTGTGACGGCTATTGTTACCTTGGTGGGGCTTATACTACCCAAGCTTAGTCAGATCCTTACCAGTACGGTACTGGAATATGGCAGTGAACAACTTTTGCTGGCAGTTATGTTTTTTATGACCTGTGTGTCTTTTAGCTATATTCTCTTTGAGTCTATGAAGGATATTTTGGTCAGGCGAATGGGAACCAAGTTGACCCAGCATTTGATCACGGCTACTATGATGCGGGTCATATCCCTTCCGGTGGATTTCTTTCGGAATTATTCTACAGGTGAGCTGAATCAATATCTGACCTATATGTCAAGCGTTTGTAATACAGCGGTCAATGGTCTCTTTGCAACAGGGATTACAGGCTTGTTCTCCCTTGTATTTTTAGTCCAGGTCTTTACCTTTGCAAAGGCCTTGGTGATTCCTTCCCTGCTTGTGACAGCTCTTACCCTGATTGTCAGTATCATCACGGGAATTACCCAAGCTGCCCTTACCAGAGAGCAAATGCAGATGGCAGCCAAGGAAAAGGGAATTGTCTATTCCTTTATCAAGGGAATCCGAAAAATCCGCCTGGCAGGGGCAGAAAAAAGAGCCTTTGTAAATTGGGCCCATAGCTATGCCAGGGAGGCAGAACTCCAGTATGATCCTCCGGCCCAGATCAAGTTAAATAAGGTATTTACTACAGCTATTTCTCTGGGAGGAACCCTTGCGGTTTATGTGGTAGCGATAAGGAGCCAGGTGTCAGTTTCGGACTATTATGCCTTTACCATGTCCTATGCCTTTGTTTCCGTGGCCCTAATGTCTATGGCAAATGTAGCTGCAAAGGTGGCTACCATTCGCCCGACCATGGAACTGCTTAAGCCTCTTATGGAGGCAATCCCTGAGGAGGGAGAGGGCCTAGAAACCGTGACAGAGCTTCAAGGAGAGATCGAACTTGCCAATGTAAGCTTCCGCTATGAGGCGGATGCTCCTCTGATTTTGGATGATCTGTCCCTGCAGATCCCGGCAGGCCAGTATGTGGCCATTGTAGGAAAAACCGGCTGTGGAAAGTCCACCCTCCTTCGCCTGCTTTTAGGATTTGAGAAGCCTACAAAGGGAAGTATCTATTATGATAAAAAAGATTCCAGAGGCCTGGATATGGGGTCTGTGAGAAAACAGATCGGAACGGTCATGCAGGATGGCAAGCTCTTCCAGGGAAGTATTTATGAAAATATTTCCATTGGCGCTCCCAACCTTTCTATGGATCAGGTCTGGGAGGCTGCTGAAATTGCAGGGATCGACGAGGATATCAGGCGGATGCCAATGGGCATGCATACCATGATTGCCGGAACGGCAGGAAGCATCTCGGGAGGTCAGAAACAGCGGCTTATGATCGCAAGAGCCGTGGCCCCCAAACCGAGGATTTTATTCTTAGATGAGGCCACCTCAGCCTTGGATAATATTACCCAGAAGCGCGTGTCAAAGTCTTTGGATAAATTAAAATGCACCCGGATTGTGGTGGCCCACAGACTCTCAACGATCCGCCATTGCGACAGGATCCTGGTCTTGGATGAGGGCAAGATTGTCGAGGATGGAAGCTACTGGGAACTGATGGAGCAGCAGGGATTCTTTGCGAAATTGGTAGAGCGGCAGAAAATATAAAAACTAAAAAAGGGCCTGGCCTAGGGAGAAGATTTTCCCCTGGGTCAGGTCCTTATTTTGTTCAAATCTTATTGCTTTAAAAGTCAGAAGCTAAATTTCCTCCGGAAGGAGTCTTCTCTTTGGAAGCGTGTTTCCTTTTCTTCCAGGCTTTTGTCTCATCAGAAATTCCAAAATCCTCCGGGTGGAAGACTGGGTCCTTGCCTTCTTTTTTCTGGGCCTCGTAGTCCTTAAGCAGGGCAGCTGCCTTGGGCGCTAAAAGGGCAATGGCAATTATATTTGCCCATCCAAGGAGGCCGTAACCGATATCACCCATAGCCCACATAGCATCTGCATTTACCACAGCTCCTAAAAAGGAGGCCAGAATAAACAGGGCTCTGGCTGCGGTAATGGCATGCTTGTTGTTGCCGGACAAGTAGCGGATGTTACTTTCTGCCTGATAGCAGTAGCCGGTCATGGAAGTGAAGACAAAGAGTACAATGATAATGGCTAAAACCTTACCGCTCCAGTCCCCGTAGGTATTCATAAGCGCATGCTGGGTCCATTTGATTCCTGCCTCGATTCCCCCGGTCTGGTCGATGATCAGATTTCCTGCACTGTCACAGACATCGAAGGTACCAGTAAGAAGGACAATAAAGGCAGTGGCAGATCCCACAAATAGGGTGTCTACGTAAATAGAAAAGGATTGGATCAATCCCTGTTTTACCGGATGGGAACACTCTGCAGCGGCAGATACGATGGCGCCGCATCCCATGCCGGCTTCATTGGAGTAGATGCCTCGCTTCACACCCCAGGAAATAGCAGAACCCAAGATTCCGCCAAGGACAGCATTTGTGCCGAAGGCAGAGGAAAAAATCATCTGCAGGATGCCGGGAAGCTTGCCAATGTTAAGCACGATAATTACCAGGGCCGCCAGAATATAAATAAAGCACATAATAGGAGCTAGAAGCTCTGCGATGGCTGCAATTCTCTTAATACTTCCATAGACAACGATGGCCAAAAATATACAGCAGATGGCGCCAACGATGACCTTATTTACAGAAAAGGCCTCCTCGAAAACGGTAACCAATGAATTAATCTGCACGCCCGGCATCAAAAATCCGGGTCCTAAAAAGGCAATGACGGCAAATAAAATTGCATAAGGCTTGCACTTTAAGCCCTTTTCGATATAGTAGGCAGGCCCTCCGAGAAATTCCCCGTCGGGATTTTTGACCTTGTAAGCCTGACCCAGCGTGGATTCTACAAAGGCGGAAGCTGCCCCGATGATAGCAATGATCCACATCCAGAAGACAGATCCCGGGCCTCCATAAAAAATAGCAGAGGCGACGCCGGCAATATTTCCCATACCGACTCTGGCGCCTACTGTGGTGGCAAAGGACTGAAAGGGCGTAATACCGCTCTCGCTTTCCTCCTTGGTGGTTAACAGACGAAGCATTTCCCTAAGCAGGCGAACCTGCGGAAATTTCAGCCGGATGGATAGGTAGAGCCCAACGCCCAGGCACAAGGCCACTAAGAACATGCTCCAGACAATCCCATCCACCTGGTTGACCCATGTTGTAAATTGTTCCATAATACCCCTCTTCTCTTTCTTTATCTTTATTTATAAAAAGCCTCGGTCATGAAAAAATGCCGGGGCGAAAACTATCCCTATTATAAAAGTGCAAATGAAAGAAGTCAAATAATTACTTGCAAAAGTTGAATTTATAGAGGCTCCTATAGTATAATGACCGGAGTGAGGAAAAAACCTAATAGGCAATTAAAGGAGGATTTTAAAATGGCTTCATGGAAGAATTTAGATACCATAGCAGCATATGAAAAGCTTGCTAAGGTAGAAGCAGTGGACCTTAAAAAAGTTATGGAAGGTGCCAATGGTGCATCAAGAGTGAAAAACTACTCCGTACCGATGGCAGCAGGCATGGCATATAATTTTGCCGCAAAACAGGTAGATGACAAGGTGCTTGAAGCCTTGGCTGACTTAGCAAAAGAGACAGAACTTACCGAGAAGTTTAAAGAATTATATAATGGTGCAATGATCAACACAGGAGAGAAGCGTCTGGTCCTTCATCAGCTTACCAGAGGCCAGCTTGGAGACGATGTAGTTGCAGACGGAACCAACAAGAGAGCCTTTTACGTAGAGCAGCAGGAGAAGATCGCTGACTTTGCCAATAAGGTACATGCAGGAGAGATTACCAATGAGGCAGGAGAGAAGTTTACTTCTGTAGTTCAGATCGGTATCGGTGGAAGTGACTTAGGCCCCAGAGCTATGTATCTTGCCCTGGAGAACTGGGCAAAGGTGAATGACACCTTCAAGATGGAAGCAAAGTTTATCAGCAACGTAGACCCGGATGATGCATCCGCTGTTTTATATGGACTTGACGTAGCTCATTCGATCTTTATCTTAGTTTCAAAGTCAGGAACAACCCTCGAGACTTTGACCAATGAGTCCTTTGTAAAGGATGCCCTTGTAAAGGCAGGCTTAAATCCTTCTAAGCACATGATTGCAGTAACCAGTGAGACCTCACCTTTAGCAAAGAGTGATGATTATCTGGCAGCCTTCTTTATGGATGATTATATCGGAGGCCGTTTCTCTTCTACATCAGCAGTAGGTGGCGCTGTCTTATCCTTGGCATTCGGACCGGAGATTTTTGCAAGATTCTTACAGGGGGCTGCAGAAGAGGACCTTCTTGCGAAGAATGAGAACCTTATGGAGAACCCGGCTATGTTAGATGCCCTCATCGGCGTTTATGAGAGAAATGTATTGGGATATGACGCAACAGCAGTTCTTCCATACTCCCAGGCCCTCAGCCGTTTTCCGGCACATTTGCAGCAGGCAGATATGGAGTCCAACGGTAAGTCTGTAAACCGTTTCGGAGAGCCTGTAAATTACAAGACCGGACCGATTATCTTCGGAGAGCCGGGAACCAACGGACAGCACTCCTTCTATCAGCTTTTGCATCAGGGAACAGACATCATTCCTCTTCAGTTTGTCGGATTTAAGAACAACCAGATGGATAAGGATGTAGTGATCCAGGACAGCACCAGCCAGCAGAAGCTTTGCGCAAATGTAGTAGCCCAGATCGTTGCATTTGCCAGCGGAAAAGAAGATGAAAACCGCAACAAGAATTTTGAAGGCGGTCGCCCATCCAGCATTATCGTAGGAGACAAGCTGACACCGGAATCTTTGGGAGCCCTCCTTTCACACTTCGAGAATAAGATCATGTTCCAGGGATTTGTATGGAATCTAAACAGCTTTGATCAGGAAGGTGTACAGTTAGGAAAAGTTTTGGCCAAGAAAGTATTGGCTCATGAGACAGAGGGAGCACTTGCAGCTTACAGCGACCTCTTAACTATTTAAGCCTTGACCAAATTAGGAATCGAAGATATGATAATTAAAACAAGATAAATAAAAGAGGACTGGCGTTTCAAACGTCAATCCTCTTTTTTTGTTTTATCCAACAATTCTCCACTTCTTATCAACCGCATTTAATAATTCGTGGCCATCTTCTGTAACCAGGACCAGGTCCTCGATACGAACACCGTATTTTCCTTCTAAATAAATACCCGGCTCAATAGAAAAGATCATGCCCGGTTTAGCCTCATTTTTATTAATCGGGCTTACATCTCCGTACTCGTGGTCTTCCTGGCCGATGAAATGTCCCAGACGGATTCTCCAATACTCACTATATCCGGCCTCGTCAATTAAGTCTCTGGCCTGGGCATCAATATCACAGAAACGTACGCCCGGTTTAATGACAGCCTCTGCCTTTAAAACAGCCTCGCGAACCAGGTCATGGATTGCCTTCTGCTCCTCATCGACTTCCTTGCAGTAGAAGGTTCTGGTCATATCTGAGCAGTAGCCCTTCCATACACATCCCATGTCAATCAGAACGCATTCGCCGGCAGCTAATTTTCTTGTGTCGCTTGGCTCATGGTGCTGGTCTGCTGCATTTGGTCCGAAGCAAACGATGGTATCAAAGCTAACACCGCTGGCCCCTTCTTTTAAGTACTCAGCATCAATAAAGTTGGCAACTTCCTTCTCAGTCATACCTTCCTTGATGAAATCAGCTACCCGTTCCATAACTTTGTCATTAATGATGGAAGCTTCCTTCATGATCTGGATCTCTTCCGGAGTCTTAACGGCTCTTACATCATCGATGCAGTCAGAGCCCCAAATAGTCTTAAGCTTCGGACATCTCTCCTGAAGGGGGATTAAGAAACGTGCCGGCCAGGTCTTGTCAATACCAAGAACGCCTTCTGTATCGATATGGTCCATGAGAACCCCGATCTGATCATCCATATCGCTGAACCAAACTTCCTCAAGGCCTGTATTAGAAACATAATACAGATAGTTGAAGAAGAAGGTATGTTTTCCGTTGGTTCTAAGAAGAAGGGCGTAAAGTCTCTCCCCCGGATTTACCATAACCCCTGTTAAAATATTGATACTTAAAGGATCGGAAACCAAAAATTGATCGATTCCTTTCTCCTTCATTTTTTCCAGAACACGATTGATTCTTTCATTATCCATGTTTGCATTCCTCCTGCTTAAAAAAATATACATTTATTTTATCACAAGGAAATTTTTTAAACTATGAAAAGGGGAGCAAAAAAGAAATTAAACTCCGGTTTGTTGCTTGGGTTTACTCTTTGCCCTCCGTTTGAATATGCTCTTTCGCGCTGTTTGGTTGAAAGAAGGGTTTTTTTATGGTAAAATTTAGGGGATCATGTTATGAAAAAGGTAAAGCAGATGTGAAAGAGATTTCACGATACATCAAGAAAGGACAAATATGAAACCAACATTAATTATAATGGCAGCAGGTATTGGTTCGAGATTCGGAACCGGCATTAAGCAGTTGGCAAAGATGGGAAAGAATGGAGAAGTTATCATGGACTATTCCATTTACGATGCCAAGGAAGCCGGCTTTGAGAAAGTAGTTTTTATTATTCGTAAAGATATTGAAGAGGAATTTAAGGAAGTAATCGGAGACCGTATTTCCAAACAGATCGAGGTAGAATATGTATACCAGTCGGTAGATGACCTTCCGGAAGGGTTTGAGGCCAATGGGCGTACCAAGCCTTGGGGAACCGGCCAGGCCATCCTTTGCTGTAAGGATGTAGTAAAGGACCCTTATGT
>CAVHCX010000029.1:32414-33654 GCA_963634745.1 Clostridium sp. CAG:343
AATGTATCCATGAATATGTGGGCAGGATTTCCGGATTTTATCGACTATCTGGAAGAAGGATTTAAAGAATTTTTACAGAATTTGGAATCAGAGACTGCAGAGTACTTGCTTCCTACGATCGTAGGACAGCTTTTGGAAGAGAAAAAAGCTACGGTTAAGGTATTAGAGACTACCGATCGCTGGATCGGAATTACCTACAAAGAGGATGTAGCCTTGGCTCAGGAGTCTTTTGAGAAGATGATCCGGGATGGAGTTTATCCTGAAAAATTGTGGGATTAATAGGTATAGATCCTGAAGAATTTTGTTTTTTATAACAGGAGGAAAATAATATGTGTGGAATCGTAGGATTCATAGGCAACCATCAGGCGGCACCGATCCTTTTAGATGGTTTGTCAAAGCTAGAATATAGGGGATATGATTCGGCAGGAATTGCAGTAAGAGACGGTGAGGCTCAGGCAGAGGTAATCAAGGCCAAGGGACGCCTTAAGGTTTTGGTAGAGAAAACCAATGGGGGAGCCAGTGTTCCGGGAACCTGTGGTATCGGACATACCAGGTGGGCAACTCACGGAGAGCCTTCTGAGGATAATGCCCATCCACATTGCTCTGATGATGGCAATGTAGTTGCAGTTCACAATGGTATTATCGAAAATTACCAGGAACTGAAAGAAAAGCTGACCAGAAAAGGCTATAAGTTCTACTCTGAGACAGATACAGAAATTGCAGTAAAGCTGATTGATTATTATTACAAGAAGTACGAGGGAACTCCGGTAGATGCGGTAAACCATGCCTTGGTTCGTATTCGCGGATCCTACGCTCTTGCAGTACTTTTTAAGGATTATCCGGAGGAGATTTACGTAGCCCGCAAGGACAGCCCTATGATTTTAGGAGTAGCTGACGGAGAATCCTATATTGCTTCCGATGTTCCTGCAATTCTTAAGTATACAAGAAATGTTTACTATATCGGAAACCTTGAGATGGCCAGAGTAAGGAAGGGTGAGATTACTTTCTATAATCTGGACGGAGAGGAAATCCAGAAGGAAGCTAAGGTCATCGACTGGGATACAGAGGCAGCAGAGAAGGCCGGCTATGAACATTTCATGATTAAGGAAATCCATGAGCAGCCGAAGGCGATCGCAGATACCCTGAATTCTGTATTAAAGGACGGACAGATTGATCTTACTGAGGTGGGCCTTGACGAGGATACCATCAAGGAAATCAACCAGATCTACATTGTGGCTTG
>CAVHCX010000029.1:33907-36088 GCA_963634745.1 Clostridium sp. CAG:343
GACAATGTATTCTATACTCTGGCAGGACCGGAGATTTCTGTGGCAACTACCAAGGCCTACAGCACCCAGCTGGTTGCAACCTATGCCCTGGCCCTTCAGTTTGGTAAGGTGCGAGGCGCCATTGATGAGGAGTCTTGTGCGGCTTATATTTCAGAGATTCAGACCATTCCTGAGAAGATCGAGAAGATTATCGAAGATAAGGAAAGAATCCAGTGGTTTGCTTCCAAACAGGCCAACAGCAAAGATGCCTTCTTTATTGGTCGAGGAATTGATTATGCCACCTGCTTAGAGGGAAGCCTCAAGATGAAGGAAATCAGCTACGTGCACAGTGAAGCCTATGCGGCCGGAGAGTTAAAGCATGGAACTATTTCCCTGATTGAGGAAGGAACCTTAATGATCGGCGTGCTGACACAGCCGGACCTATATGAGAAGACCATCAGTAATATGCTAGAGTGTAAGAGCCGTGGCGCTTACCTGATGGGAATAACTACCTATGGCAATTACAGCATTGAGGATAGTGCGGACTTTGTTATTTACATTCCACAGATTGATCCTCATTTCGCAACCTCCCTGGCAGTGATTCCATTGCAGCTTATGGGATACTATGTATCGGTAGCCAAGGGCTTGGATGTAGATAAGCCGAGAAACCTGGCTAAGAGCGTAACCGTAGAGTAGGATAGATTTGAATATCTTTGACATGAAAGTAGCGATAAGGCGAAAAGCTTTGTCGCTGCTTTTTTTATTTTATGGAAGAATCCGCGGCCTCTCCTTTCCCCTGTAAACGGAATTACCTATATGCAGTCTTGTACAAAGAGTCAGAAAATTCTGAATAAATAAAAATAAATAAAAAGATTACAAAAAACAGTTGACATAAGGAAGAAAAAGTATTAACATAAAGTCATACAAAAGAAGCGGAGCTTTACATGATAAGGGAAATTTATTCCAGAGATAATTAGTAAGTATTGCAGTTCGATTCTTAGAAAATGGAGGGCGGTCCGATGGGACACTAATCTAACTTAAAAAACTAAATAAAGAAGACGGAGGTTATACAGTGAAACTTTTGATCATTCATTAAAAGGGCTATCTGATCATTCAAAACAAAGAAGATCCGATAGCCCTTAACCATGTCAAAAAATAAATAGGATTCAAAAGTTTTCTGTTAAAAAATAGTATGATGAAAAAGAAGTTGTTAGCGAGCCTACTGGCTTTTTCTATGGTTTTCGGCCTTGCCGCTTGTAGCCAGAAGGCAGAGTCGTCAAAAAGTGATACGTCAACTGCAGCAAAAACAGAAAGTAGCAAGAAAGAGGATTCTTCGTCTGCAAAGACGGATTCCAAAAAGACGGAGGATAATGATAAAAAGGCAGAAACTAGCGTCCAGGAAAATCAGGAGACTAAGCAGCCTCAGCAGCAAAAGACCCAGATCCAGGTCTTTATTGACTCAGACCTAGAATATGTCATGAATCAGCTGGCAAAGACCTACGAGAGCGCCCATCCGGATGTCTCCATTAATTATAATGTGGATCACTCAGCCACCTTGTTTACACAGATCCAGGAGGGAACAGCCTGCGACCTTTATTTTACAGGTATCGAATCTCAGATGGAAAGTCTTAAAAGCAGTGGCCTGATGGCCTCTGATACTTATACCAACGTAGCGGGAGACAAGCTGGCAGTCATTAAGAAAAAAGGAAGTAGTCTTGCGGTAAGCAACCTGGAGGAGTTTGCCAATGCAGGAAGCGTTGCCCTGGCAGGAGGGAATCTTCCCCTAGGAGTTTATACCAGGAGGGCTATGGTTGTTTCCGGTATGATCATGGAAACAGATGATCTTTCTACCATTACGGCCCAAGAGATTTCCGAGCAGTTAAATGGAGTTATCATTCAGGAAAAAGACAGCACAGACCAGATCCTCGCATCCGTGGCAGATGGAAGCTGTGAGGTGGGCTGTGTCCTTTATTCAGACCTATGTGGCTATGAGGATAGCCTGGATGTGGTAGAGACTCTGGGAAATGATTATTCCGGAAGAATTGCTTATTCTATTGCACAGATAAAAAATGATAAGGCTAGTTCAGAGGAGACGGCTGCGGCGACTGCATTTATGGACTATGTAAGAGGCCAGGAGGCAGCGTCTGTATTTAGCCAGTGCCACTTTTCTAGTATAGAGTAAGGAACATGTAAGGGGCCGGC
>CAVHCX010000030.1:0-35959 GCA_963634745.1 Clostridium sp. CAG:343
GAAGAGACGATGGACCGTCTTTCCTACAAAATATCAAGATACGAAGAAGCCATGAAAACAGGTGTGCTGACATGGCCGAAGAAAGGACAGGACTGAATATGGAATGTGAAGAAATCAGAGTGGATATACGTATTCCGCATCCAGAAGAGTCAAAGGAAGCCATGCGGGCAAGCCAGGTGATGTTCAAGCTGAATCATACGATGCCTTTTACAGACGAATATAACAGTCTCCTGAAGGAATTGTTCGGTGACAATCTGGGAGAAGATAGCTTTGTAGCAGCACCCATAAGCGGAGCCTGCGTCAGCAGTATGAAAATCGGAAATCATGTATTTATCAATTCCAATCTGCTTGCGATGGCAAGGGGCGGCATCACCATCGAAGATGATGTACAGATTGCAGCAAATGTTCAGTTGATATCCAACAACCATGATGCATATGACAGGCAGGTTCTTACATGCAAGCCGGTGCTGATAAAAAAAGGAGCATGGATCGGAGCCGGTGCATCCATCCTTCCCGGCGTGTGTGTCGGAAAACATGCGATTGTAGGCGCTGCTTCTGTGGTCACAAAGGATGTGCCGGACTATGCCGTGGCAGTCGGGAATCCGGCTAAAGTCATAAGAATGTTGGATGAAGATAAATTTGAGGAGTAAAAGAACCATGGATCAGACATATTTGAAGTTAAACGATGGAAATGTAATCCCTCAGTTTGGCATGGGAGTGTATCAGGTGCCGGAAGGTGAAGCAACAATCCATGCCATATCAGAGGCACTGAAGCTTGGATATCGCCATATCGATACGGCGCACGCTTATCAAAATGAGAGAAGCGTGGGAAAAGCAATAAAGGAAAGCGGAATCCCGAGGGAAGAAATATTTGTGACCAGTAAACTGTGGCCGTCAGAATACGGTGAGGGCATTACGATGGAGGGCATTGATAAAATGCTGGCAAGGCTCGATATGCCGTATATCGATCTTTTGCTTCTTCACCAGCAGTTTGATGACTATCTGGGTGCATGGAAGGATATGGAGAAGGCGGTCGCTCAGGGTAAAGTAAAGAGTATTGGTCTTTCCAATTTTGAGTCAAACAGATTAGAGGAAGTATGCGAAGCAGCGACGATCAAGCCGGCAGTGCTGCAGGTGGAATGCCATCCCTATTATCAGCAGGATGCTTTGAAAAAGCGAATTGCAGCTTATGGAACAATCATTGAAAGCTGGTATCCGCTCGGACATGGAGATGCAGGGCTGATGGGTGAAGAAATATTCGCACGCCTCGGAAAGAAATATGGAAAGACCAATGCACAGATCATTCTGCGTTGGCATATCCAGGCGGGCAATGTTATTTTCCCAAGGGCAATAAATCCTATCCATATCAAAGAAAATATGGATATATTCGATTTTGAATTAGCGGAAGGTGAAATGAACGAGATTAAGGCTATGGACAGAAATGTAAGATTTTTCAATATGTCATTAGAAGAACAGGAAAGAATGCTGTCCGGCTTCAAGCCTGCTGACTAAAAGAAAAGGAAGTCTGAAAATGAACAAAGATGTAATGATCGTGACCGGTGCCGGTCAGATTTCCATGGCGATTGCAAGACGTGTTGGAGCAGGCAGAAAAATCGTCATGGGTGATAAGAAAATTGAAAATGCGAAAGCAATCGCTGCGATTATGTGCAGCGCAGGTTTTGATGTCGAACCCGTGGAGATGGATCTGTCATCAAGAGAATCCATCAAAATGCTGATTGCAAGGGCGCAGGAATACGGTGAAATCAAGATGCTGATCAACGGCGCAGGCGTATCTCCGAGCCAGGCACCGATTGAGGCAATTTTGAAGGTTGACCTCTATGGCACAGCAGTGCTGTTGGAGGAAGTCGGAAAGGCCATCGCACGCGGCGGCGTTGGTGTGACAATTTCCAGTCAGTCCGGCTGGCGTATGCCTGCACTTACGGCTGAAGAAGATGCGCAGCTTGCGACTGCACCGACAGAGGAACTGTTAAAGCTTGATCTCCTACAGTCAGAGAATATCCGCGATACGCTTCATGCATATCAGCTTGCAAAGCGATGCAACGAAAAACGCGTGATGGCACAATCTGTCGAGTGGGGAAAGCGCGGTGCGCGGTTGAACGCCATTGCACCTGGAATTATTGTAACGCCGCTTGCCGTTGATGAGTTTAATGGACCGCGTGGGGATTTCTATAAAAATATGTTTGCCAAATGTCCGGCAGGCCGCCCCGGAACAGCCGATGAAGTTGCCAATGTCGCAGAGCTTCTGATGAGTGACAAGGGCGCGTTTATCACCGGTTCCACATTCTTAATGGATGGTGGTGCGACTGCAAGCTATTATTATGGTTCACTGCGACTATAGATAATCTGGATTATGAAGATAAGCATTACAAGATTGAAGCTGTTGATGCATTTTCGCGACCTGTCCAATCGTATACACGATATACCTCCAAAAATGATTTAAAAAAATCTTGACCTAAAGTAAGGTTTAGGGACTATTGTGAGTATAGCACAAGAAATGGCGTGCTTCAAGAAATGAAATCAAGGAGGTAATAACAATGAAGTATGATAACAAGGATGCTTTTGAAAAGCACAATATGTTTGGAACAGGCACAGCCAATACAGCATATGCCAGATATTTTATCGGTGATTCGTTCTTAAATCCGCTTACAGATCCGAAGAGTGGGTTGTTTGCTGCCAATGTGACTTTCGCACCGGGATGTCGCAATAACTGGCACATCCATCATGCGAAAAGTGGCGGTGGACAACTGCTCATCTGTACAGCCGGCGAGGGCTGGTATCAGGAGGAAGGAAAGGATGCTGTAAGTCTGCACGAAGGAAGTGTTGTAATGATTCCTGCGAATGTTAAGCACTGGCACGGAGCAAAGCAGGACAGCTGGTTTTCTCATATCGCTGTTGAAGTGCCGGGAGAGGAGTGCAGCAATGAGTGGTGTGAGCCGGTTTCTGATGAGCAGTACAGTAAATTACAGTAAAAATGAACGGAGGAAGGTTTATCATGGCGAAAATAGTTCAGACAGCAGGAAGAGATGCACTCGGAGAATTTGCTCCGGAGTTCGCACATTTTAATGATGATATTCTGTTTGGTGAAAACTGGAACAACGAGGATATTGATCTGAGAACAAGAAGTATCATCACAGTGGTTGCTTTGATGGCACAGGGTATCACAGATTCTTCTTTGAAGTTTCATCTTCAGAATGCAAAGAATCATGGCGTGGCAAAGAAAGAAATCGCAGCCATCATTACCCATGTCGCGTTTTATGCAGGATGGCCGAAGGCCTGGGCTGTGTTTAATCTCGCAAAAGAAGTGTGGACGGAGGAACACGAATAGTGTTTATCTCTTACTGTTGCGAAACCTCCCCGGCGTTGTATTATAATATTTATGAAAAAGTTCTCAGCGAAAGTGATTTGTCATCAGTTATAATATATCTGCCCTAGATGTGGACGATATGAGGGTGAAGCAGTATCTATTGAAATATCAAAAGGTCCGCTGTAAAATAAAGCTAGATTTTTGCAGATAATTTTGCAAGCTAGGGAAGGAAAAAATATGCAAACACGAGAAGAAGTAGTTTCATATGGCTTATCCTTTGAGGATACTTATTTTGACATGCCCTTCCGGGATAAGAACTGGCAATTGATTCGGTCCAAACAGAATAAAGACAGTCCGACGAAGCGAATCTACGAGGCGGTGAAAAAAATACCCAAAGGCCATGTGGCGACCTATGGGAAAATCGCAGAACTGGCGGGAAACCCGAAGATGGCAAGAGCTGTCGGAAATGCACTCCACAAGAATCCGGATCCGGATCATATTCCATGCTTTCGAGTGGTTAATGCAAAAGGAGAACTTTCCGGAGCCTTTGCCTTTGGAGGTGCAGAAAGACAGGAGCAGCTTTTGATGGAAGATGGTGTGGAAGTGGTGGAAGGAAGGGTAGATCTTAATAAATACGGAATTTAAACCCCATTGGAAATTCTAGCCATTTGTATACAGAACAAGAAAAAAGCACCTCGCATATGCGGGGCGCTTTTTGTTTTCCGGAAGTCCGAATGAACTCTGCCAGAGTGGCAGATCTGCAACTGAAAAGCAGACAATGGATTATAAAATATACTGCTGAATATTAGCGACGATTCTTTTTATATCAACCCGTGCCTTAAAATCAAATTGTAGGTGAATGCCATTTTGCATTGTAAGCAATAATTCACTATCAATATCCAAAACACCGGCAGTTTCAATTCCAAAAGTTACAACTTTTGAGTATGGATAAGAAGTATAGGATACTTTCTTACCGGTGATTCCTTGAACATTTACAACGAATACTCTTTTGTTTGTGAAAATTACTTGATCTCTAATGGTCTGGAAGCACTGCACGATTTCTTCACCATAAACCATGAGACTCTCAACCTCCGGTCGAATTTGTGAAATGCTAATTTCCTTGAGATTAAGTAAATTGGCATCCTCGGTGATGCCTGTACTGATGGTAGCCATTCTAAGTCCTCCTTTGTGTTTTGCGTTTAATTGTACGCCCTATAATATAATGGTGTCAATCATTTGAGGAAGGTGAAAAGAGGAGATTGAAGTCAGTCCTCTTTCACGAATTGCAAAAAGAGCCTCTTAAGTTGTATAATGTACGAAGGTGTGAACGAATATTTTTCGTTTATAGAAGGGGAAAGTTAAAAATAAAGAATAAAAAAGCAAGCCAAGCTGCTTAAAGGATGGATGAGGAGGCTTAAGGATGATAGAAAGAAGTACGCTAGAGGGTTATGGTATTGATGATACAGAAGCAAGTAAGAAGAATCCTTATGCCCATGTTCTGACTAAGATTTTGCAAGAAAAGAGAGATACGGAACAATTTCTCAGAATGATTGCGCCCCAGTATCTAGGCGTCTATGTGGTCGACAAGGAGACCGATTTCGTGAGGGATATTTTGGGACCGGATTATTTTCGTAAAATTGTAAAAGAAGAAAACGGATCCTATTCGGAGGGCTTAAAAATCTATAGGGACCGGTTTGTGGTTAAGGAAGACCGGGCTGTGATACAAGAAGTGCTTGATTATGACTACATTTATGAAGTCCTCTGGTCAGGAAGAAAAATAGACCGATCCTATCAAAAAACGGACGGGAACCGGGTGAGTCTTAAGATTGCAAGATATTCTTCCAATGATGAAGAAAAGAATCTTTCTCTTTGGATCTTCAAGGATGAAGGGATAGAATATAAGCTGCAAAAGCAAAGAAAGATGATGGAGGCGCTTTCGATCGATTATACAGCAGTATTTGAATGTGACCTCTTAAGAGATAGCATAAGGCCTTTGACTATGAAGGAGACATCGCATTCCTTTTATCATAAGGACCACATGGTCTCCTTTAGCCAGTGGATCGCATATAGCTATGACCATGTAGTAGTGAAGGATTCGGCTCCCCAATTTTTGGAGGAATTTACACCTGCACATTTGATAGAATATTTTAAGGATCACGACAGCCTGATCACCAGACATCGAACTCTTCCTGATCGTAGGGGAGTAGAATATTTTGAGATGCGGGTGATTCCGGTATCTAAGGAAAAGACATCCTACAAGGTTTTGCTGGCCTATCGTCCCATTGATGATATTGTAAAGAGCGAGAAAAAGCAGCAGGAAGAGCTAAGCCGTGCCCTGAATGCCGCCGAGCAGTCAAACCGTGCGAAAACGACCTTCCTAAATAATATGTCCCATGATATTAGAACCCCTATGAATGCCATTGTGGGATTTACGGCCCTGGCTAGGGAGCATATGGACCAGAGGGAACGGGTGGAGGAGTATCTTTCAAAGATCACTACCTCCAGTGCCCACTTGTTAAGCCTCATTAATGATATTTTGGATATGAGCCGCATTGAGAGCGGGAGTGTGAAGCTAGATGAAAGGCCGGTACATATGCCGGATCTTTTGGATGATCTGCAAAGTATGATGCAGGGCTTGGCAGATGATAAAAAACAAGAGCTTTATATAGATACCGTAGATATAGAGCACGAGGATGTGATCGTCGACAGGCTGCGGCTCAACCAGGTTCTTCTTAATATCATAAGCAATGCCATAAAATTTACGCCAAAAGGAGGCGCGATTAGCATCCGCCTTTTGGAGAGACCCTGCCTGCGGAAGGGATATACTACCTATGAATTTTCCGTGAAGGATACGGGGATTGGAATGTCGCAGGAATTTTTGACTCATGTATTTGATACCTTTGCCAGAGAGCATTCCTCCACAGTCAGTGGAATTCAGGGGACCGGTCTGGGCATGGCTATTACAAAAAATATTGTAGAGCTCATGGGTGGTAAGATCACAGCAGAGAGCCAAGAGGGCCGAGGGTCTGAATTTATTGTCAGCTTGGATGTAAAATTGACAGACCATGAGAAAGCGGAAGAATCCGACCTGGGATCTAAGAAGAGACCAAACGCGGAAGAAGATTCCGGCCAAAAGCAAGTTTATGATTACAGGGGCAAGCGAGTCCTTTTAGTAGATGACAATGAGCTGAACCGAGAGATTGCGACTGCTCTTCTAGAAGATGTAGGAATGGAAGTGGACTGTGCCGGAGACGGAATTGAAGCTATCGACATTATCGCGCAAAGCCCCTGGGATCGGTATGACCTGATTTTTATGGATATTCAGATGCCAAAGATGGATGGTTATACAGCCACCAGAGAAATCAGAACTTTATCAGATGGCAGAAAGTCTATGATCCCTATTGTGGCTATGACAGCCAATGCCTTTGAAGAAGATAAAAGAAAATCCTACCAGTCGGGGATGAATGGACATATAAGCAAGCCCATCAGTATCGAGCTTATCGCAAAGGTCTTGGATGAAATATTCTAAAGAAAAAAATAAAAAAGGACTTTAAGGAAAGAGATGAAGGATTTAACCCAGGGGAAACCCTCTAAATTAATATTATCTTTTGCTATGCCTATCTTTCTGGGCAACCTCTTGCAACTAACATATAGCCTGGTAGATACCAGGATTGTAGGCTCCTTTTTGGGAGAAGATGCCCTGGCGGCTGTGGGCGCAACCAGTACCTTAAGCGGCCTGATCATCGGATTTTTGCTAGGTTTGTCCAATGGATTTGCGATTATAACGGCCCGGAAATTTGGGGCAAGGGATATAGGAGATATGAAAAAATCTTTTGCCATGTCCTTGGTAATCGGAACAGGAATCTCCATTTTTATTACGGTATTGGGGCTCTTAGCTTTAGGACCGATTTTAGATTTTTTAAATGTACCTAAGAATTTGCTTTCCGTGGCAAGGGGGTATATTGCAATTATCATAGCAGGTCTTTTAGCCACTTTCTTGTATGATGCCTGCGCGGCAAGTCTTCGGGCCATCGGAGATGCAGTAACGCCCTTAATCATTTTGACTATATCGGTGCTATTGAATATTGTAGGAGATTTATTTTTCGTAGTGGTATTGAAAGCCGGTGTCAAAGGTGCGGCCCTTGCAACTGTCTTAGCTCAGATCATAGCCTTTAGCATTTGTTGGCTTTATATGATAAAAAAGTATGAAATATTAAGACTTAAGAAAATAGATTTTAAGGATCCCAATCCTCTTATGGTAAAAGAGATGGTCGGTGCCGGCCTGTCTATGGGCTTTATGAGTTCCCTGATAAATATCGGCACCCTGACCTTACAGACGGCCATCAATAAGTTGGGACAAGACATTATCATTGCCCATACAGCGGCTCGAAAGATCTCAGAAATCTTTATGATCATGTTTAGTGTCTTTGGCCAGACCATGGCCACCTACTGCAGCCAGAATATGGGGGCAGGAAAGATCGACCGGGTAAAAAAAGGAATTTGGCTGGCCATCCTCTATACGGCAATATGGTCAGGCCTTACCATTGTTGCAAGCTATACTATCGGAGACTGGTTAGTCTATCTGGTAACCGGCAGTCATAATCAGACCGTCATCCTAAATGCTACCAATTATCTGAAGTTTGATACCTTGTTTTATATCGTAACAACCCTGATTTGCATCTTAAGGAATGCCATGCAGGGCTTAGGCGACCATATTACGCCATTAATTTCCAGCGGACTTGAGATGGTGGGAAAGATTGTAATTGCAAATACCCTGGTCCCCTGGATGGGATATAGAGGGGTCATTATCTGCGAGCCCTTAGTTTGGTTTATTATGGTAGTTCCTCTTCTGATTCAGATCTTTCGGATGCCTGTTCTTAAGAAAAATACTAAATTGGGAGATGCAATATGATTCGAACCAAGAAAATTATTCGAGCTACATTCTGGGAGATTTTGGAGGAAAAGCCCTATAATAAAATAACAGTACAGGATATTGTGGATCGCTGTGGTGTGAACCGCAATACCTTTTACTATCATTTTCATGATGTTCCCAGTCTCATGATGGATTCTGTTGAGGATTGGATGAAGGCGGTGATTCGTGAATATGGCACCTTCGAGACGCCGGCAGACTGCTTGAATTGTGTGGCAGAAGAATGTACGAAAATGAAAAAGGCCCTCTTACATTTGTTCCGATCGGTTCCCAGAGAAAAATTTTTAGCCGGAATGAATAAGCTGGGATATGATATCATCCGGGAATATGTGGATGAAATTGAAGAGTATAAAAAGATACCCAAAGAGGAAAAAGACAACTTTATCAGATGCTATAAATGTGTATTTATCGGAAGCTTGCTGGAATGGCTGGAGGCCGATGCTTCCTATGACCTAAAAGAATTTTATGGGGAACTTTGCAAGATATTTGCCGGGGCAAGTAGGCGGGCAATTTCTACATGTGAAGACCAAAGCAAGAGGATAGATATAAAAGAGGACCAGATCCCGCACCTGTGATGGCGGGAGATCTGATCCTCTTTTTTATTGGAATTTGCTTTATCAAAAAGCTTATTCTTTAAATTTTTCTTTTTGGCTTTCTGCCCAGAGCTTATCGGCTTCCGGCTCCCAGTCCTTGGCATATTGATCGCATTTGGAGCAGAGATGGTCTACACTTTCCGGTGACTGTAAGTCGGTGGAATGGGCGCCGGATTCTGCAACCATCTTACGAAGCTTCTTGGGATTTTCCAACATAGGACAGGGCCTTAGCATATTTTCGTTAAAGGGCTGATTCTTGTGGTAGGCCATCATCATAGGAGAACGCAGGGCCTCTAACAAGGTCTTGTCCCGGATATTAGAATCGGAATAATGGACGAATACGCAAGGATCGATATCGCCATTGGCATTGATGTGCAAATAGCGACGGCCGCCGGCAACACAGCCGCCTACAAATTCCGCATCATTTTGGAAGTCCATGGCAAATAAGGGCTTTGTGGAACGGTAACGGCGGATTTTTTCATAAACTCCGATTCTTTGCTCCGGACTGGGCAGAAGGTCAGGGACTGCCTCGTTTCCAACCGGCATATAATGAAAGTACCATACGAAATAGGCGCCAAGATCAATCATGGAATCATAGAATTCCTCGGAAGTAATGGACTCATAATTGGCGCTGGTATAACAGCAGGAGATACCATAGACCAGCTTCTTCTCTCTGAGAAGTTCCATGGCCTTTGTTACCTTCTGATAGACCCCGTCTCCCCGGCGTCCATCGGTCGCTGACTCGAAGCCTTCCAGGGAAATGGCCGGGACGAAGTTTCCGACCCGAAGCATCTCATCTGCAAATTCTTCATCAATGAGGGTAGCATTTGTGAAACTTAAGAATACACAGTCGGAGTGTTTTTCGCACAGGCGGATCAGATCGGCCTTGCGGACTAAGGGTTCGCCACCGGTATAAATATACATATAGATACCAAGCTCTTTTCCCTGGCTGATGATGTCATCAATCTCATCGTAGCTTAGGTTGAGCTTATGACCATATTCAGCTGCCCAGCATCCGGTACAATGAAGGTTGCAGGCAGAAGTCGGATCCAGTAGAATGGCCCACGGAATGTTGCAGTCATATTTTTTACGGAGTGCCTCCTCTTTTGGCCAGCCCTCCAATGCTGCATTAATAAATAGATTCACTGCAAGTGTTTTGGAAACATTAGGATCCACATCCGTAAATATTTTGCGAATATAGGAATAATAGGGATGCTTAGGATCCTCTATTGCTTCCCGTATCAATTTACGCGGAGAAGAAAATTCACCCTTTGAAAACTTATCGGCCCAGTCCATGATTTTTATCATATGCTTGTCCGGATCCTGGTAGATGTAGTCAAAGGTCTTTTCGATTCCCAGTTTCTTTAGTGTGTTTGATGCGTTCATAATGAAACCCTCCTTTTCCTTGGGTATCTTGATATTATATGTGAAAAAAGTGCTTTTTCAATGGACAAAGGCAGGAAGGATGTCCAAAAATCAGACAAAGACTTAAGCTTTGCCCAATTCCCCCGGCCCCCTCTTTTGTATAAAAAACTAGGGAAAAGGGGCGTAAAAAATAGTTTCTTTGTTGAATGCCTATAAAGTTAGTGGTACAATAAATCCATTGAGATCGAAAAAATAAAACAATTTAATTTAAAAACGGAAATATTACAAAAAGGAAGCGTGAGCGGTATGGCGGGAAAAGTGAAAATTCGAGGAGTCAGCAGGTTTAGTCTCATTATTACAATTATTCTGACAATTGTATGTGTAAGCATTTCAGCATATGGATTAAAAAAATATGATATCCTTCGTTCGGCCATGGACGAGTATGTTGCCTGCGAGGATGCCATTCATGACTTTGACAGAGGGACAGATATCTTAACCAGGAAGGCAAGACTGGCTGCATATACCGGGGAGACCAAGTATATTGACGGCTACTTTCAGGAAGTGAATTACGATCGCCACCGAGACAAGGCGCTGGAGAAGATTGAAAAATATAAGGATACGGAAGAAGCCTGCAAATTGTTAAAAGAGGCTATGAGAAATTCTGAAAAATTAATGGAGACAGAATATTATGCCATGCGGCTGATAGAGGAGTCTTCGGGAACCGGTTTTGCCAGCTGGCCCAAAGAACTTCAACTGCAGGAACTTTCGGAGGAAGACGAGGCCCTTTCTAACGAAGAAAAACTGCTGCGTGCCAGAGACCTTATGGGCAGCCCGGAGTATGAGCTTACAAAAAATAAGATCATGGAAGGCGCTAATAAGGCCCTGGAAGCCATCTCTGACGGGATCGGAAATAGACAGAACCGGGCAGCAGATATCTTTTCGGATGTCTTCAAAAAAATCCTTTTATGTATGCTTCTTTTGGCTGTATTACTTTTCTTAATTTATTTAATTATGCGCCACTGGGTTGTAAAGCCCCTGGCCAGGTATAATGAAAGCATAAAAAAAGGCCAGATATTTCCAATTTGTGGGGCCTACGAACTGCAGGTTTTAGCAAAGACCTACAATGAGGTATATCTAGAAAATGAAGAGCGGGAGAAGCTCATGAAACATCAGGCGGAACACGATCCTCTGACGGGAGTATTAAACCGTGGCGCCTTTGATCAGATCCTTGAGATCATGGAAAAGGATAAGAGAAATTTTGCCCTCATCCTCGTAGATGTGGATACCTTTAAGAGCGTCAATGATACCTACGGCCATGCGGTGGGAGATATCATTTTGCAGCGCGTAGCCAGGCTCCTTGCGGAGGGCTTCCGTGTGATCGACCATGTCTGTCGAATCGGTGGTGATGAATTTGCGGTTATTATGATGGATGTTACCGGAGATTTAGGATATACTATAGAAGATAAAATTCAGGAAATAAATAAGAAACTTGAAATTACAGAGGAGACAATACCGGCAGTATCCCTAAGTGTGGGAGTTGCCTTCACGGACCGAGAAGATCCGGGAGAGAGTCTGTTTAAAGATGCGGACAAGGCACTTTATTATATAAAAGAACATGGACGAAAAGGATGTCGAATCTACTCGTCAGAGGATGCATAAGCCCACCATTAAGAAGTGACATGAGAGACAATCTGTTAAAAGAACTGATGAAAATTTCAGTGGAGGAAGAAAAATATCTGGCAGGACAGCCGGATGTAGAAAAGGACTTGTATGCCAATGATTCTATTCAGGAGTTAGACCGGGAGAAACTTTTAAAGAAGGGCCGCCTGGTGACGGTGCGCCCCCACAGCCGTTTTGTGGATTTCCCGGAACACAGCCACAATTATGTGGAGATTATGTATGTGGTAAAGGGCAGGATCACCCATTTGATCGAGGGTAAGGAGCTTATTTTACAGCAGGGAGATATTCTTTTGCTCAACCAGCATGTAAAACATGCCATAAAAAAAGCAGGCTATGAGGATATAGGAATTAACTTCATTGCCTTGCCGGAATTCTTTGAAATTCCCCTGTCCATGCTGCATGAGAAAAATGTCCTGGCAGAGTTCGTGATCGGGACTCTGCGTAAAAAAAATCCCATATCCCACTACTTACTTTTCCGCCTCAATCAGAATATGCAAATTGACAATCTCATGGAGAATATGATTGATTCCATGTTCCATGAGCATACCAACGAGGATATAGAGAACCAATATTCCATGGGCCTGGTGTTTTTATATCTCCTCCACCATATGGAAAATTTAAGCCATAATTCTTCCATGGATTATAAGGAGGCCTTGATTCAGTTGGTCTTGGCCTATATTAACAGCGATTGTAAAAATGCCAATCTTACCAAGATTGCAAAAGACACCCACCAGTCGGTGACTGTGCTAAGTAAGCTGATCAAGCAGAAAACAGGATTTAATTTTCAGGAGATCCTCCAGAGGAGGAGGTTTCAGATGGCGGTACGTCTCTTGATCGAAACAGACCTGACCGTCGAGGAGATTGCCCTGGAAGTTGGATATGAGAATCAAAGCTACTTTTTCCGCCAGTTTAAGAAAAGATATGAAATGACACCCAGGCAGTATCGCATCCAACATAAAAATGATCCGGTCATTCGAATCTAGAAAAGTTAAAAAAGTCATTTGGAAAATGAGGACAGTTTTTTGGTCTAATAAGAGGCTAAAAAAAGGGTCCTTATTTTTGTTATAGTAAAATCACAAAGAAAAAGACAAAGAAAATAAAAAAGTAGATTGGAGAGACCGGCTATGGAGAGCAAGTATTATTTGGCCATTGATATCGGAGCATCAAGTGGCAGACATATTTTATCTCATCTGGAAGATGGGAAAATGATTTTGGAAGAAATCTATCGTTTCCCCAATGGTATGAAGGAAGTGGACGGAGAGAAAACATGGGATATTGAAGAGCTCTACAGACATGTCCTTTGTGGAATGAAAAAATGTAAAGAACTTAGGAAGACTCCGGTCAGTGTGGGGATCGATACCTGGGCTGTGGACTTTGTTCTCTTAGATTCCAAGGATGAGCGACTGGGAAATGCAGTCGCTTACAGAGACGACCGCACCCAGGGGATGGATCAAAAAGTATACGAGATCGTGCCAGAAGAAGACCTCTATAAAAGTACAGGAATTCAAAAACAAATCTTTAATAGTATTTATCAGCTGATGGCCTTAAAGGAGAAAAAACCGGAACTTCTAGAAAAAGCAGAGACTCTTTTAATGATTCCGGACTATTTAAATTTCCTCTTATCAGGGGTAAAGGCCCAGGAATATACCAACGCCACCACCACCCAGCTGGTGGACCCGGAAAGCAGGGACTGGGACAGAGACAGAATCAAAAAACTTGGCTATCCGGAAAAAATCTTCCTGCCTATTCTAGAGCCCGGAACGACCATCGGGACTCTTAAGGAAAGTGTACAAGAAGAAGTTGGATTTGATTGTAAAGTGATCTTGCCCGCCACCCATGATACCGGCTCTGCAGTGGTGGCAGTGCCAAGCAATGAGGAAGATGTCCTCTATATTAGTTCCGGCACCTGGTCTCTTATGGGAACCGAGATTAAGGAGGCGGATTGCAGCAAAGAAGCCATGCTTCATAATTTCACAAACGAGGGTGGCTACAAGCACACCTACAGATTTTTGAAAAACATTATGGGCCTGTGGATGATCCAGTCTGTGAAAAAGGAGATCGGAAAGGATTTAAGCTTTGGAGAAATCTGCGATGCAGCATCAAGATGCTCCATTGAATCCTTGGTAGATGCCAACGATCCCAGATTCTTGGCTCCGGAAAATATGACAGAGGAAGTCCAAAAAGCCTGCAAGGAGGCAGGACTTGAGGTGCCTGAAAGCTTAGCTGAAGTTGCGGCGGTCATCTATAAGAGTCTGGCAAATTGCTATGGAAAAACCTTGGAAGAATTAGAAGCCCAGACAGGCTGCAAGTATCAAAAGATCCATGTAGTCGGAGGGGGCGCCAATGCAGATTATTTAAATCGTCTGACTGCTCAGTTTACGAAAAGAAAGGTACTTGCAGGACCTACCGAGGCTACGGCCATCGGAAATCTTGCAGTACAGATGATTGCCCTTAAGGAATTTGCGGATTTAAAGGCAGCAAGAAGCTGCATCTATGAATCGTTTGATATTAAAATTTATGAATAGGAGGAAAAAATAGATATGTTAGTTGAGACAAAAGCCAAGGTAGGAGTTTTCGCCATTGCACTAGGAGCCTACCTTCCCCAGTTCCCGAGCCTGGTCCCGGAATTTGAAGCCCAGTATGAGGCTTTTAAAAATACCCTTCCGGATAGCGTTCAGATCGTGGACGGTGGAATCGTAACCACAAAGGAATTATCCATGAAGGCAGGGGATAAATTCCGGGCAGCAGACGTAGACCTGGTTATTTTACAGCTTCTTACCTATGCCACCAGCTACAATATGCTGCCGGCCATTAGGGACTTAAATGTGCCTGTTGTTCTTGTCAATGTGCAAAAGCTAAAAGCTCCGGACTATGAACAGACAGATACAGCCAAATGGTTGGGAGAATTATATGCCTGCGGCGCAGTCGGAGAGATGGTGGCAGATCTTGAGCGGGCAGGAAAAAGGCATGCGGTCATTACCGGCGTGGTTGAAGGGGGCGATGCCTATGTGGAAAGAGAAATCAATGAATGGTGCAAGGCAGCCCAGGTAAGAAGAAGATTCCGCTATACCAATATTGCCCAGATCGGAAGACCTTATCCGGGAATGATGGATCTTTATATTGACGAGACCAACCTCTATAACCGCATGGGACTCTATACCAAGCAATTTGACTGGGAAAAAATGTGGGCCATTGCAGACCATATTACAGATGAGACAGCCATTGAAGCCAAGGCCAAAGAGATCCTAGATACTTTTGTGATTGAAGGCGGGGCAAGCGTGGAAACCGTATGGGATATGGCAAGATATGTCGTAGCTTTTGAAGAGTGGGTCAAGGAAGAAGAGCTTGGAATGGTGGCCTCCCACTATGATGGCTTTGCCAAGGGAGTGGCAGGAAAACTGGATAGTATGTTGATACCGGCCTTCTCCATGCTGATCAAACAGGGAACCGCCTGTGCCGTAGAGGGAGATATGAAGGTGGCAATGGCCATGAGCATTTTAAAAACCATTGCAGGCACCGGCCAGCTTTCTGAGATGTATTCGATCGATTTCAATGAAGATATTTGTATTATCGGCCATTCCGGATCCGGAGATGCAGATATTTCCCAGGCAAAGAAGCCAACCATGAAGATCGTACCGGTCTTTCATGGCAAGACCGGAGGGGGATATTTGACCCAGTTCTATCCACCGGTGGGAGATGTGACCTACCTTGGAATTACCCAGGACAAGGATGGGCATTTTAAGTTTGTTGTGGCAGAGGGTGTCAATGAGGATGGCCCCATCTTTACCTTTGGAGATACCAATATGAGAACCAGATTTTCTATCGGGGCCAGAGAATTCTGTAACCGTTGGAGCGAGGCAGGCCCGACCCACCATATGGCAGCAGCCGTTGGAAGGCACATTGATACCATTTTAAAGGTGGCTAAAATTTTAGACGTACCGGTAGATGTGATCTGTCGCTAAGGGGTCATAAGAAATAGACAAAGAGTATAGAAATTAGAGATAGTATAAACAGTAGAGATACAGAAGGCTGCGAGCTGCAGCAGACAGGAGAATATATGAAATTTTTAGATGCAGAATTTGTACAGGGATTTATCAGAATGGCAGATGACGGTTGGAAGCAGGGCTGGCATGAGAGAAATGGCGGAAATTTATCTTACCGTGTAAAGCCCGAGGAGGTAGAGGCTATAAAAGAAAACTTTGAAGCAAAGGACTGGCAGCCCATCGGAACCAGTGTTCCTAACCTTGCAAATGAATATTTTCTGGTTACAGGAAGTGGAAAATATTTCCGCAATGTAAGTCTGAAGCCGGAAGACAGCATTTGCATGATTGAGTTGGACGAGAAAGGTGAGAACTATCGTATTGTTTGGGGACTTGTAAATGGAGGAAGACCGACCTCAGAGCTTCCAAGCCACCTGATGAACTTAGAAGTAAAGAAGCTTCAAAACCCGGACTACCGTGTAGTTTACCATGCCCATACGACCAATATCATTGCCCTGACTTTTGTGCTTCCTCTGGAAGATCAGGTATTTACCAGAGAACTTTGGGAAATGGCAACCGAGTGTCCGGTGGTATTTCCGGATGGAATCGGCGTTGTTCCATGGATGGTTCCTGGAGGAAAAGATATTGCCGTTGCTACCAGCGAACTAATGAAAAAATATGATCTTGCAATCTGGGCTCATCATGGAATGTTTGCAGCAGGTATTGACTTTGATCTTACCTTCGGCCTCATGCATACCGCAGAAAAATCCGCAGAGATCCTTGTGAAAATGCTTTCCATGAGACCGGATAAACTTCAGACCATTACACCGGATAATTTCCGACAATTGGCCAAAGACTTCCAAGTCACCTTGCCGGAGGAATTCTTATACGAAAAATAAAAATGGATCAAGTAAAGAAAGGGCTGTCGCAGCATCAAGCGGCAGCTTTTTTCTTTTGTAAAAAATTAAATCTTGCATTATACGAGGATTCGTGTATACTGGTATACAAAGTTGAGACTTTACTCCGCAAAAGTGAAAAAGCGTAAACTTGGAGCCGGTCGCAAAACTTTCAGTAACCAGATGTGAGAAAAAAGAAGATGAGGTGTAAGAGATGGCGGTATACGATACATTAATTGCAAATGCAGATAAATTAAAAGAAGATATGTCTTATTTTGATCAGACCCTTTTAAAGAGCAATCGAATTGATCCCAACCTTTATGCTGAGTACGACGTAAAACGTGGACTTCGTGATTCCAACGGTAACGGCGTTCTTACAGGACTTACAGAGGTATCCGATGTTCGCGGCTTTAAGGTAATCAACGGCCGCAAGATCCCGGCAGAGGGGCGACTTTATTATCAGGGCGTCAATGTCCAGGACCTGGTAAAGGGTTTGGAGGGCAAGCGGTTTGGATTTGAAGAGACCATCTTTCTTCTATTATTTGGCCATCTTCCCAAGAAGGAGGAGCTTGACCGTTTTCTAAAGGTCCTTTTTGAACTGGAGGAATTAAGCGGTCGTTTTGTGCGAGACGTGGTTATGAAGGCTTCAAGCTCCAATATTATGAATGCCATGCAAAGATGTATCCTGACCCTCTATACCTATGATGAAAATCCGGAGGATATTTCTGTTGGCAATGTCTTGCGTCAATCTCTGGAATTGATTGCAAAGCTTCCCCTGATCGCAGTTTATTCCTACCATGCTTATAGGCATTTCCGTCAGGACCAGACCCTCCTAATCCGCAATCCCGAGAAGGGGAAATCTTTGGCAGAGAATATTCTCTTTATGCTTCGGCCTGATGGACAGTATACGGAACTGGAGGCCAAGGTTTTAGATATTGCCCTGATTCTTCACGCAGAGCACGGCGGTGGTAACAATTCTACCTTCACCACCCATGTGGTAACCTCCTCCGGTACCGATACCTATTCCTCCCTGGCTGCCTCCATCGGCTCCCTAAAAGGACCCCGCCACGGCGGTGCCAATTTGAAGGTCCAGCATATGTTTGATGACATCAAGGCCTCTGTGAAAAACTGGGAGGATGAGGAGGAGATATCAGTCTACCTGCAAAAGATCCTGGATAAGAAGGCCTTCGATGGGTCCGGCCTAATCTACGGTATGGGACATGCCGTTTATACCCTGTCAGATCCAAGAGAAGTGATCCTTAAAAGCTATGCAGAAAAATTAGCCAAAGAAAAGGGATTGGAGAAGGAATTTGCCCTCTATGACAGGGTGGAGCGCCTGGCAGGCCATGAGATTATGACCCACCGCAATATGCTAAAACCTGTCTGTGCCAACGTAGATTTCTACAGTGGATTTGTTTATTCTATGTTAGGAATCCCGGAGGAATTATTTACTCCTATCTTTGCCATCGCCCGTATTTCCGGCTGGAGTGCCCACCGCTTAGAAGAACTCTTGAATGCAGGAAAGATTATCCGACCTGCCTATAAATATGTGGGACAACATACAGAATTTAAGGGCAGGGAAGAACGCTAGTTTACATTCTTATCAAAATAAGGACAAAAAGCGGTAAAATCAGCTAAAAACTAGATGCGGACACCCTGAAATCGTTGACAGCGCGCCCTTTTTTAAGTAAACTTTAAGAGGCGAATTTGAATAAAAAAGCCTATGGAGAGCTGGAAAATTCTCCATAGGTTTTTTGTAATGTTTAAAGCAGAAATATATGAGGATAAAGAATATGAAAAGAAAGACCTTGCTTGGGGCCGCCTTTCTTGCTTGTATGGCTCTTGGAGTCTTGTCAGGCTGTGCAGATAAGAGTCATACAGAGGATACAGAGAATAAAAAGATTATAAAAGTAGGATCTGATACCTACCCGCCCTTTAATTACAAAAACGAGGATGGGGTTCCTACGGGGATCGATATTGACCTGGCAGAGGAAGCCTTCGGAAGAATGGGCTATGAGGTGGAGATTGACTATATTGATTGGGAGCAGAAGACCAAGCTTTTGGAAGCAGGAGATATAGACTGCATCTGGGGATGTTTTTCTATGGAAGGACGTTTGGATGACTATCAGTGGGCTGGTTCCTATATGGTAAGTGACCAGGTGGTAGCAGTGCCGGAAAATAGTGACATCTATAGCTTGGCCGATTTAGAAGGGAAAACCATAGCGGTTCAATCCACAACAAAACCAGAGGGAATTTTCCTAAACCGGACCGATGAGAGAATTCCGGAAGTAAAAAATATCTTAAGTCTTGGAAATAGAGAACTTATGTATACCTTTATGTCCAAAGGTTATGCGGATGCCCTGGCAGCCCATGAGACTTCCATCCTCCAGTATGAGAAGGATTATAATTTGACCTACCGTATTTTAGAGGAACCCTTGATGACCGTAGGTATTGGCGTGGCTTTTTCTAATAATGATGATCGGGGAATCTGCGAAAAATTAGATCAAACCTTGGAGGAAATGAGAAAAGACGGAACTTCTGAAAAGATTATAGGAAAATATCTGGATCAGCCGGAAAAGTATCTGGAGGTGGAAGAACTTGCATATTAGAAGAAAAGCATTAAAGATCAGAACCTGGATGGTCCTTATTTCCATTGTCATTTTCTTCGCTTGTCTTTTGTATTTCTTTAATGCAGCAAAGAAACAGACCCAGGAGCGTCTTCTTAAAACAGTTCAATATATGAAGACCCAGTGCTCTACCTATACCCACTACAATGAAGGAAGTGAAAGTCAGGCCCTTCTTCGTGCCGCAGAAGGCAACGGCCAAGTGGTGGAAAAGCTAAAAGAAGATACAGGCTCCGGAAAGGAGATTACAGAGGAAGTCCTAAAGCAGTATGCCCAGGATCTATGGCTCTATGGAATTGTATTGTATGATTCTAAGGGAAATAAACTTATAAGCTATGCCACGGATCCTCAGGTGGAAGAAAAATTTAATTCTTATCTTACAGATACTACAATCCTAGCTACTGCAAAGGCCAATGTAAGAACCTATGTCAAGAGGGCTAGCTTAAAGGATGGTTCCTATATCAATATGTCCTCATCAGGAAGACAAGATGAGGAGGGAACAGTAGTGACCTACTACTATATTAATGCAGAGACTGCCAGATCCTATTCCCTTACTCTGCAGAGTCTCTTAGAGGGCTATCAGACAGAAAGTGACGGAGTGCTTATGGTGGCAGACGAAGGGACCATTGTCGCTTGCAATGATGAAAGCCTGATCGGGGAGACTACCAAGGATAATGTGGTAGTACAAAGACTAAAGAATCATGCAGATAGTAAGAACATGCTTTATATTCCGGAAAAACGAAGCTTTGGCATTATGCTAAAGCAGAGAGATTATTATATCTTCGGTTATGTGCCGGATAGCAATGTCACAACTCTCGTGATTAACAATATGATTTTTGTTCTGATTTTCTATGTTTGTATCTTAGGATGCTTGGGGGCTTTTTATAAAAGATCAGAAAAAGACCACCTGGTTTTGGAAAAGAAGAGGGAAGAACAATATAAAAAAGAACTTTTAGAAGCGGCCAAGAAGGCAGATGCGGCCAACACTGCTAAGACAGAATTCTTGCAAAGAATGAGTCATGACATCCGGACCCCTATTAATGGGATCTGCGGTATGTTGGAGGTGGCAGAATATTTCTCTGATGACTTGGAAAAGCAGAGAGAATGTCGGGCCAAAATTAGGAACGCCTCCAATCTTTTGCTGGAACTTATCAATGAAGTGCTGGATATGGGCAAATTGGAATCCGGAGAAATTGTTTTGGAAGAACAGCCCTTTAACCTGCAGGAGATTGTAGATGAGGTGATCGATGTCATTGATAAATTGGCGACGGAACAGGGCTTGGAGCTTATAAAAGAAGACTTTCAGGTTCAGCATTGGAATTTAATCGGAAGCAGCAGGCATGTAAAACGCTTGCTTATGAATATTATGAACAATGCAGTTAAATACAATAAGCCGAATGGAAAGATTATTATTAAATGCAGAGAGCTTCCGGCAAAAGAGCCGGATATGGCTACACTGGAATTTGTCTGCCAGGATACAGGAATTGGAATGAGCAAGGAATTTCAAAAAAAGATCTACGAACCCTTTGCCCAGGAAGATAAGAGCATTAAAACCCAGTATGGCGGCACCGGTCTTGGAATGCCCATTGCTAAGAGCCTGACAGAAAAGATGAATGGAAGTATCAGCTTTGAAAGTGAGGAGGGCGTGGGAACGACCTTTGTGATCACCATTCCCTTTAAAATTGATAAGCAGGAAATCAAGCAGGAAAAGCAGGAGGATACCAGGCTATATTCCATTGCAGGGTGCAAGGTTCTTTTGGTGGAGGACAATGAGCTTAACATGGAAATCTCTGAGTTTATGCTGCTGACAGAAGAAGCTATCGTTACCAAGGTATGGAACGGTAAAGAAGCAGTAGACGCATTTAAGGCATCGAGGCCGGGAGATTTTGACGTGATCCTTATGGACGTCATGATGCCTGTTATGGACGGCTACCATGCAACAAGGATGATTCGGGCTATGGAGAGGGAGGATGCAAAAACCATTCCTATTATAGCTATGACAGCCAATGCCTTTACCGAGGACCGGATTAAGAGCCGAAAGGCAGGTATGGATGCCCATATTTCCAAACCTTTAGACATGCAGAAGGTAATAAGGATCATCCATCGATTAACCAGTGTGAGTGAGTAATAAAAAATAAGTAAGAGTCAATGAGAAAAAGAGGGTAAATGGGGCATGCCAGAGAAAAGAGAGACGCATAGCAAACGTGAAGAATTTAAAGAAGGTCAGCAAAGTGCCTACGCGGCCCTTTCGGAGATTTATTTGTCCATGCACAGGGTGAATGTACAGGCGGGGACCTATTCTACCATAAAAACCACAGATGCTATCTTAAAATATTCAATTCCGGATTCCGAGGATTTTAATGAAAATATGCAAAGCATCATTAAAGGCCTGGCTACAAAGGATAGCTATGACCAGGCCTTAAGCTTTTTGGATATCCAAACCTTAAATAAAAGAATGAAGGGGAAAAATCATATTTCCACTAATTTCGAGGGAAAGGTGGCAGGCTCTTGTAAGCTTCACTATATTAAGGAGGATGTGGATGAGGAGGGGAATCTTCTTCATGCAATCTGCGCCGTGGAAGTTACCAATGAGTTTAAATATCAATCTATTTTTGAGGCCCTCTCAGCCGGATATACCAATGTATACCTGGTAGATCCGGTAAAAGGCCAGGCAGAGATCATGAAGCTCAATGGATATATTACTTCCAGCTTCCACCGGGGAGAGGCAAGGATTTACCCCTATGAACCGGTGAAAAACCAGTATGTTTCCGAGCGTGTCCATCCGGATGACCGGACCATGCTCAGGGAGGCTCTTAGACTTAAAAATGTAGAAAAAGCCTTTGAGACCTCTGATGAATATACAGGGACCTATCGGATTATAGACCATGGAAAAGTCCATTACTGCCAATACCGCTATATGGTTCTTAAGGATTTTTATTATATTATTGCAGGATTTCAAAATATTGATCATATCATGGAAGAACATCTTGCCCAGGAGCGGGAGAAAAAGCGGCTGGAAGAGGAGCATAAAAAAGCCATAGAGCAGCAGATGGCGGTGATCAATACCCTGTCTAAAAGTTTTGGAAATGTATTTGTGGCCAACATAAAAAAAAGGACTGCAAGGGTCATCCGCCTCATGAAAGATTACGATGTGAAGGCAGTCATAGACGTGGAGGGGACGGAATTTCCCTATGACAGTGTTGTTAAGCGTTGGGTGCATGAAAATGTCCATCCCGATGATAAAGAGAGGATTGAAAAAGCCTTCAGCATAGACAATATCAGTCAGGTTTTTTCAAAGCAGGATGAGTATGCAGGAAGCTACCGCAGCATCGAATGTGGGAAACTTCATAATTATCGCTTTGATTTCAGAAAAATCGATAATGAGGGAAATGTAGTCGCAGGCTTCCAGATTGTAGATGAGATCATAGAAGAGCAAAAAAAGCAGGAGGAGGCCCTGGCCAAAGCCCTGGAGGCAGCCGAGCAGGCCAATAAGGCAAAATCTACCTTCTTAAGCAGCATGTCCCATGACATCCGCACCCCTATGAATGCCATCGTGGGATTTACTGCCCTGGCAAAACAGCATGTAAGGGAACCGGAGAAGGTGGAGGAATATTTGGAAAACATCAGCACCTCCAGCAGCCACCTACTAAATCTCATCAATGATATTTTGGATATGAGCCGTATTGAGAGCGGTACCGTAAAGCTGGAAGAAAATCCGGTACACCTGGGGGATATTTTCCATGACCTAAAAACCATGATCCAGGGCCAGGTGGATGCCAGAGGCTTGAAGCTTACGGTGGAGACGGAAGAGCTGACCCATCAGGATGTGATCACAGATAAATTGCGCCTTAACCAGATGCTCCTAAATTTGGTTAGCAATGCCATTAAATTTACCCCGGAGGGAGGCAGCATCCAGGTTGTAATGAGAGAAAAGGGTACACATGAGACCGACCGGGCCTACTATGAATTGACGGTGGAGGATAACGGGCTTGGTATGTCCAAAAAATTTCTCTCCCATGTCTTTGATACCTTTGCAAGAGAGCAAAGCGCTACGGTCAGTGGGATCCAAGGAACCGGTCTTGGCATGGCCATCACGAAAAATATTGTAGACATGATGGGCGGAAAGATCCGGGTAGAAAGCGAGGAAGGAAAGGGCAGCAAATTTACCGTAAACCTTCCCATGAAGCTAAATAAAGAAGCGGAAGAAAAAGAAAATCTGCCGCAAGAATCTGAGGATCAGACCGCGGAAGGAAAGAAGGAGATTCCAGACTACCGGGGAAAACGGATCCTTCTGGTGGAGGATAATGCAATTAATAGGGAACTGGCCACTCTGATTTTGGAGGAAACCGGAATGGAAATCGATAGCGTAGAAGACGGAGATATTGCAGTAGCCACCATGCACACTGCCCCGGCGGACACTTACGACCTAATCTTGATGGACATACAGATGCCAAAAATGGACGGCTATACGGCTACCAGAGAAATTCGGACCTTTAGAGATAATAAAAAAGCCAATATTCCGATCGTTGCTATGACAGCCAACGCCTTCGAGGAGGACAAGCAAAAGGCCTATGAATCCGGGATGAACGGCCATATTATAAAGCCAATTTCCCTGGAATCCATTGCCAGTGTCCTGGATGAATTCTTGTAAGCCTCAGAGGGATAGGCAGATAGATGAATAGATGGATGAATCGATAAATAGTAGTATTAAGGATGAAGGGATATGCATAAGAAAACAAAAAAGACTATAGTGAGAGCGGGTGTCACTCTTACAGCGCTGCTTTTTTTGTCAGCTTTTTTATCGGGATGTGGCACAAAAAAAACGACTGAGACTGATGATAAAAAAACCATAGTCATCGGCTGCGATAAATTTGAACCCTACTCCTATCAGGATACCAACGGAGAGGTTCTTGGAATCGATGTGGAACTTGCAAAGGAAGCCTTCTCCCGTTTGGGTTATGAGACCCGGATGAAATTTATTTCCTGGGAGAAGAAGGATGAGGACTTAAAAGACGGGTCTATCGATTGTGTCTGGAGCTGCTATACCATGACCGGTCGGGAAGACAAATACCAGTGGGCAGGCCCCTATATGTATAGCCGCCAGGTTGTAGTAGTAAGAAAGGATAGTGACATTAATAACTTATCAGATCTGGAAGGAAAGAGAGTGGGAGTACAGTCTACAACCTACGGGGAGAAGGTTTTTTTAGATCCTGAAAGCTATGGCCTTCCAAGTGTGGACCGGCTGGTGAGTGTTTCCGGCACCGATGAGTTATTTGCGATTTTAAGAAAAGATTATGTGGATGCCATTGCAGGCCATGAGGCCTTGATGGGACAGCTTGCCGGAAATGACCAGGAAGAATACCGGATCCTGGACGAAAGCCCCTATATGTCCCAGCTTGGAGTGGCTTTTGAAAAAGGAAGCCATGAAGACCTAGCCAAAGAACTTACAAAAACCTTGGAGGAGATGAAAGAGGACGGCAGCATGGAAGAGATCGTAGAGAAATATGGTCTGGATCCTGAAAAAACAGTATGGGGAGGACAAGACCATGAAGAATAAAAAAGTAATGGGGTCCTTCAGTGGGATCCTCTTTGCGGTTCTTGTCTTAACAGGCATTATCCTCTTTACTTTCTTCCAATTTTCAGATAAGAAGAATTTGCAGACAACCTTAGAAGAATCCATTTCCTTTGCCCAAAAAAGGATCAGCCGCTATAATAAGTACCAAAACAATGATAAAGTGAAAAGCTTGGTAAGGCTTCAGGATAAAAGCCTGGCCCTGACCTGGGCCATGAAGGAGGAAAGTAATTTTACCCAGGATTCCTTAAAAGAGTATGCCAAGGAACAGAGTATAACAGGGATCCTTGTGGTGGATGAGAATTTAAGTCAGGTCATGGATACGTCGGAAGATAATACTTCCATGTTCCTCTGGAAGGATATGCTGGGGGAGACTTTTGTTACAGACATCCTCAACCATCCGGAGAAAACCTATATTACCAGACTTCAGAAAAATGAGACCAATTATGATCTGGCAGTCGTATCAAGAAGGGATGCCACGGGCCTTGTAATCGCATATGCAGAGAAAACGCCACTAAGCGATGCGGACGGAGAATTAAGTATTCAAAGTTTAATGACAGACTTTCCTTTTGAGATGAAGGGGGTCATTGTGATTACCAAGGATGATGAAGTCGTGGGAAGCAACCAGACGACCTTGATCGGGACCTCTGTGAGGGACTGCCAGAAAACATATAAGGGAAGCTTTAGTCCGGATAAGGATGGAATTGTGAAATTAACATCCGGCATGAGTCACTGGTATGGAAGGAAAGATGCGGCAGAGGATTATACTATTTATATGTTCTATCCCGCCAGCCAGGTATTTATGACAAGAAATATTGTCACTCTGGTATATGTCCTGGTGGCCCTTCTTATTTTCCTGGTTCATATCTTAGGAAAAAGTCGTACAGAACGACGGGTTATTGCCAGAGACCAGAAACGTATGCGGATTATTAATTCCGTAGGCCAGGTCTATTCCTCCATCTTCCTTTTGGATCTTAGGGAGCGGGAGCTTGAAGTGGTAAAGGGAAGCGAGGCTACCAAGAGCTTTAGAAATAAGGCCTCCTTTGACAGCATCCGGTGGAAGGAATCGGTGGCAGAAAATATTGCAGAAGTCTATCGGAAGGACTTCTTAGAATATATTAATCTGGATACGGTTGTGGACCGGCTACAAGGGCAAAAGTCCTTATCCTTTACCAGTCAGAAAAATGATGGAAGCTGGATGTTATCCCTCATCGTTCCCCAAAGGCGAGATGATCAGGGCAAGGTAAATGCCATTCTTATCGCCAACCGTGACGTAACCAAGGATAAAGAAAGAGAGATAGAACAGGATGAAGCCTTAAGAAGCGCCCTGGCTGCTGCCAAACATGCCAGCAAGGCCAAGTCCACCTTCTTAAATAGTATGTCCCATGACATCCGGACCCCGATGAATGCCATTATAGGTTTTACGGCCTTAGCCCAGACACATATTGACAACCGGGCCCAGGTCCAGGACTACCTATCTAAGATCAGTACCTCCAGTAACCATCTCCTTAGCCTGATCAATGATATTTTGGATATGAGCCGAATCGAGAGCGGAACGGTAAAACTTGACGAGAAACCCGTCCATATCCCGGACCTTCTTCATGATCTGAGGGCCATGATCCAGGGACTTATCAATGCCAAGAACTTAAACCTCTATATCGATGCCCAGGATGTGGTAAACGAAGATGTGATCACGGACAAGCTCAGGTTAAATCAGGTCCTTTTAAATATCATAAGCAATGCCATTAAATTTACAGAGCCCGGGGGAGATATCATTATCCGCCTGGTAGAAAAGCCCTGTGAGATCAATAATTATACCACCTATGAACTGGTAGTAAAGGATAACGGAATTGGTATGTCGGAGGAATTCTTAGACCATGTCTTTGATACCTTTGCAAGAGAACAAAGCTCTACGGTCAGTGGAATCCAGGGAACGGGACTTGGCATGGCCATCAGTAAGAATATCGTAGAGATGATGGGAGGAGAGATTAGGGTAGAAAGCCAGGAAGGCAAGGGATCCATCTTTACAGTAATCTTGAATCTTAAGATCGCAAAGACCATCGAAGAAATGGAGCCCATCCCGGAACTTTTAGGGGCCAGAGCCCTGGTGGTGGATGATGATATCAATACCTGCCGAAGCGTCAGTAAGATGCTGTGGGATATCAAGATGCGGCCCGACTGGACCACCTCCGGAAAAGAAGCAGTGGTGCGGGCCCAGGATGCCACCGAGCGAAAAGATGAATACAAGGCATTTATCATTGACTACCTCATGCCGGACATGAACGGTATCGAGACCGTCCGCAGGATCCGTAAAGTTATAAGCGAGGAGATCCCGATTATTGTACTGACCGCCTACGATTGGGCGGATTTAGAATATGAAGCGAGACAGGCCGGAGTTACAGCCTTTGTATCCAAACCCATCTTTATGTCAGACCTTCGAAAAGTTTTAAGCCGTCCCCTCCTCTTAAAAGAGGAAGCAGATAAGACGCTTCCTTCCACTCCGGACTACCGTGGAAAGAGAGCCCTCCTTGTAGAAGATAACGAACTCAACCGAGAGATCGCTACCACAATCCTGGAGGAGACCGGAATGCGTATTGATTCCGTGGAGGACGGAGATATAGCCGTAGCTACCATTAATGAGGCACCGGCAGATCGATATGATCTGATCTTAATGGATATCCAGATGCCTAAGATGGACGGTTATACAGCAACCAGAGAGATTCGGACCTTGTCCGATAATAAAAAAGCAAATATTCCAATCGTGGCCATGACAGCCAACGCCTTTGAGGAAGACAGACAAAGGGCTTACAAGGCAGGCATGAACGGTCATATTATAAAGCCAATTACCATGGATGAAATTGCGAAAGTTTTAGATCAAATTTTATAAGAAATAAAAAGCAGGTGTGGGCCTTAAAAAAGGTCCACATTTATAGTAGAAAGAAGATAGAATCATGAAGTATTTACGACAATTTTGTATCATATTAATCATTTCTTTTGTGGGGGACCTTTTGCACAGCGCCCTACCCCTTCCGGTGCCGGGGAGTATCTATGGGATTCTCCTGATGTTTGCCTTGCTAAAATCAGGGGTCCTTCCCTTGGATGCCGTAAAGGATACCGGGAAATTTTTAATAGAGATCATGCCGGTCATGTTTATCCCGGCGGCGGTAGGCCTCATTGAATCCTGGGGCCTTATTGGAAAATCCCTGGGAGTCTACGCCGTGGTTACTGTGGTAAGTACGATATTAGTTATGGCAGTTTCAGGGATGATTACCCAGAAATTTGTAGGCGGCAGTGAGATGCCTAAGGAAGAAGAAAAAAAGAAAAAGAAAAAAGCAAAGACAGAGGCAGAATCTGTAACAGCCTAAGAAGGAGTTATCAATGAATTTATTACAGCAATCAACATTTATGGGGGCGGCCATATCCCTCATTACCTATTTTCTGGGAATGGAACTAAAAAAGAAATTAAAGCATGATATATTAAACCCCCTACTCTTATCGATCGTATTTACTATTATATTCTTACTGATCAGTGGGGTAAGCTACGACACCTACTATGAGGGGGCCCAGTATATCAGTTACCTCTTAACTCCGGCCACCGTGTGTCTGGCTATTCCTCTCTACGAGCAGTTTGAAATTTTAAAGGATAACTGGAAGGCCATTACCGTAGGAGTGACAGCAGGAGTCTTGACCTCCTTGGCATCTATTTTGGTCATGGCTTTGATCTTTCATTTTAACCACCAAGAATATGTCACCTTCCTGCCAAAGTCCATCACCACAGCCATCGGAATGAGCCTGTCTGAGGAACAAGGAGGTTATGTGGCAGTGACGGTAGCTGTCATTATCGTGACAGGAATCTTGGGAAATGTAATGGGAGAATGGATCTTAAAAATCTGTAAGATCAAGGAGCCCATCGCCAAAGGAATTGCCTTAGGAACTGCCTCCCACGCCATCGGAACCGCCAAGGCCATGGAGCTGGGAGAAATCGAAGGAGCCCTAAGCAGCCTCTCAATCGTAGTGGCAGGTATTCTGACGGTTATAGGCGCCTCTATCTTTTCTATGTTTATCTAGGTTTATATAAGTATGGTTTATATAAGGACGAAGCAAATCAATCAAGCAAAGTAAGGAGAAGTGTTATGAAGGAAACAAAAGGAACTCCCGTGATTTCCCTGGAAGGAGTCAACAAAAGCTACGGCAAGCATACGGTCTTAAAGGACGTCAACATTGAGATTAACAAGGGGGACATCTTCGGTCTCATAGGAAAAAACGGTGCCGGTAAAACAACCATGTTCAAGGTGATTTTAGGACTCTCGGACTTTCAAAGCGGTAAGCTTGAGATTGGCGACCCCGGAGATTCCCTAAAGCAGGGCCGGGCAAAGGTAGGCTTTTTCATCGGAGGAAATTTCTTCTCCTATATGAATGCCAAGCAAAATCTCCAGTACTACTGCCGCCTAAAAGGCATTAAGAACCGGAAAAAAGAAATTGATCGGGTCCTTGACATCGTAGGCTTAGCAGGAGTTAAAAGTAAGTACAGACAGTACTCCCTGGGAATGAAGCAAAGACTTGGAATTGCCAATGCTATTTTGGGAAATCCGGAGATCCTGATCCTAGATGAGCCTACCAACGGCTTAGACCCCCAGGGTATCGCAGATATCCGTAAATTGGTCCAGCGCCTAAATGAAGAATTCGGAATGACCGTGATCGTATCCTCCCATATTTTGGGAGAATTACAAAATACAGCCCACCGTTTCGGAATCGTAAATAACGGAGTGGTAGAGAAGGTTATCACCCAGGAGGAACTGGTTACAAAACAGAACCTGGTAGAGATTTCCGTCGATGACCTTGAAAAGGCAAGAGAGGCCCTTGCGGCAGCCGGAATAGAGATCAAGGGAGAAAAGCAGGAATCCCTAAGCTTAGAGGACTTCTACTTCAGTGTCGTAGGAGGTGAAAAATAATGCGTCAATACCTAAAGGCAGACTTGTGGCGCATTGCCCACAGAAAAAAGAAGTGGATCTTTTGGCTGATCTGTATGCTTCTTGCCTTCGACTTTTCCCGGTCTACCGCAGATGCTACCAGCGGCAACCTAAGCCTTTTAATGTCTTATTATCAAAAATGTATGGAGTTTATCGCTATGTTTTTGGGACTGTTTAACCTCCTCCATGTATACGAGGATGATTTTGCGGTAAAAACCATGCAGATCGTAATAGGAAAGGGTGTCAGCCGTGGCAAGATCATTAGCTGCAAATGGTTAGAGATGATGATTCTTACCCTGGTAGATTCGGTTACCATCCTTGCAAGTATCTGGCTTGGAACCACAGTGGAGGGGGCCTTGATTAAGGGGGGCAACATCGTCAATATGTTGGTCATCCTTGTCTATATCCTTTTGATCGCCGCTTTTGCAACATCTCTTGTTATGATCATGGTCTTCTATAATATGCGGTTGGGGGTCGGTTTGGTTTTATATGAGCTTCTGTTTTTCAGACCTCTTACCATGCTGAATAATTTTTTAGAGTCCATCGGTTCGAGGTTTGTAAATCTTCATCCGGGAAGGATCCTGCCGGGAACCAATATCAGTAATTTTTGTAACGGACTAAAGATCGGACATTTTGAATTCTTAAATTTCTTAGTAGTCCTTATTTTTATAGGTATTGGATTTTTCGCAAGCTACCGGATCTTTAAAAACAAAGAGTTGGATTTCTAAATAATAAAAGTTAGATTTTTTGGCATTCAAGAAGAGAAAGGATAAGTATGAAAAAAAGCAAACAATTTCTTGCCCTGGTCCTTAGCCTGGCCACTGTAAGCAGCCTTCTTACAGGATGTGCAGGTGGGTCGGACCTTACGGAAGAAATGTATAGAAATAAAGTGGATGTTAGTAAAACCGTCACCAAAAAGTCCAAGTGGATCAATTCCGATTTTGTAGGAGCGGTTACAGAAGATACCGATGTATCCCTAAAGGATGATTTTTATACCGCGGCCAATAAGGACTGGTTTTTAAATGTGCAGGACCGCGTGGCCAAGGAAAGCAGCGTCGGAGAACTCATGGATAATATCGGTGTGATCATAAAGCAGGAATTAGACATGATGAACCAGGCTGAGGAAGGAAGCTTAGGAGACAACCACATTGGCATGGACACGGCAACCTACGACCATTTAAAAGAAATATATTCCGACTTTATACAGCTTGCAGCTAACTGGGAGGAGAGAAATGAAGAGGGAACCAAACCCTTAGAAGCCTATCTGAATCAAATAGAAAATATTGAAAGTATAGACGAGCTTTCTTCCTATCTTATTAATGCGGACGGAAGCTTTATATCCGGATCCTATCCCATCGGATTTTCTGTAGAGGAAGGATGGAAAGACGAGAATGAGGATACGAATACGGATAATAAGTATACCGTAATGATCCGGTCGGATTATGAGACCTGTGAAAATTCTCCGACCAGCGTATCCGACTATGAGTACCGTGAGAATCTTAGGGAGAGCATGTTTGCCATCTTGTCAGATTATGGCTATAGTCAAAAAGAAGTCAATAAGATCCTAAAAAATGCCTGGAAATATGAAGAACTTTTAAAAGAAAATTCTTCCTATGATGCGATCGACAGTTCCAAGATTGAAAACTCCTTGTATTTTAATAACCTATACAGCAAGGAAGACTTAGAGGAATTAGCAGGCAATTACCCTCTGATGGAGATTTTATCCACCTACAATTATGACGGCTCTAAAGAGTATACCGTATGGGAGCCGGATTATGTAAAAGCAGTCGGAAAGCTCTATACAGAGAAGAATCTTGAGATCATGAAGGACTATTACCTTGTACATACCGTGATCAATAATATGAAATATTTATCCAAGGACTGCTATGACGCTTATGAAAACTGCTTTGAAACCGAGGATGAAAATTATGCAAATCTCCTGATGGGAGGGTCGGATGATTCTAAAGATACGGAAGAGTCCACAGATTCAAAGAAAGACTCGGACAGCGACTCTGACAATAAAGATGGCGACTCCACAGACGCTAAGACCCAGGAAATCTTAAGTGGAGAGGACCTTACAGAGGAAGAGACCATTCTTTTTACCACTGTGACAGGAAGCTTAAAAGAGCTAAACCAGGAAATGTATGTGGCAAATTACTGTACTTCCGAGCAGAAAGAGTACTTAGAAAATCTACTGTCTGACATAGTAGATAGCTATAAGGAAATTTTAAGTGAGGAAGATTGGATCAGCGAAAAGACCAAGAAAAAAGCCATAGACAAACTGGAGAAAATGTCCTTCCGCGTTCTCTATCCGGACACTATGAATGATTATGAGGGCCTTAATTTGACCGGCTTAAACCTCATGCAGTCCGTGGCCGCAGTCAAAAATTATAATCTTAAAAAAGAAGCAGAGAAAATCAATGAAAAAGTAGATAAAACAGACTGGGACCTCTCTAATGATATGATGACGACTACCACGACCAATGCTTATTACATGCCTTCCGATAATTCAGCCACCATTATGGCGGGAATTGTAGCGGCAGATAACTATTTTAGCCTGGATGCCTCCTATGAGGAAAACCTATCCCACATTGGAGTCATTATGGGACATGAAATTTCCCATGCCTTTGACTCTAGTGGTTATATGTTCGATGTCAATGGAGACATGAAGCAGTGGTGGACAACCAAGGATGTGGAAGCCTTCCAGAAGAAAATAGATAAGGTGGCAAAATATTTCTCTACCTATACCATATACAGAGACGGAGACTATATTGACGGCTCTAAGGTGGAGGCAGAGGCCACAGCAGATATGGGAGGTATGCGATGCGCCCTGAATCTGGCTTCCAGACAAGAAAACTTTGACTACGAGAAATTCTTCTTATCCTATGCAAAGACCTTCGCTACCTGTCAGAAGTTCACAACCGAAATCGCAATGGCTAAGGATGAACATCCCGTATCCTACCTGCGCTGCAACATTGTAGTTCAGCAGTTTGACGAATTCTATGACACCTTTGATATCAAAGAAGGCGATGGAATGTATCTGGCACCGGAAAAAAGAGTAGCCGTTTGGTAAAGGAGGGAGAAGGATTATGAAAAATTTTATAAAGGCAGACTTTCACAGAGTCTTTACCAAACCATTAAGATATGTAATGCTAGTTGTCTTTGGACTAAGCCTCATTGGAATCTTGATCTATCAAGCCATCCAGGGCTATTCCGACATTGCTATGACCCAGTTTATGATCGGGGGAAATCCCATCTACGGAATGCTGGTAATGTTGGTCTATATCTTCACCATCTTTGGAGATGATTTTAAGGCCAAGAGTCTCCAGGCAGCCATAGGAATGGGCGTATCAAGATACCAGGTGGTATTAGGGAAATTTGTTAGCTACTGTCTGGTAATGATCATCGACCTGGTATTCTTTACCGCCCTCCATACCATCCTGGTGGCCCTTATGGGGCACCTGGTTACAGGACCGGTATTTACAGAAATATGTGTCAGCCTCCTAAGTGATCTCTTGCAAGGGATTGTAGGCATGGCCATTGCTATGATGATTGCTTTTATCAGCCAGCTACCGACCGTGGCATCCCTAGTATATATTATTATGCAGCTAAATATTATGGGCTTTGCTATGGGTTATCTTTTGGCATTTAAGATTGTCGGAAGGCTCAACCTGCCTGCCCTTTATTCCACACCGGCCGTCACTAATTTTGTCAATCGCTTGTGGCTTGGAATCTTTGACCTAAGAAGTTTTCTGGTGATCATAGCCTACCTGGCAGTGGGAATCGGAGTTTCCATCTTGGTATTTACCAAGAGAGAATTGGAATTTTAAAGACTTATTTTCCTTTATCAGTATTCTCCTATTAGGGTTCCTTGTCTAAGAAAGTCAGAAAAAGTCTAAGAAATGTCGCCAATCTTATAGACAAATAGGCCAATCATGTTATACTAAAATCATAAAAGTATAGGTCGATATGTTTTTTTGACAAGAGGGAGGAAGCTTATGGGAGATTTACAAAAGAATATTTTAGTTGTTCATACATTTGGTGGATTTTCCATGAGTTACAATGGGAAATCCATCGAGAGCAGGAAGAATGGCAATTCACAGTTTGCAGCCTTGATGCAGATGCTGATCCATTATAAAAATAAGGGTGTAAAAAGAGAACAGTTAGAAGAAGTCCTATTTGGAGACCGAGAGGTTGATAATGTGCAGCATGCCCTGCAAAGTGTAATTTACAATGCAAAAGTAAAACTAAAAAATTCCGGACTGCCAAAGGATGTCAACTATATCGAGATCCTGGAGGGGGTCGTATATTGGAGCCAGGAGATCCCGGTTTGGGAGGATGCAGCGGAATTTGATAAGCTTTACAGACGCATAGATTCTATGGAAAAGGAATATCAGGACAAGGCAGGGACCGTAAGCCGCACGGATGAGCAGATCCAGGCAGAATTAAAAATTCTAAACCAGACCCTTATGCTTTATAAAGGTGAGTTCCTTCCGTCGGGAATCGGAAACCTTTGGATTGCATCGGAAAATCAAAGATATGAGCTCTTAATCAGGGAGTGTGTGGATAAAACAGCCAATTTGCTGAGACTGAAAAATGACTATGAGAAACTGGAAACCCTGGGAAGATTTATTTCCAAACTCCAGCCCTATGGAGAGTGGGAGAGTCTTACCATGGAAGCCTTGGTTATGCTGGGCCGCTATGACGAGGCCAGGGAACTTTATGCAGATACTGTGGAGCACTATTTTGAAGACCGGGGCCTAAGACCTTCCGAGAACTTAATGAAGTCCTTAGAAAAGTTAGGAAACCAGGTGGTTCACTCCTATGAAATCCTGGATGATATCCAGCTAAAGCTAATGGAGCATCAAGGAGATAAGGAAGAGGATAATGGAAACGGCGCATACCTTTGCAGTTATCCCACCTTTCGGGGAATCTATCAGCACCTGGTTAGGATGTTAGAAAGAAGCGGTCAGTCCGTCTACCTCATGTCCTGCAGCATAGTAGACAGCAAGGGAAAACCCATGAAAGAAAGTCCCAGCTTGGACGAGCTGGCAAAAAGATTACAGGATACCCTGCTAACAACCTTGCGAAAAGGGGACGTGGTCAACCGATATGGCAGGGGGCAGTTCTTGGTATTACTAATCAATACTACTAGAGAAGGCTGCAAGATCGTGCAGGAGAGAATCGATAAAAATTTTTTAACATCCAGGCAGCGGACGGGGATCCGCTATCATGTGAATGGATTGTTGATTGAGGAATAAAATGGGATGGGGCGAGTTTTTTGGTCTTCACTTGTATGTCTTTTATAGGTCTAGGCTGGATGGAGCTAGTTTGATGGCCTGCCATGTGTGATGCTATATGTCAAAAAACATGCTCGTTTCCTGCGTACTGTAAGCCGGCTGATTCGCAAAGATAAATGCAAACTCGCGCTTTGCGCTCACGAGGAGCTAAAGCCCCTCGGCCCTTCGGGCACAATGCATTTATCTTCGCTGCCGGCTCACAGTGCGCGACGGAAGCCTCGCAATCGTTTTTTGCCATATAGCATCACACATGGCAGGAAGCAACTTGGTCTATAAGGCTAAGATCCATGGAAAGATATACTGCGTTTTCTATACATGGCAGGAAGTAACTTGGTCTAAAAGCCTAAGATTTGGAAAAAGATATACTTTGTTTCCGATTGCTTGATGAGAGCCTAATTATTCATAAGTTTCAATAGATTGTTTCGCTCTTCTTCTGGAATGTTTAATGCATTCATGGCTTGGGCTGGGGTTATGTTTAGGCTTTTTGTGATAGCTTGAATGGAAGCAAGTTGAGTTTGTATCTTTCCTTCAGCCAGTCCTTCGGTTCTTCCTTTGGTCAGACCCTCTGTTAGCCCCTCGGTTCTTCCTTTGGTCAGTCCTTCCGCTAGCCCCTCGGTCCGTCCTTTAGTCAGGCCCTCGGCTAAGCCTTCAGTTCGTCCCTCGGCAAACCCATCTTCTTTGGCTTCTTTTTGGAGCAGTTCCATTACATCTTCTACTTTGCATT
>CAVHCX010000031.1:0-35177 GCA_963634745.1 Clostridium sp. CAG:343
GTAGAACACCAGCCTTCCAAGCTGGATACGTGGGTTCGATTCCCATCACCCGCTTTCTTAAGGCCATTTTGACCTTAAGAAAAAGTATAGTTCTAATGAGAGCTGTCTTGTGAGTCTGTAGCTCAGCTGGATAGAGCAACGGCCTTCTAAGCCGTAGGTCGAGGGTTCGAATCCCCCCAGGCTCGTTAGAACCACACTAAAATTAAATAAGGTACTTAGTTGGACAAAATTAGATAGTTCGATAAGTCATAATAACATGGTGGGTATGGTGCAGTTGGTTAGCGCGCCAGATTGTGGTTCTGGATATCAAGGGTTCGAGTCCCTTTACCCACCTTCCTTTAAAAAATGATGATGGGCTATCGCCAAGCGGTAAGGCACAGGACTTTGACTCCTGCATTCGCTGGTTCGAATCCAGCTAGCCCAGTTTATGGGCGTGTAGCTCAGGTGGTAGAGCACTTGACTTTTAATCAAGTTGTCCGGGGTTCGAATCCCCGCACGCTCACTTAAAGATCAGCAAGTATTTGTACTTGCTGATTTTTTTGTTAGAAGCTGCTTTTTTGACAAAATGAAAAAAATGTGAAAATTAGTAGCTCCCCCTTTAAAGTCATTCGTATATATGATATAAGTAACATATAAATTACAAACTCAAAATTAGTAAAGAGGTGGTAGTATGAACAAATTTTTCACAAAGAAAGTTGTAGGTCTTGTAGTTGCAACAACAATTTTAGGAGCCTTGGCTCTTGGAACCGTAACAGCTGTAGATACTGCTTGTCATCGTGTTCAGCATGGAAGCTCAGCCGAAGCTGTTTTTAAAAAGAATAAAAAATAAAAGATAGTGAAGTGTAAAAGAGAATGAGCCTGAGCTCATTCTCTTTTATAGTTTTAGTCTCTATCATCTTTGATAAATCTTGATCAGAGATAATTGACAATTGAATTCAAAGTTTTCGCGTGATAAACTGATGATATTGTTAACAAGGAAACATACCTTACATATCTGGGAGTTTAGATGTGTTGAAGGGAGAAATTATGGATTTACAGTATTCTACAACTATATATTTTGCGATCATTGCATTGGTAACTCTTTGTATAATGGTCCGGGGGAATGCCCTTTTAGATCAGGACAAGAAGATGGAATTTACCGGTATAATTCTGATAATCATTGTGGCTGCAATCTCTGAATGGTTGGGAGTTTTTTTGGATGGAGGCCCGATTCAGTTTCGGGATTTACATATCCTTGCAAGAGTTGTAGAACATTCCCTGATTCCGCTTATCATTGTTTTCTTTGTGGGTGTGATATCTGAGGAAGCGGAGACGATAGATGAACGGGGCTACAAAGACAAGGCTTTGGAAAGGGAAGGCGCTGAGGGGCAAACCGCAGAAAGAACAATGAGGGGCTATAGAAAGTGGTTGGCAACCCTTAACAAGATGCAGATTGTTCTTCTTAGACTTTTGATTATACACGCGATTTTAGAATGCCTTTCCGGTTTTACAGGTTTTATTTTTTATGTAGATGAGGCGAATTTCTACCATCATGGCGGATGGTATTGGATCTATGTAGTATTCTATGTAGGCTGTGGTTTGTATTATATCTTAGAAATCAGTCGTTTTTCTAAACGCTATCAGATGCAAAATAGGTGGGCCATGCTCATGATGATCCTTTTATTTGTGACAGGCATGGGCTTTAGTTTGTTGAACAGCAGACTTCATTGTGCATATATTTCCTTGGCCCTGCTAAGTCTGTTTTTTTACATGTACTATACGGGAGTTATTGAGGTTCGAGATGGGCTGACGGGCTTGTTGAATCGGAGGAGCTACGAAAGCCGTATTGGCAGTGCACGCAAGTCTATGATGGTCTTGTTCTTTGACGTTGATGATTTTAAGACCATTAATGATCAGTATGGGCATCAATTTGGAGATAAATGTTTAAAGAGTATTGGGGATATTTTGTGGGAGGTCTATGGAACTGCGGAGGTTAAGGGCGCCTGTTATCGTATTGGCGGGGATGAGTTTTGCGTTCTTCTTCCTTGTAGGGCACGGCTTACAGATGAGGTCATGGAGTCTTTGAATGGTCGCTTTATTCGTAAGATAGAAAAGAAGAGGGAAAAAGAACCCTTGCTTCCCATGGTTTCTGTGGGATACGGTGCCTATGAACCGGGAATTAATGATATGGAGAGTGCCATTAAGGAAGCGGATGAATATATGTATAAATGGAAGCAGAAACGAAAAGAAGGCAGAAAAGAAAAAAGTCGTTAGATGAAAATCTAACGACTTTTTTTAATGCGGATGACAGGACTTGAACCTGCACGTCGGGGACACTAGATCCTAAGTCTAGCGCGTCTGCCAATTCCGCCACATCCGCATGAGTGACGGGTCTTTTTTGACCTGCACGTAATATAATACTGAAGAGCGGGCCATTTGTCAAGCAAAAAAATAAATTTGTGAATATTATGCAAAATTTTAAGAGACCGCGGTCTCTTAAAATGCTAAAATCCACAGAAAAAAGATTTTTAATGTCAAAATAACTCAAGAAAATAGCGAAAAACTGATTTGTTTTGTAAGAAATAACAGTTGACCGCGGTCTCTTCCGAGTGTATTATGATAGCAAGTTCAGAGAGCACATTGAAAACAACAAAGGCGTTGCACCAGACATGGTAGCAGCGCCTTTTTTTGTACAATAGAATCTGTAAGTTAAATTTTCTATTAAAAATGCAAACGTCTGAATGGATAAAGAACTTGCTAACCGTAAGCAAAAGGAGGATCTTAGTATGAAGAAAAAAGTTTTGGCAGTATTACTTGCTACCACAATGGTAGGAACAATGGCAGTTGGATGTGGATCATCCTCTAATGACAGCTCTTCAAGCTCATCAAGTTCATCATCATCATCATCTGAATCCACAGCTTCCTCATCAAGCTCAGAGGAAGTAAAGTTGGAAGATATTGAAGGATCTCTTGATGGAGTTACATTGAGTGTAGGAACCACCGGACTCTTCGGACCATTTACTTATTACGATGACGACGGAAGTACATTGATCGGATACGATTTAGATCTTCTGAATAAGCTTCAGGAAATTCTGGGATTTGAAATCAAGGGCGGCGAGATTCAGGCGATGGATTATTCCGCATTAACTACTTCCCTTGCAGAAGATAAGATTGATATCGGTGCTGCAGCTCTTTGTGCAACAGATGAAAGAAAAGAAGTAATGAACTTCTCAGATATCTATTGTGATTCCGGTCAGGTGGTTATGGTAAATACAGATGATGACAAGGGAATCGAGAGTGTAGATGATCTTGCAGGCAAGACCATCGCAGTTGAGAAAGGAACCGCTTCTCACACCTATGCAACAAAGAACCTTCCGGATACTACATTAGAAGTACACGATACCATTACAACTGCTTATGAATCCTTAGAGCAGGGTAAGGTAGATGCAGTTATTCAGGATGGTCCCGGAGCAAACTTCTACATTAAGACAACAACCGATACCAAGTTAGCTGTTGTAGGTGATGAGTTTAACCAAGGACAAGCTCCATATTGTGTAGCGATCGCTAAAGACTGCGAGTACTACGATGAAATCAATGCAGCAGTAGAGTACTTGATTCAGACAGGATACACTGATGAGTTATATGCTACATGGTGTGAATAATAAAATATAGAAGATTAATTGTAACCTAGAAGTAGAAAAGATAAAATAACCTTTCCCGTGAGATCTTCACGGGAAGGGGAATAGAAAAGGATGAAGAAATATGGATTTGAGTTTTTTGAGTGTTCTGCTTCCGATGTTATTTGAAGGACTGAAAGTCACTTTGTTGATTGCAGTTGTAGGTATCGCCATTGGTACAGTGATCGGAAGTTTGTGTGGATATGCCTTACAGGCTAAAAACCCAGTTACAAAGGGAATTGCAAACGTATATATTTGGATTATCAGAGCAACACCTCTTATGGTGCAGGCTCTCTATGGATACTTCGTTATCCCAAAACTTTTAGGCGTTGACCTTAAAAGTACAACGGTAGGTATTGCCGTTATTGCCCTGAACTCAGGAGCATTTATTTCAGAAATTGTAAAAGGAGCATTATTAGGAATTGATCCGGGACAGAAGGAAGCTGCCAAGTCTTTGGGAATGACAGGAGCTCAGACCTTGATTCATGTCATTATTCCACCGGCCTTCAAAATTGCACTTCCGGCCTTATTTAACCAGTTTATTATATCCGTAAAGGATACGGCCCTCTTGTCCGTAATTGCAGTAAATGAGATTACCCACATGGGACAAAATTATGCAGCTTTAAGTTTCAAGATGATACCAACCTATACCACAATTGCGGCATTCTATTTGGTATTATTATCAATCCTAATTATCATACAGAAACAGGTAGAAAGAAAAATGAGGTGATACTTATGTTAAAAGTCGAGCATTTATCAAAAAAATTCGGAGATTTGGAAGTATTAAAGGACATTAGTTTAAATGTAGAAGAGGGAGAAGTAGTCACCATCATTGGACCATCCGGCTCAGGAAAGAGTACCTTCCTTCGTTGCATCAATCAGTTGGAGATTCCAACCAGTGGAGATATTAGTTACCAGGGAGATTTTATTACCGACAGAACCTACGATATCCGGAGATTTCGTGAGGAAGTCGGAATGGTATTCCAGAGATTCAACCTATTCCCTCTTAAGACGGTTCTTGAAAATGTAATGCTGGCACCGGTTTTGGCAAAGCATTGCACCAAGGCAGAGGCCAGAGTTTTGGCTATGGAACTTTTGGAGAAGGTTGGTATGGCAGAAAAGGCCCATGCTTATCCAAATACCTTGTCCGGTGGACAGCAGCAGCGTGTTGCGATTGCAAGAGCGCTGGCTATGGAACCAAAGGCCCTGCTGTTTGATGAGCCTACATCAGCACTTGATCCGGAACTTGTAGGAGACGTGCTGGAAGTTATGAAGTCCTTGGCTAAGGAAGGAATGACCATGATCGTGGTAACCCACGAGATGGGATTTGCAAGAGATGTATCTGACCGTGTAATCTTCATGGCAGATGGATATATTGTAGAAGAAGGAAAACCGGAAGAAATATTTAGCGCTCCTAAGGAGGAACGTACCAGAACATTCTTATCAAGAGTTTTGGCAGCGTAAATGAAGTAGACGACGCGCATATTTTTCTTTATCCTTATATAGTAGACAGAAGGCATCGGAATTACCCGGTGCCTTCTGTCTCTTGTTCGTTCTGTTTCTTTAATTATGATCGGAGGTCTTGTCTAAGATCTGAGCCAGCATATGCACCCGGTTAAAGGGGAAGGAAAAATAATAGCCATCTACAAAGTCTTTGGTATATTCCATGACTTCTTTTGCAATGGAGATTCCTATGGCTTCTCCCTCGGCCTTGCCGGCTTTTTCCGGATAGCGGTCTGCCACCTGGTCGGGAATATAGATGCCGCTGATCTCATTTTTCATAAAGAGGGCATTGCGCCTGCTGATTAAAGGCATGATTCCACAGAGGATTCTGGCGCCGGTGGCTTCCTTGATCTGCCGCAGTTTTTCGGCTTCTTCTTTACAAAAGACAGGTTGGGTTAAGAAAAATTCTGCCCCTGCTTCCATTTTTCGGAGTACTCTTTTTATCTCTGAATCTATGCGGAGCCTGCCCTGGTTGATGGCGCCGCCGTAGGTCATGGGGGCCTCCGGAAATTCTGTCTCGTTCATATCCTGGGTAATATGCATCAATCCTACCGAATCAAAATTAAATACGGATTTTACAGTTTGACGGTCCGCAGAAGGAATGGGATCTCCGGTAATGATCAATAGGTTGTGAATGTTGTTGATATGGGCTCCTAAAAGGAGAGACCGCATGGCAATGGCATTCTTATCTCTGCAGCAAATGTGGGGCATGACCGTCATTCCGGTGGCTAATTTTACCTTGGAGGCCATCAGGACAGAGTCAACCCTGGTACGGCCGGAAGGGGAATCCGGGAAGGTTAAGACATCTACCCCGAAAGATTCTAACATATGAGCGGCTTCCAATAATTTTTCGTCGTTGGCACCGGTAGGGGGAGCTAGCTCTACTGCAATCAATTTTTTGTTTTTTAGGCTTCCGTCTTCATTATAGAAGAAACCGGTCTTTCTTCCCTGGACAGGAGAATCCTGGGGATCCAAGGTGGATATTTCTTTATTCGTGGGCACCAGGGAAATAGACTTGGTCAGTTCCTTAATAAAGGAAGGATTGGTTCCGCAGCAGCCGCCTACAATATCAATGCCATAGTCGGCCAGGTCTGCCAGCTTGCTTGCGAAATACTTTGGAGTGTTGGAGTATTGCAAGCTGCCTCGATTTCTTTTAGGATATCCGGAGTTTGGCAGTGCGATATAATACTTGCCTGCAGGAAGTGTCATTTTTTGTAAAAGCTTTTGCATATGGCCCGGGCCTACGCCGCAGTTAAATCCAACAGCATCAATTTCCGGGACCTGGAGGGCCTCTTTTAATAATTTGTTCCCGTTCATTCCGGAACTGCTATAACCAAATTGATCCAGACGAAATTGCATCATAATGAATGCTTGTGGAAAGTCTTCCTTCAAGCGCCGGATGGCAGGAAGAACGTAGACCATGTCCGGGAAGGTTTCGAAGGTCAAAATCTCTAAACCTTCTGCCAGAAAGACTCTTCCCAATTCATAATATTCCTCGGTGGTATCTTTGGCGCTGAGCTTTCCAAGGCCCGGAATGGGGCCTATGTCTCCGGCGATAAATACTTCTTCTTTGGAATCCTGTACGGCACGCTTGGCTAAATGGATGGCAGCCTTAATATTCGCACTTACCACTTCAAAATCCTCTGCTAAAAGTACAGTGTTTGAGGCGAAGGTATTGGTGCGGATCAATTTGGCTCCGGCACGGATGTAGGATCCGTGGATGTGAAGGACACGCTCCGGATGCGCTGTGTTGGCCATTTCCGGCATGTCATAGCTTTGGTAATTGGCTCCATAGAAGGTGCCAAAAGACCCATCGGTGATCAATTTCTTCTTTTTTAAATAGTCTCTAATATTCATAGATAAAACTCCTGTATAAAATGCATCAATATGTTTTATTATACCTAGAATCTATCTTAGATACAATCAGGAAGCTAGCCTTTCTTGTTTTGTGAAGCTGGTCTTTTGTGATTCACACTTTCAACACATTTCTTTCACAATTTCAACATAAGTAAAACAATAATTCACCATAGATTTTCCATAGAATAGACATTGGTTGTTAGACGGATAAGCTGATAGCCTGCATATTTATAAAGGAGGAAAATGGATTGATTCAAGTAGAGAACCTCGTGAAAAAATATGGAAATCACCTGGCAGTGGACCATTTGAATTTCACGATTGAAGAAGGAAAAATCTACGGATTTCTGGGACCGAACGGCGCCGGAAAATCCACAACCATGAATATTATGACCGGTTATCTGGGCGCTACAGAAGGAACTGTAATGATCAATGGTCACGATATCTTAAAGGAGCCGGAGGTGGCAAAGAAAAGCATCGGTTATTTGCCTGAAATTCCGCCACTTTATATGGAGATGACGGTTTCTGAGTATTTGCAGTTTGCGGCGGAGCTTAAGAAGATTCCTAAGGCCCACAGAGAAACGCAGATTGAAAATGTCATGTCCATGGCAAAGCTTACCGGAGTGAAGGATCGCCTGATCCAGAATCTTTCCAAAGGATATAGACAGAGAGTGGGGCTTGCCCAGGCTATTTTGGGATTTCCGGAAATTATTATTTTGGATGAGCCTACGGTAGGCTTGGACCCTAAGCAGATTATAGAGATCCGTGAATTGATCCGTAATTTGTCCAAACGTCATACGGTGATTTTAAGTTCCCATATTTTGGCGGAAGTCAGAGAGGTATGCGACCATATTATCATTATTTCCAACGGGAAACTGGTGGCCAGTGATACGCCGGAGAAGTTGGAAGAAAGTATTGGACGTAAGGGCTATATTGAGCTTGAGACCTCTGCCGGGGAAAATGAGGTGCGAAGAATTTTGTCCGGTCTTGATGCGATTGAGTCTATAGAATGCAGGAAGATCCAGGAAAAGAAGGAGAGCTTTACAAGTGTGATTGTAAGAGCTAAAGGCAATTTGGATATCAGAGAGCAGATTTTTACCGCCTTTGCAAAGAACCATGCGACTCTTAGATGCTTGGCTATGACAAAGAATACCTTGGAAGATGTCTTCCTTGAACTTACCCAGGGCAATCATATGGAAAATATTCAGGATTTTAATTCGGGAGATTCTAAGACTGAGACATCCGACAAGGACGGGAAGGACTCCAAAAAGAATTACGTAAATGTGGAGGTGCCTGAGGTCAATCCGGAAGTTAATTACGATGACTTAGAAGGCGGCTACCCAGAGGGAGGTGAGAAATAATGATAGCAATATATAAAAGAGAGCTAAAATCTTATTTCAACTCTATGATCGGCTACGTATTTATTGCCTTTTTAGTGGCATTTACAGGGATTTATTTTATGGCCTATAACTTGAATTATGGCTATCCATATTTCTCTTATGTCTTATCAAGTATCACTTTTATACTTTTGATCGCAGTGCCGGTGCTTACGATGCGAAGCTTTGCGGAAGACCGAAAGACTAAGACCGACCAGATGCTTCTTACTTACCCGGTAAGTCTTACAGAAGTGGTCTTGGGAAAATTTTTTGCAATGGTAAGTATCTTTGCAGTGCCTTGCCTTATTTACCTGATCTTCCCCTTGATCATTAAGTCTCAGGGAACGGCCTATATTAAGGTAGATTATCTGGCAATTTTAGTATTCTTTCTTTTGGGAAGTGTATATATTTCTATCGGAATGTTTATTTCTTCCTTGACAGAAAGTCAGATATTGGCAGCCATCGGAACCTTTGGCGTCCTGTTGATCACTTATCTTTGGAGTGGTCTTACCAACTTTATCGGAACAGCTGCCTGGATCAACCTGGTAGGCGTGATTGTGATTCTTACGGTTGTGGTGGGCTTAATCTGGCGAATGACAAATAACTGGCTGGTGGCAGCAGTGCTGGAGCTTGTGGTTCTGTTAGGAAGTATCATTCCCTATATTATAAAGTCTACGCTTTACGAGGGACTTCTTGCAAATCTCTTTGAAAAAATGAATTTGTTCAGCGCATTTAGCAGCATTTCTTCTGACAATCTGTTAGATGTCAGCGGCATTATTATGTATTTGTCTATCATCTTTTTGTTCAATTTCCTGACCATTCAGATGATACAAAAGAGACGCTGGAGTTAGGAGGTTCCCATGGTAGAGAAAATTAAGAAATTATTTGGAAGCCAGACTTCCAGAAACGGAAGCTACAGTGTGGGATTGATTGCAGTGGCTATAGGAATTGTGGTAGTGATCAATCTTATTGCAGGACAGCTTCCGGAGAGTGTTCGAAATATAGATATCAGTGACAATCGAATTTATGAGATTACAGATACCAGTAAAGACCTGTTAAAGGACCTAGACAGCAAGGTCACTTTTACGGTTTATGCAGAAAAAAGCAGTACAGATGACAAGATCAAGACATTTTTGAGCAAGTACTCTGCCCTGTCCGATAAGATCAGTGTGGAGTGGGTGGATCCGGTACAGCATCCATCAGCCCTGACAGAAAATAATGTTTCTTCTGATACCATCCTGGTAAAGTGTAAGGATACAGGCAAAAGTACAACGGTAGCCTTCTCCAGCATTTTGGTAACAGATTCTTATTCTTACTACACCACAGGAAGCAGTTCGGCTACAGAGTTTGACGGAGAGGGCCAGCTTACCAGTGCCGTAAATTATGTAACCAGTACCGACAGCAATAAAATGTACTACACATCCGGCCATGGGGAGACTTCTTTCTCTTCTTCTGTAACAGATCTTATGAGCAAGAATAATATGGAAGAGGAAGAAATCAATCTCATGATGAAGAGTGAGATTCCGGACGACTGTGACTTGCTCTTTATCAACGGTATTAGCTCAGACCTTACAGCAGATGAGAAGACCATGATCGAAAATTATATGAAGGATGGTGGCAAGGTCTTCATTATTCTGGGAGAGATCGACGGCGAGGTTCCGAACCTCGATGAGCTTCTTAATACCTACGGAATGCAAAGAACCGATGGATATATCGCAGACATGGAACGCAGCTACCAGGGAAATTATTATTACATTTTCCCAAATGTAACCGCAACGGGAGACCTGGCAGAGGGCCTGTCCTCTAATATGGTAATGTTTATTAATGCCCACGGACTTACCCTTACAGACCCGGCAAATGACTCCATCGATGTGGAATCCTTCCTAACTACTTCTGACAATGCCTATGCAGTTACAGAGGATTCTCAGGAACAGGGAACCTATGTGCTGGGAGCAGTGGCTACGGAGACTATAAAAACAGAGGACAGTGATACATCCGATAGCTCAGACAGTGATAGCTCGGATGACTCAGATAGCAGTGACAGTTCAGACAGCAGCACTACAAAAGAAGCCAAGCTTACCGTGATTTCATCAACTTCTATGATTGACAGTCAGGTAACAGATGCATTTTCTACATTGGAAAACCTTACTTTGTTTATGAATGCAGTCACAAACAACTTTGACGGAGTTCAAAACTTAGCCATCGCATCTAAGAGTTTGGAAGTTACCAACAATACCATGCAGTATGCAGGACCTATCAGCATTTTGATTATTTTTGGTATTCCATTAGTGATTGTGGTTTATGGATTTAGTAAATGGTGGAAACGAAGAAAGGCTTAAGGAGGGATTGCTATGAAGAAAAATAAATTGATGATCCTTCTTCTTGTGCTGGTGGCTCTTTTGGCTGTATATTTGGGCCTCAGCGCGTACAATAAACATGCAGAAACAAAAAAGGAAGAGGAGGAGGCCAAGGCCGAGATCCATCTGGTGGACGCTGACTCCTTAACAAAGATTAGCTATAGTAACGGCAGCACTGGCATGACCTTTGTATCAGAGGATGGAAGCTGGTACTACGATGAGGACCATGAGATTCCCATGGACCAGTCAAGCATAGAAAGTTTGGAATCATCGATTACAGGTCTTACAGCTGTTAGGAAAATCAAAGATCCGGATGCTTTAGAGGACTATGGACTTACCAGTCCCCAATATGAAATTTCTTATACAGATAGCGATGATAAGGACCATACCCTTTACGTGGGAGATGCCACAGGAGAAGATTATTATGCAAGTGTAGATGATAGTAAAAAGGTATATACCATTGAAAGCAGTCTAATAGAAAGCTTGCAATTTGACCTAAGCAGCTTTGTGGATAATGATGATGTTCCAAGCATCGGAAGTGGAAATCTTAAGAAAGTTGAAGTTACAGTAAACGGAGAGACCACAAAGTACAAGGACGAGGATGATCTTAGCGAGTTGGCAGGAGGATTTGGAGCTTTAAGTCTCTCAGATCCGGTAGACTACCATGTGACAGACGAAAGCCTGTCAAACTACGGACTGACAGAAGCTGAGAGAACGACAGCAAAAGCAACCTACAAGGATGGCGATGACAAGAAGACCTTTACGGTTTATATCGGAAAGGAAACAGGAGACGGTAATCGTTATCTCATGGTCGATGGATCCAAGCTGGTATACCAGGTTAGTACAGATATCATTAATAATATGATTACGGTAGACACTAGCGATTCCTCGGATTCGGAATAAGTAGCAGATTTAGAATAATTACATAAGAAAAGCTTCCCTGAAAGGATTTTTGGGGAAGCTTTTTTGTAATGAATTTTGTAATGAATTTTGTAATGGAGTGGTTAAATCTTCATAAAAAGAGGGATTAATTTTGACACAAATATAGCGAAGTAGTATACTAACTTTGTATGAATTCGGATTGAGAGGTAGGTGAATATAATGGATAGTGGCGATAGTAGAGGGCGAAGTCAGAACCACGATGGTGGAGTCAGTGAACAGGAAGCTGCAGGGCCGGATCCCTTATATGAGCCTTCTAATAATGCAAGTTTATTTATCAGATGAGGGGGAAAATCTCATCGAGTGATATAGTAGACAGAGGTTAATGTTTACAGATTCCTCATGGTGTCTAATAAGAAATAATGTTAGAGACAAGGAGGAAGTATCCTTATGGAAAATAATGAAGAAATCGTGATTCCGGATTATGAGGAAGAGCTGGCGGCTATACTAAGTAGTGACCTGCCGGACGAGGAGATTCTGGCTCAGTTAGATAATTATCATGAGAATGATATTGCCGGAGCCTTACAGCTTTTGCCGGAAGAAGATCGTAAAAAATTATATCATGTTTTAGGCGCAGAGCGTGTGTCTGAAATTTTCACCTATATTGACGATGTAGATGACTACATGGGTGAGTTGGATATTCACAGTGCCGCAAAGATCGTAGAGAACATGGATTCCGATGACGCGGTAGATGTCCTGGAAGAGTTGGAGGAAGATGACAGAAAGCAGATCTTAAAACTCATCGACGAAGATCGGCGAGAGGACATTGCCCTGATCAGATCCTACGAGGAGGATGAGATTGGTAGCAAGATGACTACCAACTTTATCGAGATTAAAAGGAATCTTACGATTAAAGCCGCAATGAAATCCTTGGTGGCTCAGGCGGAGGATAATGATAATATTTCCACCATCTACGTGTCAGATGAGGAGGGGAAATTTTACGGGGCCTTAGATCTTAAAGACCTCATCATTGCGAGAACTTATGTGAATTTGGAGGACTTGATTACCACCTCCTACCCTTACGTTCGAGACCATGAGTTGATCAGTGAATGTATTGACAGGTTGAGGGACTATGCGGAGGACTCCATTCCTGTATTAAACAGTGAAGACGAAATCATCGGAGTTATTACCTCTCAGGACATTGTAGAGGTAGTGGATGATGAGATGAGTGAAGACTATGCCAAGTTTGCCGGTTTGACAGAAGAGGAGGACCTTGAGGAAACTCTTACGGAAAGTGTTCGTAAAAGACTGCCCTGGTTGGTGGTCTTATTATTCCTGGCTATGGGGGTATCCTCTGTGGTAGGTGTCTTTGAAGGGGTTGTTTCAAAGATTGCCCTGGTAGTATGTTTCCAGTCTATGATCCTAGGTATGGCAGGAAATGTAGGAACCCAGTCTCTTGCGGTTACCATTCGTGTATTGATCGACGAGGAATTAGACGGCAAGGAAGTTTTCAAACTAATCATGAAGGAAGTGAAGGTAGGATTTACCAATGGTCTGCTTTTAGGAGTTATGGCATTTATTGCTATAGGAATTTATATCTATATATTTAAAGTCCCTATTTTACTCAATGCCTTTGCAATTTCCGGCTGCGTAGGCGTATCCCTTTTGGTAGCCATGACCGTGTCCAGCTTAATCGGAACCATTGTCCCTATTGTATTTACCAAGTTAGGGGTGGATCCGGCAGTAGCCTCCGGACCCTTGATTTCTACGGTGAATGACTTGACGGCAGTAGTGATTTACTATAGCATGGTATGGGTACTGGTAATTAACGTACTACATTTGGCATAGCGACAGTACAAAAGAATAAAGAATGACTTTGACAGGGAAATATGTGGGAAACTCATATCTCCCTGTATTGTTATAAAGTAAAAATAAATAAAGCCAAAATAAGGAGAAGATTTAAAATGAGTGAGAATAAGGTTTTAGCAGTTGTTGCAGGAGAAGAAATTACAGAGGCCCAGCTTGATGCAGTCTTAAAGAGTGCACCCAGAGAGCACCAGGCCTATATTAATAATCCACAGTTTAGACAGCAATACTTAGATCAGCTTATCAACATGCGCTTGTTTACGAAGTTAGGTGAGGAGCTTAAGCTGGAGGAGACAGACGATTTTAAGTTGGTTCTTGAAAATACAAAGAAGGACATTCTGTCTCAGCTTGCAGTATCTGTGATTTTAAAAGAGGTAGAGGCAAGTGAGGAGGATTTGGCAGAATATTTTCAGTTAAATAAAGAACATTTCGGAACTTCTGCCAGAGTCAGTGCAAAGCATATTTTGATGGAAGACTTGGAAGCCATTGAAGCTGTGAAAAAAGAGATCGAGAGCGGAAGCAAGTCTTTCGAGGACGCTGCCATGGAATTTTCCACCTGCCCTTCAAAGGAAAGAGGCGGAAATCTCGGAGAGTTTGGAAAAGGTCAGATGGTTCCTGAATTCGAGAAGGCAGCCTTTGAGGGCGAGATCGGAACTATTATTGGACCGGTACAGACCCAGTTTGGCTATCATTTGATTAAGGTAGAAAAGAAGGTAGATGCTGTAATTCCTGAGTTTGAGGATGTAAAGGAACATGTAAGAGCAGAGCTTTTGGAGAAGAAGCAGACAGTGGCTTACAGACAGAAATTGCAGGAGCTTCGCGAGAAATATTTAGAAGTAAAATAATCGTTTTATAAAAGCAGTAAAGAGGTGTTGCGGATGCATATAACAGTAGGATTGGTGGCTCATGTAGATGCCGGGAAGACAACTTTATCAGAGAGTATATTATATCTTACGGGAAAAATCCGCAAACCCGGAAGAGTGGACCACAAGGACGCCTATTTGGATACCTATGCCTTAGAAAGAGAAAGGGGTATCACGATTTTTTCTAAACAGGCGGAGGTTCGTCTTAAAGATCTTTCGGTAACCCTCCTTGATACGCCGGGCCATGTGGATTTTGCGGCGGAGATGGAGAGAAGCCTGCAGGTCTTGGATGGGGCAATCCTAGTCATCAACGGGGCTGACGGGGTGCAGGGCCATACCAGAACCCTGTGGAGCCTCTTAAGGCACTATCATGTTCCGACCTTTTTATTTATTAATAAAATGGACCAGGAGGGAACCGATCCCAAGGCGCTTCTTGCGGATCTGCAGAAAAATCTAGACGAAGGCTGCCTTGCCTTTCCGATTGTTTCTGAACTTTCGGGCGATACCACCGAGAATCTGGAGGCCTTTTATGAGAATCTTGCTACCTGTCATGAGGATGCCTTGGAGGAATACCTAGACCAAGGGAAGATTAGCCGGGATACGATTGCAAGGCTTATCGGAGAGCGAAAGACCTTTCCCTGCTATTTTGGATCGGCATTAAAGCAGAGTGGCGTTGGGGACCTTTTAGATGCCATTGACTTGTTCTGTGGAAATCCCAAGTTTTTTAAAAGGCCGGATAAGGATGCGGCCTTCGGGGGTAAGGTTTATAAAATTTCCAGAGACCCTAAGGGAGAGAGACTGACCCATTTAAAGGTTAGCTCCGGAAGCTTGCATGTTAAGGAAGTCTTAAAAGGACATTCCAAGGATGGCGGCGATTGGGAAGAAAAAGTAAACCAGATACGGATTTATTCCGGTGAAAAATATGAGATGGTCCAGGAAATTTCTTCCGGCTGTATTTGTGCAGTCACAGGACTTAACTTTACCTATCCGGGTCAGGGCCTTGGGATAGAAGAGGAATCGGAAGTTCCGGTGCTGACCCCGGTCATTAATTACCAGGTGGAACTTCCGGAGACTGTAGATGCCCACAAGATGTTGGGCTATCTTAGAGAGTTAGAGGAAGAAGACCCCATGCTTAAGGTGGTATGGAAGGAAGCCTTGTCTGAAATCCATGTGCAGCTTATGGGTGAGGTCCAAAAGGAAGTACTTAAAAGCTTGATGATGGAGCGATTTTCAGTGGAACCTTCTTTTGGTCAAGGAAGCATTGTCTATAAAGAAACCATAGGAAATGTGGTGGAGGGGGTTGGGCATTTTGAACCCCTAAGGCATTATGCTGAGGTCCATCTGAAGATGGAGCCCGGGGAAGCCGGAAGTGGCTTGACCTTTGGAACAGAGTGCAGCGAGGATATGCTGGATAAAAACTGGCAGCGCTTAATCTTAACCCATTTGGAGGAAAAGGAGCATAAAGGGGTTCTTACAGGATCCGCCCTGACGGATGTAAAGATTACCCTGCTGGCCGGAAGAGCCCATTTAAAGCATACAGAAGGTGGAGATTTCAGGCAGTCTACCTACCGGGCAGTCCGCCAGGGACTTATGCAGGCGGATAATATTTTGCTGGAACCTTATTTTAGTTTTCGATTGGAAATTCCTTCCGAATATGTAGGGAGAGCTATGACGGATATCCAGCGGATGCATGGAAGTTTTGATGATCCCCAAACGGACAAAGACCATACAGTCATTACAGGACAGGCACCGGTAGCCTGCATGAGAGAATATGCCATGGAGGTTACAGAATATAGCAGGGGAATGGGGCATTTGACCTGTAATTATAAGGGATATTATCCCTGCCATAATTCAGAGGAGGTCATAGAAGCAAGCGCCTACGATCCGGAAAGAGACCTAGAAAATCCGACCGGTTCCGTTTTTTGTGCCCACGGTGCCGGATATGCGGTGCCATGGAATGAAGTCTTTGATAAGATGCATATTGAAAGGCAGTTGGGAAAAAGAAATGCCTACAAACACAAGGATGCCAGGGATGTGCAGGCGCCGAAAAGTTCGGGGAGAGGTCCTATTTCTAGCACTTATGAGGAAGATAAAGAGCTGGAAGAAATTTTCATAAGAACCTATGGGAAAGTGGAACACAAAACGCCCAAGGCTTCCACGGTGACAGTGGGAGCCAAGCCGGATGATGCAAAGAAAGAGGAGCCCATCGAGGAATACCTTTTGGTGGATGGCTACAATGTAATCTTTGCCTGGGAAGATTTAAAAGAACTGGCAAAAGACAATATCCAGGGGGCAAGAAATAAGCTGATGGATATTTTGTGCAATTATCAGGGATTTAAAAAATGCGCGGTAATCTTGGTATTTGACGCCTACAAAGTGGAGGGCGATGCCATGGAGGTATATAAATATCACAACATTCATGTGGTATTTACCAAGGAAGCGGAGACCGCAGACCAATATATTGAAAAAGTAGCCCATCACATTGGAAGAAAATATCATGTGACGGTGGTAACCTCTGATGGGGTAGAACAGGTGGTAACCAGAGGCCGGGGGGCATCTCTTATTTCTTCCAGGGAATTTCAAGAAGAAGTGGAATTTGTGAATGGACAGATTGAGGAAGAACGCGAAAAAAGGCAGGAGACTGCAAGAAATTATTTGATGGATTATATGGATCCTAAGCTTGCAGACCACCTAAAGGAAGTCCGCCTTGGGAAAAGACAATTTCACCAGTATGATGAGGAGAAGTCCTAGAAAAAAATCAGAGGATTGAGTGAGAGAGGAGGGAAAGTTATGCTCTACACATTTCCGGATTATTATAGTGAATTTCAGTGCATAGCGGGAGACTGTGAGGATACCTGCTGTGCAGGATGGCAGATTGTCATAGATAGCAAAAGCCTAAAAAAATATGGAAATGCCATCTTGACAGTCGGCGGCGATATGAGCCATCGCCTACTGACTTCTATTCAGTGGTGGAATCGGACCTTTCGCCGAACAGCAGATGGCAGATGTGCCTTTTTAAACCAGGAAAATCTCTGCGATCTATATAAGGAACTGGGAGAAAAGTCTCTTTGCAAGACTTGCAAGCTTTATCCCAGACATATTGAAGAGTTTGAAGGGATCCGGGAGGTGACCTTGTCCCTTTCCTGTCCGGAGGTGGCAAGAATCCTTATGAACCGGGAAGAACCGGTGGTTTTCCTAGAATATGAAGAAGAGGGAGATGAATCTTACGATGATTATGATCCTTTTCTTTATTTTATATTAGCAGATACCAGAACCGCCCTATTAAATATTGCCCGGAACCGGGAGATTAGCATTCCGGTTCGGCTGCTTTTACTGGAAGGCCTGGCCCACGACATCCAGAGGCGGATCAATGATAGCCACTTGTTTTCCTGTGAGGAGCTGATCGATCGCTATGCAGGAGACAAGGCCATTGCCTTTTTTGAGAAGAAATGGGAAGAGCAGCGAGGGGATGCTGTCTGTCGTATTAGGGAGTATAAAAAAACAAGAAGGTTGTTTAGAAAACTCCATGATCTGGAACTTTTAAGGGATGAATGGGAAGATTTTCTCTGTGAGGCAGAGGTATTGCTTTTCAAGAAGCAACTGGAAAATGGATTTGAGAAGCATGAACTATTGTCCCGGGATTTTGACAACTACGTGAAGGATCATTTCCCGCAGTGGGAGGTCCAGCAGGAACAGATTTTAGTTTATTTTATCTCTACCTATTTTTGCGGAGCCGTGTACGACGGGGAGGCCCTTAATAAAGCAAATCTTGCTTTTGTAAGTCTAAGGCTTATTCGGGAATTTCTTATGGCCAGGTGGGTTAAGAATGAAAGACATCTAAGCAATGAGGATGTCGTGGAAATCGTATATCGCTACTCCAGGGAGTTGGAGCATTCCGATCCAAACCTGGAAGATGTGGAGACCTGGCGGTAAAATATATTGATAAAAAAAGATACTGGAAGAAAAAATATTTGCGGTAAAAGATATAGACAGGAGATGGATCAGGTGGGTGTAAATCAGGCAGATATGCAGATTACAAAAGAGGATGAAGAAATAAATAAGAGCTTGTTAAACTTCATAGAGAAAAGCCCCAGTGTTTTTCACGGGGTTGCAGAAAGTTGCAGACGGCTTCGCGCGGAAGGCTATGAGGCCTTATCGGAACTAGACGCCTGGGATTTGCGCCGTGGCGGAAAATATTTTGTAACAAGAAATGATTCTGCCCTTTTAGCATTTCGCATCCCGGAGAAAGAATTTCAAGGTTTTCATATTATGGCAAGCCATAGTGACTCGCCCACCTTTAAAATAAAAGAGAATCCGGAAATAGGTGTGGAAGGGCATTATGTAAAGCTCAACGTAGAAAAATACGGTGGCATGCTTATGGCTCCCTGGTTTGATCGTCCCATTTCGGTGGCAGGCCGGATCATTTTGCAGACAGAAGAAGGCATGATCAGCCAATTGGTATCTGTGGATAGAGACCTATGTTTGATTCCTAATCTGGCCATTCATATGAACCGCAGTGCCAACGATGGATACAAATATAATGTACAAAAAGACCTGCTGCCCCTCTATGCATGCGGGGAAAGTAAGGATCATAAATTTATGGATCTGATTGCAGATGCTGCAGGAGTAAAGAAAGAAGAGATTCTTGGAAGTGATCTGTTTCTTTATAATCGGATGAAGGGAAGTATGTGGGGCGCAGATGGGGAATTTATTTCCAGTGGAAGATTAGATGATCTGCAATGTGCCTATGCTTCCTTGGAAGGATTCCTAGCATCCGAAGCCCAGGAATATATTCCCGTGCATGTGGTATTTGACAATGAGGAAGTGGGAAGCGGAACCAAACAAGGGGCAGCCTCAACCTTTCTTGCGGATAGCCTTCTTAGAATCTGTGAAGAATTTGGGATCAGTGCCGGACAATATCGAAGACTTTTGGCAGGAAGCTTTATGCTGTCGGCAGATAATGCCCACGGCCTGCATCCAAACTATCCGGAGATGACCTGCCCGAGCAACCGCCCTTATTTAAATGGCGGGGTGGTAATGAAGTTTAGTGCCAATCAAAAATATACGACAGATGGAATGTCAGCAGCGATTTTTAAGTCCTTGTGTAAAAAAGCAGGGATTCCTTATCAGATCTTCCACAATCGTTCGGATATGCTGGGAGGCTCTACCTTAGGAAACCTATCTGCCTTGCAGGTGGCGGTAAGAACCGTGGATATAGGATTGGCTCAACTAGCCATGCATTCGCCATACGAGACAGCAGGAGCCAAGGATACAGCCTACCTAATTCGTCTGGCAAAAGAATTCTTTTCTTCAGAAAAGCTATAAAAAGTAGTACAACAAGAAACCGTCAGCAGATGCTGACGGTTTCTTGTTGTTGTTATAGTTATCTAAAGGAATGAGAGTAAAGTGTACACCCTCTTAGGTGTACAACTTTATGAGGGGGGATAGTTGATTGATTGTCTATCAACTATCTGACTCTTAGTATATAGAAGAATTATGTCCAAAGTATGTTAAAACTCTTAAAGAAATCGAAAAAGTCTTAAGGGCTACTTAAGAAAATATAAACAGGTGGATCTTTTTATAGACTCTTAATAAGACAAAAGGAAGAAGGGATGCTATAATCAATTTACCGGCGAACAATGAGAGGAGTAGATGTATGAATTTTAATCAGATTGCAATGTTACAAAAGATTCAAAGCGGACTGGCAACATTTCAAAGAAACCATCCCAAATTTCCAATGTTTTTAAGAGCGGTTTCCCAGGAAGCAATCGTGGAAGGAACCATTATTGAGATTACGGTAAAGACACCGGAAGGAAAAGAATACTGCTCAAATCTGAAGGTAAAAGCAGATGATCTGGAATTTGTGGAGACTTTAAAGGGTATGAGTAATAATTCAGGAGCATAAGAAAAACGGCGGGGATTAGTCCACGCCGTTTTTTTCGCATATGTCTTCCAGGCAGCATTGATCGCAGTAGGGACTGGTTCTTGCTGTACATACTTCCCGCCCATGGTCCACCATGCGGTGGCAGAAATCATTGCTCTCCTCCGGAGGGATAATCTTCCAAAGGGCCATTTCTACTTTCTTTGGGTCTTTGGTATTTTCCACCAGACCAATGCGATTGCTCAGGCGAATGCAATGGGTGTCTGTCACAATGGCAGGCTGGCCGTAGACATCCCCCATAATGAGGTTGGCGCTTTTTCGTCCTACACCGGGCAGCTTTAAAAGGGTTTTTAAATCTCGGGGTACCTCCCCGCCAAAATCATCCCGCAGCATTCGCATACAGTTATTGATATCCTTGGCCTTGCTCTTTCCCAGACCACAGGGACGAACAATTTCTTCGATTTCTTCAGGACTTGCCTGGGCAAGGGAATCAATGTCCGGGTATTTGGCAAAAAGGTCTTGAACCACTACATTTACCCTGGCATCTGTGCATTGGGCAGCCAGGCGTACACTCACAAGAAGCTTCCATGCCTCGGAATAATCAAGGGTGCAAGTGGTGTGAGGATATTCTTTTTTTAGACGCTCAATGACTTCGAGAGCCAGGTCTTCTTTTTTATTTATAGTCATAATGGTGCTCCTTATTATGTAAAAATTCTATTTATGATCAACTTATAGTAGGTTTATATTGGCTTGCCTATAAGAAAGAAGCTTTGATGACATTGTAACACATTTGATCTTCTAATATGATGAGAAATAATGCTCCTATCTTCTTGTGGCTGTGATATACTAGAAAAAAAGGAGGGCATGACTATGACGCAAGATCTTATTAAAGAAGTAAAACATATTCAGAAGGCTTTGGTAAATAAGGACATGACGGGAGACGATTTCGAGGAGAAGATGGAGATCCTAAAAAAGTTGGAAGACGTTTCTTCTTACCTTAAGGATGCTCTCGGAAAGGGAATTGAGTTTGAATGATTCGAGCACTTTTATTTGACATGGACGGCCTCTTGATCGATTCAGAGCGTATTGTTCAGAAGTCTTGGAAAATTGCCGGAGACAGCTTGGGTTATCAGGGGATGGATCAGATTATCTATCCCCTTCTTGGTGTGAACCGGGCAGGAAGAGATATTTATTTTAGGGACCACTTGGGGGAAGACTTTCCCTGTGATGAATTTGCTGCAAAGGCAAGTCAGGCTTTTTATGAAATTGCAAAGGATGGGGTTCCAATTAAAGAGGGCGCCAGAGAACTCTTGGAATATGGAAGATTAAAGGGCTTATCTATGGCTCTTACTACATCCTCCAGGAAAGAGTATGCCGAAAAAGTTCTGGGGGAGCTTAGGATTTTGGATTATTTTGACGGCATGGTGACAGGAGATATGGTGACCCGTTCTAAACCGGATCCGGAAATTTACTTAAGAGGCGCAAGGCTAGTGGGAGTAAAACCCTCAGAATGTATGGCCCTGGAGGATGCAGTGGCCGGTATTAAGGCGGCCCATGGCGCTGGAACGGTGCCGATCTTGGTGCCGGACCTGATAGAACCACCGGAGGAGATTGTAAAGCTAGCTTATAGAAAATGTAAGAATCTGGGGGAAGTGATTCCAATTTTGGAAGAACTGCAAGCGGATGGGTAATTATAAAAATGAATGCAAAAAAGAAGGTCAGTGGGCATATGGTCCCTGACCTTCTTTTTATAATTGTGCTAGATTACTATAAGAAAAAATATTAATGGTTAGATTCCCATCTGCCGGAGGCTCCACAAGGAAGGACCAGGCCGGAATGGGTGACCGGAAGTCCGATTTCCTGGGAATCCACATGACCGTCATATTTTTTTAACTCTGTGGAGATCATGTAGGTTAATACGGCAGGTGCCAAGCCTGTGGTGTAGGAATTTACCAGGAAAAATAAGGGATCATCGGAGAGGATCTTTGTACATAATTTAATCAGGTCATGAATCATATCTTCGATCTTCCAGATCTCACCCTTGGGACCTCTTCCGTAGGAAGGGGGATCCATAATAATGGCATCGTAGTGGTTGCCTCTGCGAATTTCCCTTTCTACAAATTTGACACAGTCATCGACAAGCCAGCGGATGGGCTTGTCAGATAAGCCGGAGGAAGCAGCGTTTTCTTTTGCCCAGGCGACCATACCCTTGGAGGCATCTACGTGAGTGACATGGGCGCCGGCAGCAGCTGCTGCTAAAGTAGCCCCTCCTGTATAGGCAAATAAATTTAAGACTTTAATCGGTCTGCCGGCATTTTTGATCTTCGCTCCAAACCAGTCCCAGTTGGTTGCCTGCTCCGGGAAAAGACCTGTGTGTTTAAAACTAAAGGGCTTTAAATTAAAGGTTAACTGACCATAATGAATCTGCCATTGTTCCGGAAGATCAAAAAATTCCCATTCCCCACCACCTTTTTTGCTGCGGTGGTAGTGGCCGTTCATGTGCTTCCAGCCTTTCTCGGTCTTAGGAGTATCCCAGATAACCTGAGGGTCCGGACGCACCAGAAGATAATCCCCCCAGCGTTCCAATTTCTCACCTTTACTGCAATCGATGACTTCGTAATCTTTCCATCCATCTGCTATCCACATATCTATATATTCCTTTCAAAATTTCAATCGTTATTCATTTATTATATATGTTTTCCTTGGGAAAAGTAACCCATTATCTTTAAAATCCAAATCTTATGCCCATTCTTTTGGCCTTAAATTACTTTACCAAAGTTTAACTTAGAGGAGATTTTGGATTTTACATTTCTTCGATAAGATATCAACTGTGCACATGAGGTGCAAGAAGTGAAAGACGAAGACAAAAAAGGAGAAAATTTAAAATGAAAATGAAAAAGTTTATTGCATTGATGGCAGTTGCAACTATGGTAGCAGGAATGGCAGTTGGATGCGGAAATTCTTCTGATTCTACAGACAGTGATTCTTCAGCAAGCACAGCAGAAGCTTCCGGAGATTTCGATACTTCTTCTGATATCACCATTGTTTCAAGAGAAGATGGTTCAGGAACAAGAGGAGCATTCATTGAATTATTTGGTATTGAGGAGAAGGACTCCGATGGAAATAAGGTAGATAACACCACAGAGGATGCCCAGATTACAAACAGTACTTCTGTAATGCTTACAACCGTAGCCGGTGATGATTATGCCATTGGTTATGTATCTTTAGGTGCTCTGGATGACAGCGTAAAGGCTCTTAAGATTGACGGAGCTGAGGCAACTGCTGATAACATTAAGAGCGGTGAGTACAAGGTATCAAGACCTTTCAATATTGCAACAAAGCCAGATCTTGATAATGATGTAGCAAAGGATTTTGTGGACTTCATTATGAGTACAGAAGGCCAGCAGGTTGTAGAAGAAAACGGATATATCGCAGTTGATGATGTAGAGGATTATGCAGGATCTGCACCTTCAGGAAAGGCCGTTGTCGGAGGATCTTCTTCTGTATCACCGGTTATGGAGAAGTTGATCGAGGCTTATAAGGACGTAAATCCTAATGCAGAGATCGAGTTACAGACAACCGATTCTACAACAGGTATGACTTCTACCATCGACGGAAGTTATGACATCGGTATGGCATCTCGTGAATTAAAAGATGACGAGGCTTCTGAACTTGAGGCAACTGTAATTGCTACGGATGGTATTGCAGTTGTAGTAAATAAGAACAACACCATTGACGAGCTTAGTTCCGACCAGGTAAAGAGCATTTATACAGGAGAAGCTCTTACATGGGATGAGGTCCTTAACTAGGGAATCCACCTGAAACCTGGAGCTTTCGTCATAAGGAGTCTTAGAAGGAGTGTTAGAATGAATCAAAAAGCATGGACAGAAAAATTCATGCAGGGAGTATTCTTCGTTGCCGCCTGTGCCTCGGTGCTGGCGGTAGCTCTCATTTGTATCTTTTTATTTGCAAATGGTATTCCTGCAATGAAGGAAATCGGTTTCGGCGATTTCTTAAGTGGCATAAAATGGAGACCTAACAATGATATTTACGGAATCTTTCCTATGATCGTGGGAAGTTTGTACGTAACGGCCGGGGCCATTCTTTTTGGAGTTCCCATTGGTGTGCTGACAGCAGTATTTATGGCATTTTATTGTCCCAAACAAATTTACAAACCCTTAAAAACCGCAACAGAGCTTTTGGCAGGTATCCCTTCCGTTGTATATGGTTTCTTTGGTTTGGTGGTATTAGTGCCCCTGGTTAGGGAGTTCGGAAGAGATTTAAAAAGCATGGGGCTTATAAGGAGTGCGGGAAACGGAAGTAGTATCCTTACTGCCTCTCTCCTCCTTGGAATGATGATCCTGCCTACCATTATCGGGCTTACTGAGTCCGCGCTTCGGGCAGTTCCGAGCCAGTATTATGAGGGAGCGGTTGCCCTGGGAGGAACCCACGAGAGAGCCATCTTTACGGTAGTTTTGCCGGCAGCAAAATCAGGTGTCATTGCAGCTCTTGTTCTGGGAATCGGACGTGCCATTGGTGAGACCATGGCGGTCATTATGGTTGCAGGTAATCAGGCGAGAATTCCGGATGGAATTTTCAAGGGAGTTCGTACTTTGACTGCCAATATTGTAATTGAGATGGGATATGCTTCAGGCCTTCACAGGGAAGCCTTGATTGCTACCGGTGTTGTATTATTTGTATTTATCCTGCTCTTGAATTTCAGCGTAGCATTATTGAAACGAGGTGGCGGACGTGAGTAATAAAAAAGGAAGAAATACCATGACTGTGGGACAAAAATTAAAATCCTATACCAAGACCCCGGGATCTCTAATCGTCATGCTCTTAGTCATGCTGTCTGCTATCATTACATTTTCAGTCTTGATTTTCTTGATAGCATATATTTTGATCCACGGAGTTCCTTATATTAAGCCGTCTTTATTTTCCTTGGAATATTCCTCTGAAAATGCATCCCTGATGCCGGCCTTAGTTAATACCATTATTATGACCTTCCTATCCCTCTTGATTGCGGTTCCTTTTGGAATTTTCTCTGCCATCTTTTTGGTGGAATATGCCAAGAGAGGCAATAAATTCGTGGAGATTATTCGAATGACCACAGAAACTCTTCAGGGAATTCCTTCCATTGTATATGGACTTTTTGGAATGTTATTTTTCGTACAGACCTGTGGATGGGGCTTTTCTTTATTGGCAGGTGCATTTACCTTGGCAATTATGGTATTGCCCTTGATTATGAGAAGTACTGAGGAGGCCCTAAAGTCTGTGCCGGATTCTTATAGAGAAGGAAGTTTTGGCCTGGGAGCCGGAAAGCTTCGTACCGTGTTTCGAATTGTCCTTCCGGCAGCTGTTCCCGGAATTCTGGCAGGTGTCATCCTGGCAGTGGGACGTATTGTAGGAGAGACGGCAGCCTTGATCTATACGGCAGGTACCGTGGCAAAGTTCCCAAGTTCAGTACTTAGTTCCGGAAGAACCCTGGCGGTTCATATGTACAATCTGGCCAGTGAGGGACTCTATATGGACCAGGCCTATGCCACTGCGGTAATTCTTTTGGTGGTTGTAGTACTTATTAATACCTTGTCCGGAATGTTGGCAAAGAAACTGACCAATGCATAGACAGTAAATTATATGTGAGGAAATAATAGATGAGCAAACTGAGTGTAAAAAATATGGATTTGTATTATTCCGATTTCCATGCATTGAAAAATGTAAATCTGGAGATTGAGGCCAATAAAATCACAGCTTTTATCGGACCTTCCGGATGTGGAAAATCAACATTATTAAAATCCATTAACCGAATGAATGATTTAGTGGAGGGCTGCCGTATTGAAGGAGAGATCCTTTTGGATGGCCAGGATATTTTTAAAGATTTAGATGTAAATGTATTAAGAAAGAGGGTGGGAATGGTCTTCCAAAAACCAAATCCATTTCCGATGAGCATTTATGATAATATTGCTTACGGACCGAGAACTCACGGAATCCGTTCCAAGGCAAAGTTAGACGAAATCGTAGAGACCTCTCTTAGAAATGCAGCCATCTGGGAGGAGTGTAAGGATCGATTAAAAACCAGTGCCCTTGGAATGTCCGGCGGACAGCAGCAGAGACTTTGTATCGCAAGAGCCTTGGCGGTAGAGCCTGAGGTCCTGCTTATGGATGAGTCGACTTCCGCATTGGATCCTATTTCCACATCTAAGATCGAAGACCTTGTTATGGAATTGAAAAAAGATTATACTATTGTCATGGTAACCCATAATATGCAGCAAGCTGTGCGTGTGTCAGACAATACTGCCTTCTTCTTGTTAGGAGAAGTGATTGAATATAATGATACTGAGAAATTGTTCTCGATTCCCCAGGATAAGAGAACTGAAGATTATATTACAGGGAGGTTTGGCTAAGACATGCGTAATAGATTTGATGAACAGTTGGAGCGTCTCAATGAAGATATGGTACATATGGGAGAGCTTTGTGAGACGGCCATTACCAACGCAACGAAAGCATTAAAAGAGGGAGACCAGAAACTGGCAAAGGAAGTTGTTCAGTTTGATGAAAAGATTGATCAGTTAGAAAGTGAGATCGAAGGCATTTGCTTAAAATTACTTCTTCAGCAGCAACCGGTGGCAAGAGATCTTAGACAGATTTCTGCCGCTCTTAAGATGATCACAGATATGGAAAGAATCGGGGATCAGGCAGCAGACATCGGAGAGATCATTGTATCTGAAAAGAAGGATGCCCAGGTGGACATTCCGATGATCATTCAGATGTCAGAGGCTGCAACTAAGATGGTGCATAAGAGTGTAGAAGCTTATGTCAATAAAGATTTAACTCTTGCGGGAGACGTGATCCAGGCAGACGATGTGGTGGATGAACTTTTTGAAGGTGTTAAGACAAAGCTGATTCAAAAAATTGCCGACCATACGGAAGAAGGTCGCCATGCAATGGACCTGATCATGGTAGCAAAGTATTTAGAGAGAATTGCCGACCATGCAACAAATATTGCTGAGTGGGTGGAATTTTCTATTACCGGCGTACATAAAGGAGAAAGTTTATGATTTATTGTGTAGAGGATGACAGCAGCATTCGAGAGTTAGTGGTATATACACTGGAGAGCACTGGATTTCATGCACGAGGATTTGAAGAAGGACAATCATTTAAAGAGGCTTTGGCACAGGAAGTGCCAGAGCTTGTTTTGCTTGATATTATGCTTCCGGGAGAAGATGGCATGGAGATCCTTAAGTGGATGAAATCCAACGAAAAGACCCGGGGAGTTCCGGTGATCATGGTAACGGCCAAGGGGGCAGAATATGATAAGGTTATGGGACTAGATGCAGGGGCAGATGATTACGTAACCAAGCCCTTTGGTATGATGGAACTGGTATCCAGAATTAAGGCAGTGCTTCGAAGGAGCGGCCAGGGAGAGAGTGCAAAAACCCATGTCCTAAGTCTGGGCGGCATTGAGATGAATACAGATAAGCATGAGGTGCTGGCCGGCGGAGAGGTGGTTCAATTGACTCTTAAAGAGTACCAGCTATTAAAACGTCTCATGAGAAATCCCAATATTGTTCAGACAAGAGACCAGCTCCTTGAGGATATATGGGGCTATGATTTTGACGGAGAGACCAGAACGGTGGATGTTCATGTAAGAACCTTAAGACAAAAACTGGGAGCTTACGGAGACCGTATTGAAACTGTCCGAGGCGTGGGCTATCGAATGAGCTAAAAAGGATAAATATATGAGAGAAAAGATTCAACAAAGTATGATCTTTATTGTTACAACAACGTTGTTGGTGGCTTATGCCATCACAACGTTTATTGTTTATAGACATACCATGACGATTATGGAGGCCCAGATCAAGCAGGAAGCGGAATATATCAGTACTGCTATTGAAGTATCCGGGGAAAATTATGTGCAGAATTTAGATGAGGTAGACCTCAATACCCGAGTCACTTTGATCAATTCGGATGGAAGCGTGGTATACGATTCCTCCGATCCCGAGGGAAAGAGTTTGGAAAACCACAAGGACCGGCCGGAGGTTAAGAAGGCATTGAAATCCGGAACCGGACAGGATATCCGCCAGTCCGATACCATGAGCAAGGATATGTTTTATTATGCCATGAAGTTGCCGGATGGGAAAATACTCCGCGTGTCAAAGGCAGTAGACAATGTGCGAAGTACTGCCTTATCTGTACTGCCTCCTATGGGAATTGTTGCGGTATTAATGCTTATTTGCGCCTGGCTTCTTTCCGGCTACCAGGTGGCGAAACTGATTCGGCCTATTAATGAGCTGGACCTAAACGAACCCTTAAAGAACCCGGAGGTATACGGGGAACTGACCCCTCTTTTGGAGCGAATTGATAAGCAGAATAAGGAAAAGGATGCCGTGGCAGAGATTCGAAAAGAATTTTCCGCAAATGTATCCCATGAATTAAAGACCCCTCTTACTTCTATTTCCGGATATGCGGAAATTATGAAAAATGGATTGGTAAAGCCGGAGGATGTGCCAAGATTTAGCGAGATTATTTATAAAGAGGCATCCAGACTTATTACCTTAATTGAGGATATTATCAAATTATCAAAATTAGATGAGGATAAGATAGAGCTGGAGAGAGAGGACGTAGACCTCTATCTTCTTACCAGAGAAATTTGTTCCAGGCTCCAACCGCAGATCAGCAAACGAAAGGTTCATGTGCAGGTTACCGGGGAGCCGGTGGCAGTTAGAGGAGTTCGCCAGGTCCTGGATGAGATGATTTATAACATTTGCGAAAATGCAGTTAAATATAACCGGGAAGGGGGCTCGGTCTCTGTATGGGTGGGAGATACCCTGCAGGGAGCAAAAGTGATTGTTACAGATACCGGAATCGGAATACCCAAGGAGGCGCAGGACCGGATCTTTGAACGCTTTTACCGGGTGGACAAAAGCCACTCAAAAGAAACGGGTGGTACCGGATTGGGACTTTCAATCGTAAAACATGGGGCCCTTTTGCATAATGCCAAGATCCATGTTCAGAGTGAAGTAAACCAGGGAACCCGCATGGAACTTGTGTTTGAGAAGGACTTGTAAACAATAGAAATTTTGAAAATGATTAGCATTAACTCTTGAGAAAAATAGTTGGAAAACAAGGGCCTTTTTGTGTGTACATTCCTTGATTTTTGGTGTATCATGATACACAACGTTTGAAATTTAAGGAGGTAATACCAATGGCAGCAGTAATTAGTGATGTATGTGTAATGTGTGGAGCTTGTGAGGCTACATGTCCAGTAGGAGCTATCAGCGCTGGAGATTCTCAGTTTGTAGTAGATCCTGATGTATGCGTATCTTGCGGAGCATGCGAAGGTGCCTGTCCAACAGGAGCAATTACAGTAGAGTAATTTACACAGATATGAAGAAAGCTAGGACTCGTTATGATCTTGATTCATGACGAGTCCTTTTTCTATACAGTATGTATTTTTCTTGGGGAGTCTCTCTTGTAAAAGAGAAGGGTCTCCTATATAATGGAGCTTAGTTACGGTAAAGAAGGAGGACAGTCTTTTGAAAAGAGAATTAGTAATCGTCATCGATTTCGGAGGACAATACAATCAGCTGGTGGCACGACGTGTCAGAGAGTGTAATGTCTACTGTGAAATTTATTCCTATAAGACAGATCTTGAGAAGATTAAGGCCATGAATCCCAAGGGAATCATTTTGACAGGTGGTCCAAATAGCTGCTATGAGGCAGATTCCCCAACCTATCAGAAGGAATTATTTGAGCTTGGAATTCCGGTTCTTGGACTTTGCTACGGCGCACAACTTATGATGCATGTGCTGGGAGGAAAGGTAGAGAAGGCAAAAGTAAGAGAGTACGGTAAGACAGAGGTACTCATCGACAAGCCAGAATCAGCAGTATTTGCAGGAGTATCAGAAAAGACCATTTGCTGGATGAGTCATTTTGATTATATCTCACAGGCAGCTCCGGGATTTGAGATTACAGCTCATACGGCAGATTGCCCTACGGCAGCCCTTGAAAATGCTAAGGAAGGGCTCTATGCCATTCAGTTCCATCCGGAAGTACTTCATACAGAGGAAGGAACCAAGATGCTGTCTAACTTCGTATTAGGCGTGTGCGGATGCGCAGGAGATTGGCGCATGGATTCCTTTGTAGAAGAATCTATTAAGCAGATCAGAGAGAAAGTAGGAGACGGAAAAGTTCTCCTGGCCTTATCAGGAGGCGTGGATTCTTCTGTGGCAGCAGGACTTTTATCCAGAGCCATCGGCAAACAGCTTACCTGCGTATTTGTAGATCATGGTCTTCTTAGAAAGAATGAAGGAGACGAGGTAGAAGCAGTATTTGGTCCGAACGGACAGTTTGATCTGAACTTTATCCGGGTCAATGCCCAGCAAAGATACTATGATAAATTAGCCGGAGTAACAGAGCCGGAGAAGAAACGTAAGATCATCGGAGAAGAATTTATCCGTGTCTTTGAGGAAGAAGCAAAGAAGATCGGTGCGGTAGACTTTTTGGCCCAGGGAACTATTTATCCTGATGTAGTTGAAAGTGGTCTTGGAGGAGAATCGGCAGTTATTAAGTCCCATCACAATGTAGGTGGCCTTCCGGAGTATGTAGATTTTAAAGAGATTATCGAGCCTTTAAGAGATTTGTTTAAGGATGAAGTTCGTAAGGCGGGATTAGAACTTGGAATTCCGGAGGAATTAGTATTCCGTCAACCATTCCCGGGCCCGGGACTTGGAATCCGTATTATTGGTGACATTACCGAGTGGAAGGTAGGCGTTGTACAGGACGCAGATTACATTTACCGAGAGGAAGTAGATAAGGCGGCAGCAGAATATAGGAAAGAGCATGGAAAAGCTCCGGCATGGATGCCCAACCAGTATTTTGCAGCCTTGACAAATATGCGTTCTGTCGGAGTTATGGGAGATGAGAGAACCTACGATTATGCAGTAGCACTTCGAGCAGTAAAGACCATTGACTTTATGACTGCAGAGTCAGCAGACATTCCGTTCGAGGTATTGCAGACCGTGATGAGCAGAATCATCAACGAGGTCAAGGGAGTGAATAGAGTATTCTATGATCTCACTAGTAAACCGCCGGGAACGATAGAGTTTGAATAAGGAGAACTGCCAAAAGAACCCAGTATTTATGCGATTTCCAAACAAATTAGTTTAAGAACTGGCAACGATTTGGCAACAGATTTTCCTTATTCAATGAATGAGATTACTTTATGAGCATAAGAAAACCTTACTGATTTTCAGAAATGACAACTGAAAATTGGTAAGGTTTTTTTGATGTCTATTTTTTCTTTTTACGCTTTGCTTCTTTCTTTTCTTCTTTTTCAGACTTCTTGGCACAGTCATCTATAAAATCAAAAAGCTCTTATCCATAGTGGAATAGGTGGAATTGTCGGACTTATCAAGGCGTAAGACAACTTCTCCAAGCTACTTTTGCCCGATAAGGGCAATCAGCAAGCCATAAATAATCGTGTTTGTGGCACGGAGGGTAAGTGCATTGAAGCGAGGGAAGGATTTTGTTGCTAAGAGTAAGTCGGAAACGGCTTTATAAAAATTAGAAAATTGGAGGTGTAACATGGCAGAGTTATTTGTACGTATTTAACTGCAAAAACAGTCATACAAATCTCTTTTGAAAAATATTGACACCAAATGCGACACCACGTATAATGTAGATAGGAGGTATTCAGAATGTCAAAATGGGATAAACTATTAACGAGAATATGTGCTTTATCAAAAGACCTCCGGTTTGATGAATTGCGTAAGGTATTGGAAAGCTATGGATATGTAATGAATGCCCCAAAGGGCGGAAGCAGTCATTACACGTTCAGAAAAGCCGGATGTCAACCGATTACGATACCGAAGCATGAACCCATCAAAAAAGTGTATGTAGAGATGGTAAAGCAGATTGTGGAAAGTGAGGCGGTGAATGATGAAAACGCTGAATGATTATTTTGCAATGAATTATCGTATGGAAATTGTAGAGGATAAGGATGAGGGCGGTTTTGTGGCTTCATTTCCGGAGCTTCCGGGATGTATTACCTGTGGAGAAACAGTAGAATCCGCTGTCGCAAATGCTTTAGATGCCAAGAAAGCATGGTTAGAAGCTGCTATGGAAGATGGTATTGAAATCCATGAGCCGGACAGCTTAGAGGATTATTCTGGACAGTTTAAACTTAGAATCCCACGAAGTCTTCATCGTTCCCTTGCAGAACATTCTAAGAGGGAAGGTATCAGCATGAATCAGTATTGTGTATATCTTCTTTCCAGAAACGATGCAGTTTATTCAAAATAGCGGTTGCACACAGTATTTGCAATCGTTATAATGAAATGGCAACACTTTGGCAACAGAAAATCAGTAAGCCAAAATAAAATGTGCAAATGAAGTAAAATATCGGCAGATTTCAAATAAAACTTAAACAAAATAGTTTAAGCTAAAGAAGCAACTTGCCGAGTTTGAATAGAAGCTACAAGTCTTGGAACCCGCTAAACAAGCGGCTTCCGAGACTTTTTCTTTTGCTCTGCTACTAATTTGCTACTAATAGCAACTACTCTTTCTTCTATCATTTTCGGTTGGCTGGCATTATAGTTATTAATTCATTTGAATTATCAGATAATAAACGTGATGCAACTATATTTGCGGCTCAGGACTTCACTTCTGGAAATTGGTTAACCAATTTTTCTTTAATGATGCACTTGTGGTCGAAAGTAAAGAAAGCAATCAGGGCTTATTGGATGCATTGGCAGATAAGGCAGAAGATGCTTATACGGGATAAAAATCAGAATTTCAGGAGGTTGATCGGCAATGAAGATTGTAATCATAAATGGAAGTGCAAGGAAGGGAAACACATTAACAGCAATTCAGGCATTTACAGAAGGGGGCGCAGAAGGCAATGAGATAGAAATTATCGCGCCGGAGAAGTTGACTATTGCTCCATGTAAAGGTTGCGGAGTCTGTCAATGCAGCAAGGGCTGCGTCGATCAGGATGATACGAATCCGACCATAGATAAAATTGTTGCAGCGGATGTGCTTGTCTTTGCTACACCGGTTTATTGGTGGGGAATGTCAGCACAGCTGAAGCTTATCATCGATAAATGTTATTGCAAAGGACTGCATCTGAAGAATAAGAAAGTCGGTGTTCTTGTTGTCGGAGCTGCTCCGGTCGGTAGCATCCAGTATGAACTGATTAGTAAGCAGTTCCAGTGCATGGCGGATTACCTGTCCTGGGATATGTTGTTCCAGAAATTCTATTCTGCCAGTGACAGAGCGGATTTGAGCCATAATGCAGATGCTATTGCAGAGTTGAAGAAATTTGGCAGCAGTCTGTGATTAAGAAAACTCTGTCATATTCAGAATAAAAAGAATCTTTCTTTTGAAAATATCACGGAGGAAATAAAAAATGAAGATCAAAAAAGTAGCAGTTCTGGGAGCAGGTGCTGTGGGTTCTTACGTCATCTGGGGACTTTCAAATAATAAAAGCATTAGCTTAGGAGTTGTAGCTAACGGCGAAAGAAACGAACGCCTCAAAAATCAAGGGTTAATAATCAATGGAACAAAATACACTCCAGAGGTCTGGACATCAGAAGAAGCAAACAATGTCGATCTGTTGATTGTGTCGCTGAAATATGGGAATTTAAGAGGAGCATTAGACGATATCCAGACGATTGTAGGAGAGAATACAACCGTTATGAGTCTGATGAACGGGGTCGATAGTGAAGAAATCATTGCAGAGAAAATTGACAAATCTCATATTTTATATTCCTTCATCAAGGTGGCATCCCAGAAGAAAGAAGACGGATATCATTTTGATCCGGAAACAACCGTCGGAATCTATTTTGGAGAATTAGAAGAACCGTATGAAAGTGAACGAGTAAAAGCTGTTAATGACGTTTTTGGAAATACAGGACTCCACTGGATTGTTACAAAGGACATTCAAGCAGAAATCTGGGGCAAGTATCGACTGAATGTCTGTAACAATCTGCCACAGGCAATCTTAGGAGCAGGTGTTGGATGCTATGAAGACAGTGAATATATGGCAGCGATCCGTGAAGGATTAAGACAAGAAGTGGAAGCGGTTGCCAGAGCAAAAGGAATTGATTTAAGTGTGATCAATGCAAAGTCTGGGAAGGGAAGTGCTGTTAAAGCATCTGCAAGATACTCAACATTACAAGATCTTGATGCCGGACGTCACACAGAGATTGATATGTTCTCCGGGGTCATGATAAGAATGGGGAAAGAGCTGGGAATACCAACACCATATAACGAATACACTTATTACATGATCAAAGCATTAGAAGAAAAAAATGATGGAGTATTCGAATATCAAGGGGACAATGACAGGGTGTCTTGGTCAAAATAAAAGTGATACAAGAACATAGAGAAAAATAATAAAACAACAAGAAAAATAGGGCCGGTCGCAGGCCCTATTTTTCGTGCTTTCGATACTGCGATGATAAAAAGGTGTGGATAAATCTGTTCTTTTTTTATGTTGTCTGATACTTTCATTTCTGTGAAACATGATGTCTGTATTCGGAAGGTGATACACCAAACTGTTTTCGAAATGCTGTATGAAAATGACTCTGGCTGGAGAAGCATAGGAATTCACTGATTGTGCTGATTGATTTATCCGTGTATTGCAGCAGTGCACGGCTCTCTTCCAGTTTGCAGCGTAGAATAAAGGCACTGACAGAGAATCCAAGTGTATTCTTAAAATAGGCAGAAAAGTAGGATTTACTGAAGCCTACATAGTCGGCGACATCTCCGACGGTCAGATGCTGGTTTGTATTCTGTTGAATATACTGAATTGCTTTTTGAATGCGTCCGTCCGATGAGACGGGTGTTTTTACCTGAGCCACTTTTTCAGCAAAAGTATAACTGATATTGTCAATATTACTTTACAATATAAACTCGTATATAAACGAAGCTATGCA
>CAVHCX010000032.1:0-34848 GCA_963634745.1 Clostridium sp. CAG:343
CGGTTGTACCAAAGGATGCCCCATCCGTAACTGCCGGCAGGTCCCCATAGGTTTGCACATGGCCCAAATACTCAAGATAGGGACCATCTTTTAATTTGCTTTTCCAATCAGTATTGGTAGCTTGAGCCTGGGCAAGATCTGCATCCGACGCCTCTGTCTGGGCCTCTGTGTTAGCCCCACTTGCCGGGTCTGTGGTTTCTTCACTTGCCCCCTCGGCAGTATTTTGTCCTTCTTCATCTGCAGGCATAAGAGCTGCTTGATTGTCCTCAGATTGAATCTGGGTGGTCTCTTCTATACCCCCCCAATTTTTTTCATCTGCATATGCCAGGCTAGAGCCAGCGCCTATGACCATAGAAGCCGCCATCAGGCATGCAAGCAGTGAACTTTTCCATTTCTTCCTCATAAACTTTAAAAAACTCCTTTCTTAAGATAAAACGATTCTTCAATCGCCTTTCATAATAGCACAAAAACTTTATTTTTTGATATAAAAAAGCCGTATCCAAGAAAATTCTTGAATACGGCCTAAGAAGTGGACCTGGCGGGAATCGAACCCGCGTCCGAAAGCTCATCCATCAGAGCATCTCCCATCACAGTCATTATTTTAACATTCCCTCCATCAGTCACCTAATGACAGGTTACTAACTTTAGTAGCTTCATAAAATCTTCCATCCCCTCAAAGCTTTGGAAATGAAGTGCTCCGCAAGTTTGAAGCCGTTACCTTAAGCAGCGGATGACCTAAGGACGACTGCTGCCGAAATTAGGCAGCGTACGCTAAATTTTCGTCTGCGTTTAAATTTAAAATGGAACTTTTATCGTAGTGTCCCGCTACGGATGGCTTCTCCAACTTCCAAACCCCCGTCGAAACCAGTACAAGCCCTGGTTTATACAGACGTTTTTTCTTTCCTATTGTAAACGAAACCAAGAGGGGCTGTCAACCATGCTTTAGAAAATTATTCTAAACTAAAAATTATTCGAAACCGGAAATCTTAGGAAGGTCCCAGCGAAAATAAGCAGCTAAAAACCGCATGGCCAGGGTGATAAAAAATCCCACCAGCATGGATTTATTTGCGCCTATCAGATTCCAAAGAAGGCCTGTGGCAATCCCCCCTAAAATACAGGCACAGGCATAAACCTGTTTTACAAAGATCATGGGCATTTCCTGGGCAAAGACATCCCGAAGAAGGCCCCCTCCCACTCCTGTGAGGGTTCCTAAGAAAACGACCAAAAACAAACTCTTGTAACCTGCCGATACCATGCCTGCATTGACTCCATCCACGGTAAAAGCAGCCAGTCCCAGACTGTCACACAGAAAGAGAATTTTTTCATTAAATGCAGTATATTTACTTTTCTTCCCCAAGTTCTTCCTCTCAAAGAAAAAGAAGGAAAATACCAGAATCGCTGTCACCACAGAGACCAATACATAAAAGGGATCTCGAAACATTTGGGGCGGATTTTTCCCAATAATCAAATCCCTGATAAGGCCCCCTCCTGTCGCTGTGGTTAGAGCTAGGATACATACCCCAAATATATCCATCTTCTTTCGAATGGCAACCATAGCTCCTGATATTGCAAAGGCTATTGTCCCCACTACATCCATTACAAATACAAAACTATCCATTCCCCATATTCCTCCGACCTACCATAAAGTCTATCCAAAGTTGCGGATTTTAAAGTCTCTCTGGGCCTCTCTTTGCTGGTCCTTCTTGGCAATATCCTGGCGCTTGTCATAGAGCTTTTTACCCTTGGCAATGCCTATTTCCACCTTCACCAGGCTTCCCTTAAAATAAACCCTAAGAGGCATGATGGTAATTCCCTTTTCCTTGGTCTGGCCCACCAGCTTGTTAATTTCTGACTTATGAAGTAATAACTTCCGTACCCGCATGGGATCCTTATTAAATATATTTCCCTTTTCATAGGGGCTGATGTGCATGCCATAAACGAAAACCTCACCATTTTCCACCCGCACAAAAGCTTCCTTAATACTGCACTTTCCCATGCGCAGGGACTTTACCTCTGTGCCGTGAAGGCTGATTCCCGCCTCAAATTTATCCAGGATGAAATAATCATGGTATGCCTTTTTATTATTGGCAATCAGCTTGCCATCGCTTTTTGCTTTTGCCATTTCTTATAATTCTCCTTTGTTCCTAAATTAAGCTAATACAAAATCAATCGTTCGAAGCAGGATGTCCACCGACAGGACCTCCACCCTAAGGGTCTGGCCCAGTCTGAAGCGTTTACCTGTATGCTCTCCTACCATCTCATAGCGCGTTTCATCATAGTCATAGTGATCATCCTGCATATTGGTGACATGAACCAGACCCTCAATGGTATTGGGAAGCTCCACATACATGCCCCACTTGGTAAGGCCCGAAATCACTCCCTCATAGGATTGTCCGATACGGTCCTTCATATATTCCACTTTCTTAAGCTTAATGGTCTCTCTTTCTGCCTCATCGGCCCTTCGTTCCAATTCGCTGGACCTCTTTGTCACCTCCGGCAGGATCTTTTCATAATGTTGAATTTTTGAAGGATTCATGCGTCCCCTGAGATTATCCTTTATAATCCTATGGATCTGCAGGTCCGGATATCTTCGAATGGGGGAGGTAAAGTGGGTATAATACTTGGCAGCCAAACCAAAATGTCCGGTATTTTCCGGTGTATATTTTGCCTGCTTCATAGACCTTAAGGTCAGGCGGCTTACCATAGCTTCCTCCGGTTTTCCTTCCACTTTTCCCAAAAGCTTCTGGAGTTCCTTGGGATGGACCTCCTTATTCCCCACATGCATACTGTAGCCTAGGTTATTAATAAAGGTGGCCAGACTTTTGATTTTCTCTTCATCCGGCGCCTCATGGGTTCGATATACAAAGGGCAATTCTTGCCAGAAGCAATCCTCCGCCACAGTCTCATTGGCCAGGAGCATAAAATCCTCGATCAGCTTGGTAGCTACATTCCGCTCGTAAGGCTTCATCTCCAAGGGGTGCCCATTTTCATCGAGAATCACCTTGGTCTCCGGAAAATCAAAATCAATGGCCCCTCGTTTTTTTCTCCGTTTTCTAAGAATCCCTGATAATTCCTCCATATCCCGGAACATAGGCACAAGGCGCTCATATCTTGTAATTTCCTCCGCATCCTCATCCTCCAGGATTTTCTTTACACTGGTATAGGTCATGCGCTCATCTACATGGATGACAGTCTCTGCAATCTCATGGGAAATCACTTCCCCCTCGGGATTTACCGTCATCATGCAACTTAAGGCCAGCCTGTCTTCCCCCGCATTCAGGGAGCACATACCATTGGACAGGACCCTTGGAAGCATGGGAATAACCCGGTCTACCAGGTATACACTGGTTCCTCGCTTTAATGCCTCGTTGTCTAGGGCGCTATTTTCCTGAACATAATTGGTAACATCTGCAATATGGACCCCTAGAAGATAATGATCTCCCTCTCTTGTAAGAGAGACTGCATCATCCAAATCCTTGGCATCCTCCCCGTCGATGGTAACCATCTGTACATTTCTAAGGTCCTTGCGCCCTGCCATATCCGCCTGGCTTACCGGTTTTGCCACCCGCACTGCCTGATTTGCCACCTTGTCCGGAAATTCCATGGGAAGGTCATAGGCCTTTACAATGGATAAAATATCGGTCCCCGGATCCGTAATGTGGCCGATAATCTCCACAATCTTACCTTCTGGCTTTCTTCCGTCCTCTCCGTAGGAAGTAAATTCCACCACTACCTTCTGGCCGTCCACAGCTCCTTTCGCCCGTTCTGCCGGCACGAAAATGTCCCAATCGATCCTTGTATTATCCGGAATGACAAAGCCATAATTCTTCCCCGGCTTCACCTGGTAGAGACCTACAATTTTTTCCTGGCCCCTCTCTACAATTCTAACGATCTTTCCTTCTGCCTTTTTCCCGGAAGTCTCCGCCTCCTTAGTGATCACAAGTTCCACAAGGTCCTGGTCAAAAGCATCATGAACCTCTCCTTCCGGAATATAGATATCTTCCATAAGGCCTTCCACTGTCACAAAACCAAAGCCTCTGCCGCTGGCCCTGTAGGTTCCCTGAAGTCTCTTTGCCTCTCCCTTACAATACTTGCCTTTCTTAGAAAGAAAAATCTTTCCTTCCTGCTCCAGGACTTCTAAGACCCTTCGAAGGTCGTCCCTGTCCTCCTTTGCTACATTTAAAAGGATGCAGAGCTCTTTAAACTTCATCGGGACGTAAATGTCGTCACAGATCAGTTCATATATAATTTTCTTTCTTTTTTCAAAGCTTTTATCTGTTTTATTCATAATCCCCCTTATATAAAATCCGATCTTTTTTAGCAAATTCTATCTTCCTATTGCAAAAAAAGAACACTCCCTCTACAGGAGTGTCCTAACATTTCAAACTAGATTCAGCTTATGCGAATACACTTAAATTCAACACTGCTGCCAGTACAATAAATAATACCGCAAGCACTCTTGTGACCTTCACCATAGCTCCTTCCATAGAGCGGCCCTTGTTCTGTCCCCAGTAGGTATCTGCCATACCACCGATGGTTCCAAGTCCTGCAGACTTACCTTCCTGCATCAGTACTAATACTGTCAATGCGATACAGTCTATTGCAAATAAAATCATTAAAACTATCTTTAAAATATCCAAGTTTCACACCTCCTGCGTATAAACCAAAATTATGGTAACACATTCCAACCTAAAAAACAAGCATTTTTACCATGATCTTGCCCCCATCTATGCTCCCCTATTGGGATCCTGCGACTATGAGTTGACTTCCCAAAGTAGCCGCGTTACAATCGGGATATAATAAAGGATGTAAACTTTATAAACATCCTATGGGGGTTATTATGAACGAAAAATTAATAAGATTTTGGCAGATGACAGCCGGTACCTTGATCATGGCGGTAGGTGTTTATTTTTTCAAATTCACCAACAACTTTACCTTCGGAGGTATTACCGGTTTCTCCGTACTCATCGCCAAAACCGGAGTCATCTCTGCCAGTGATTTTACCTTCATTGCAAACATGTCTCTTTTAGTCCTTGGTATGATCGTGTTGGGAAAGGAATTTACGATAAAAACCGCTTATTCCACGGCGCTTTTATCTATCAGCTTAACACTCTTAGAGCGCTTTTGTCCCATGAGTCATCCCTTGACCGATGAGCCTATGCTAGAGCTGGTTTTCGCCGTAGTCCTGCCTGCCATTGGTTCCGCCATCCTATTTAATATAGGTTCTTCCAGCGGCGGTACCGATGTAATCGCTCTCATTATGAAGAAATATACCAGCATAGACATCGGTAAGGGCTTGATGTTAAGTGATGTCCTTTTCACCCTTGCAGGCTGCGTGGTCTTTGATATCAAGACCGGTCTTTTCTCCATGTTGGGCCTGGTGATCCGGTCCTATATGATTGATGGATTTATTGAGAGCTTTAACCTTTCAAAATTCTTTAACGTTATCTGCTCCGATCCGGAACCCATCTGTGAATTTATTAAAAAAGACCTTCACAGGGGTGCCACGGTGGTGGCGGCAAAGGGGGCCTTCTCCGGCCAGCAAAAGTATATTGTCTTAACGGCACTGAATCGAATGCAGGCCATTCGGCTTCGAAATTATATTAAGGCTCAGGATCCAAGAGCTTTCATTCTAATTACAAATACCAGTGAGATTATAGGAAAAGGGTTCCACTCTGTTTAGAGTGAAACCCTTTTTTCCATGTATTTTTCAATACTCCCTGGCGATATTAGTGATTCCCTATGCATCCCCATATATATGCCCCGGGTCTGCCGAGATCACGAAGGGCATCCCCTTCTGTCTGACGCTCTGCGTAGCAAAAATGCGAACGGCCTCCGCAAGAGAAGTTCCCATCTCCTTATAAAGGCTCTCCGCTTCTGACTTTAACTCAGCGTCCATTCTAACCTGTAAAACAGCTTCCTTGGCCATTTATACCATCCCCTTATTATACTCCTAGCAACTTGCCAGTTGCGCAAAGCTTAACTGGCTACACCTATGCTTTTAACGTCTCCCTCACAAGCACAGGCCTTCCCTTCTTTCAAATTGTATCATAAATGTATTACGTTTGCAATACACATGTATTACTTTTATCATTTCTACATTTTCCAAAAATCTATTTGGGCAAAAAAAGAGGACTGCCACTCCTGTGACAGTCCTTTTTCAAAATTTAAAATCCAAAATCTTCATAATCCTCCGGCAAAAACCGGTGATAAATAATATGGCATCCTTCGTCCTTAAAGCAATAATAGTAAGGATCTTCACCGGGATCCGCAAAGCGGACCAGCCAGTCAAACTCCTCTCCCTCTATGGGCTCCTTGATAATCTGACTTCCGCGATTTTCAAAGAGAGAAAAGATCTCCTCCATGCTCGTTTCATGCACTGCCAACAAGTCTACCAAGTCTTTGATAAATTCATTGGCCTTCATATGTTCATGTACATATTCGCTGCCCTGAGCCGGAATATAAAAGCAGAAGCGGTCTCCTTTATGGCTTACCTTAACTTCTCCAAGCTTGTCCTTTAAAGACGCGGGAAGATTACGCAGGCGGTCCATCATCTCCTCAGCCGAATCGTTTTCCCCAAAGAAATGATTGAGAGAACTCAAGGGATAATAAAGCCTCACCTGACCGGGCATATATCCAAGCTTTGCCTGCTCCTCTTTTAAAAGATCAATAAGACTAGTTTCTAACTGCATGTTCCTTTTGTTCCTCTTTACTCTTTACAAATTGCATTCCAAGAACCAAGGCCAGGCCTACAATACAAGCAAGAATGCTAAAGCTTCCAAGACTCAAAGGAGCTTCCGGGTGTTCCAGGGTGGTAGGTCCCATAACAATGGCATAGAAAGATCCCACCATCATTCCCAGGATTGCATAAATTGCCTGGGTACGATATTTTTCCAGACAGATTCTAATAATTCGTACAACGGTAACCGCACCGGTTAAGATTCCTAAGCCAAAGAAAACCAGGGCCGGAAAATATTGAAACTTCAAGGACAAAAAGCCCTTAATAGCTGTCATTACCGGAATATAAGCCCCAAAGATTAAAAGCAGGGTGGAACCTGAAATTCCGGGTAAAAACATGGCAGAAATCGCGATCATTCCTGTAAAGAACAGGCGAATTCCAAGGCCGATGGTAAAATGTCCCAGGTCCATAGAAGCCCCTGCAGACCCATTATTAAAGAGGGTAATAACAATTACCAAGGCAGCTCCCAGCACCCCAAACAGAATTCCTCTTGCCACATGGCTTAAGGCTTCTTTTTCTTCCATAATGATCAAAGGAATAGCACCGGCAATAAAGCCGATAAAAAGAGAACTTACCCCGTAAATATGACTCTCAAACATGGCTGTAAGAATCAATACTGCCATAATCATTCCGATGATCCAGCCAATCCCCAGCTTGATCAAGTAGGTCAGGGCTGTCTTTTTTTCTTTCATACTTCCAAAAACCAGATCATTGATAGACCCAATAAACTGGTCATAGAATCCCATAATAAATGCTACGGTTCCTCCGGATACCCCGGGCACACTGTCTGCCAAGGCCATGCAGAAACCATGAAATCCATTCTTTAACATATAACCTCCTTATATTTAACATCGTCTTTATCACCTTAGCATATTTCCCCCAAATTTAAAAGTTAAATTATTTTAACAAAAACCGAGGCCTGCCAAAAAGACAAGCCTCGGAAATTTACCGGAAATATTTATTTTTGTTCTCCCTCAGGGAAAATAATCTTATTTACAAAGAAGAATACTACCATGGAAACTCCTCCGTTTAATACGGTGGTTCCTATGTTATATAACCATCCCGGAACAAAGATCCCTGCTACTGCTACCCAAATGCAGTTAATAGAATTTACTACGCAGGTAACAATACAGAATGCGATGAAATACCAAAGGGCCTGGTAAGCAATATTTCCTTTGCTTCTAAAGACAAAGTTTCTCTGGATCGGGAAGTTAATACACTCCCCAATCACCATTGCTACCATGTAGGCACAAAAGTAAGGCAGGCCACCATGGGCGGCATCGTAGCCGATAATGTTCCATTTGAAGGTTTCTCCAAACATGGTAAGGTCAATCCCCGGGAATCCAAAATCAATATTCGGAAGTCCTGCAAATGCAAGGGGAAGGAACAAAAGCATCAAATACTTAAATACGGTGATCACGTTGCTGACGATTACGAACAATCCGCCCTCACGGACCCATTTTGCTGCTTCCGGATGCTTATTTGCAAAGCTATCCCAAAAATTTGTAATTGCTCCCATAAGATTCTACCTCTTATTCCTCAGATTTCTCTGTTACAGCTGCAGCCTCTGCAACCGGCATTGCTTTTTTTGCTTTCTTGTAGCTCTTAATCACAAGCACTTCTAAGAAGATGATAAGTGCTGCTAAGATTACATCAATCACGATGGCCATCTTCTGCCAATTCTGAAGTCCTGTGCTTAAGTTGTCTGCATCATAAGCCCGGCTGTTTACTACCGTATACATAATGTTCTTGCAAGCCTGACGCATTGCCTTCACACTGGTAGCACTCTCGGTATCTGTTACATGGTTGGTTTCTGTATCGTATGCTACAAGCATAAGGTCTGTACCACCACGGATGGCCTGGTCGGAATCCATGTAACCGTAAACTCCAAAGTAGTCGGTTTCTACAAATCCACGGAAGCCCCACTCATCACGGAGAACGGTATTACAAAGGGCTGTACTTGCACCTGCCCAGTTTGCTCCGATGTAGTTGAAGGATGACATAACTGCCTTTGCTTTTCCTTCTTTTACAGAGATTTCAAATGGCTTTAAGTAAATTTCACGGATTGCCTGCTCATTGGACCATGTACAAAGCATTCCGCAGCGGTTGGTCTCCTGGTCGTTTAATGCAAAGTGCTTAATGTAAGCATAGACACCATATTTCTCAGCTCCGATAATCGCATTTGCAGCCATGTGACCTGCAAGAACACCATCTTCTGAATAGTATTCGAAGTTACGTCCTGCAAAAGCGGAACGGTGAGTGTTCATAGCCGGTGCATACCATCCGGATACATCCATCTCATCTGCCATCTTACCGATGCTCTCACCAAACTTCTCAGCCAGGTCCTTATTCCATGTGCTTGCGATCATAACTGCAGATGGGAATCCTACAGATCCAACTCCTGTAAAGTTATTATTAATAGAAGCAGGTCCGTCACAGTCAATGGTCATTACCTTGCCAACACTTGATGCTGCAGAGGTCTGATATCCACCAATCGCGATCATTGTATCCATATCAGAAATGGTCAGCTGATCTAAGAGGTCATCCCACTTCTCATCATCATAGTCAAGTCCACGGAAATCAGCCAATGTCAGTCCATTCTTTGCGCCTGTGGTAGGCATTTCATCTGAATCATCATTGTAATCTTCCGGATCATAGTTACTGTTGTTGTGGAACTGAGCCTTCACTTCATCACTCATAGTGAAATCAGTAGGAGCCGCAGTTGCCTCTGCATAGTTTGCAAATCCATTTGCTCTTGAAAGATAGGTTACATTGCCTTCTGCATAGTCAAACTGGTTGGTTGCAGTTGTCTCATCTGTGCTTCTTGCATTATCTCCGTCATATGTAATGGTCTCATCTACGGTATAAGTCTTAGAATCATACTGGGTATGAGAATCTGCATTGATAGAGATTTCATAATCTCCTGCTTCTAATACATATGCCTTTGCATTTTGATAATCATAAGAAGCCATGTCCTCAGCTGTAAATGAAACCGTAATAGTCTGAGACTCTCCCGGCTCTAAGAGGTCTGTCTTCTCGTAAGCAATTAAGTTTGCAGAAGCCTTCTCGATACCACCATTGGTATAAGGTGGATTGTAATAGGTTTCTACCACATCCTTACCGGCTACGTCACCGGTATTTGTTACGGTAACATCGAAAGTGATTGTTCCATCTTCCTCTGTAATGTCACTCATTTCCTGACTAAAGGTCGTATAAGAAAGTCCATGTCCAAATGGATATAAAACTGTCTCATCGTAGTTAATCAAACCTTCGTCTGCTGCTGTCTCATAGAACTTATAACCAACATAGATACCTTCTACATAATTTACAAAGGTAGGAGCAGTGGTCTCTGTCTCTCCTGTAAATCCTGTCTGGGTATACTCAAACTCATCTACATTGTCATAATCAAAGTCCCCAAAGTTGTTCCAAGTAGGAGTTGCTGTAAGATCTGCTACAAATGTATCAGCTGTCTTACCGGATGGGTTAATGGTTCCTGCCACGATCTCTCCGAGAGCTTCGAAACCAGACTGGCCGGTTCCCGGGCACCAGATGGCACTCTTGATCTGGCTATAGTCATTTACAAATCCAAGCTCCATAGCATTGGCTCCGTTGTAAACAACTACAACCTTGTCAAAGTTAGAGCATACAAGGTCTAACATATCTTTCTCTGTCTGGCTTAACTGCAAATAGTGCTCGCCATCCTCGAAATCCTTGTAGTCTTTGGAATTATCCTCGTAAGTAACCTGGCTTACATCTGTAGGAAGGTCTGCACCCTCACCACCAACACGGGTGATTACTACCATTGCTGTGTCAGAAAAATCTTTTGCATTTGCAATCAGGTCATCAGAATATGAATCAGCAGTTGGCTCCGGAAGAGTCCAATCCTGTGACCACATACCAACTTCCGGTCTGTCTGCACGATAGTCAGTGTAGAAATCAGATAATTCTGTATTTAAGTTAAATCCGGCATCCTCTAATCCCTGTAATAAAGATACGGTAGGATATGCATCGGATAAGGATCCGGATCCTGTACCGCCGTAGCAAGGATTGGTAGAAGCCCAACCAAATACATTTAAGTTACTATCAGCTGCCAATGGAAGTGTGCTATCTTCATTCTTTAAAAGAACGATACCTTCCTCAGCAATCTCCTGTACCAAGCCCTTAGCCTCCTCTGAGGTTTCATCAGAGATGGTACCATTTCCCATAGCAAGTGAAATCATACTTGACATAGGAATGAAACAGATCATGTTAACAATAATTACTAATGCAAGTAAAAATGCTAACCAAGCTTCTTTGCGAACCAACTGTTTCAGCGGTTTCTTAAGCTTCATGCAAGCAACGGTTACAATAATTGCCAAGGCCAGTACAACTACCAGGGCAATAATGTAAGGTTTGCACGAATTCAGGACGTTTACAACGTCATCCATGTTAATACTTAACATTTTCTTGTCCTCCCTTTAGACTTTTTTCATTCTCTTTGGAATGTTTATGTACTTAATTTAACACAATTTTCACAGAGGATTTAAAATATGCACAATCTGCACGTTTTCTGCACAAACGGTTTTCGCCTCGTTATTTTCAACAAAAAAGTGGGAGGAAACTTGTGCACTTCTCACAGGTTTCCTCCCGCTTTTTCTGGCTTTTTAAATTTGCTTGCTACTGCTTTTTATCGGAATCAGGGCCTTCATCTCAAACCAATTTTCTTTCGTCTCCACCGTGAGGGCTCCGTCATACTTATTGATAATATAACGGATACTCTTGATTCCATAACCATGGTGTTCCTTCTCATCCTTGGTGGTCAAAATATCTCCGTCTTTTACTTTTAAATTTCCTTCAAAATAATTTTCAAAGCGCAGAATCAGGAAATTCTTCTGTTTGGATACCGTGACATGGATCAGTCTTTTTTCCTTGTCCGGTATTTTCAGTTCACACTCGATGGCATTGTCCAGGGCATTTCCGAAAATATTGCAAATGTCCATGACATCCATAAATTCTAAGAGAGTTCCGTCCGCCACACAGGTAAAGGTAATATCATGCTTAGCACAATAGAGGCTTTTGGAGGTTAGGACCGTATCCAAGACTGCATTTCCCGTCTTATTCTGGGCCTCATACTGCTTGATTTCTTCCTCCATACGGTCTAGATAGGCTTCCCTTTTCGCAGAATCCCTCTCACTGCGAAGGTAGGCAATCTGGTGTTTTAAATCATGATACTTGTAATTAATAAGGTCAATACTTTCTCTGGATTGCTTATATTGCACATACTGATTTTGCAAAACACTTTGCACCGCCTCCAATTCCTGGCGGACACGAAATTCCGAGCATTGCATCAAATGAGCATATAAAATAGCCAGGCCTCCGGCATCCACTAACATTCGGATAAAGCCCAAGGGATAAGAAAAATATCCCACCTCCACACCGGTATCACTGATAAAGCCAATATTACTTACCGCAAATACCGCGATGGCTATGATCACACCGGAGAAAAACTCCTTCTTGGTTACCGCCAGTCTCCCGTCGGAGGGGAGGTGGACATGAACCAGATGGTAAAAGCTAAAAGCAATCCCCCCATATACCAGGACCAGCAGGACTCCCCGAACCAATACATCCGGGAGGTCCCCCTTCCACACCCAGCCCACAAGCTGCCATTCCGCAGCTGCCATAAATTCTGCCAGGGCAAAGGCGATCATTCCAAAATAGGCCACATCGGAAACTTCTATTTCACAGGTAAGGTAGAGAAAGCCCATCATCATAGCCACTGCCATTACCATGCAGGGGAGCCAGAGATAAAGTGGAACATCGTCGGTCCCTACCAAAAAAACACTCTGAATTAGCAGGAAAATTCCTGCCATCAGCCCTGTCTTCTTTATACTATATTTCTTTTTCATGGGCAGCAAAAATAAGATACAGGCGATCCACTCTGCAAGGGCCGTATAAAATCTTGGAATATCCGGAACAATCTGTCCTACTGTATCGGTCATGTTACTTCACCGCCTCCCCCCAGTATTCCGTAAGAGCCTCCATAAATTCCTTCTTTCTGGCACGGCTTAAGACTAACTTTTCTCCCCTGACAATGGCACATCCGTCCTGGATTCCGTCCACATGCTGAAGGTTAATAAGATAACCCTTATTTCCCCTGCAAAAATTCATGCCGGATAGCTTTTCTTCCATCTCCTTCATGGTTCCGGTGGTGGCATAATTTCCCAGGATGGTATGGAGGATCAGGGTATGGCCCTGGCTGTCCACATAAAAAATATTGGCGATATTTACCCGGACCGTTCCTCCCTTAATATTTACCATAATACATTTAGACTCTCTTTTGTGCATGCGTTCAATGGCTCTTTTGAGCCTCTGCGAAAACGCAAAATAGGATACGGGTTTGAGCACATAATCCAGTGCATCTACCGCGTATCCTCTTATGGCATACTGGGCCATATTTGTTATAAATATAATTACAACTTCCGAGTCAATCTTCCGGATCTCCTCCGCTGCAGACATACCGTCCATAAATTTCATTTCCACATCCATCAAAATAATGTCAAAATCGGATTTGTATTTATGAACGATCTGGTCTCCATCGGTGTAGAGGGTGATATCAAAAGTCTCACCCTCCTCCTTTTCATATTGCTCAAGATAGGTCCGAAGTTGTTCCCCGTACATGACTTCATCTTCTACTATTGCAATCTTAATCATTTACTTGTCCTTAATTTTTCTTAATCTCTCTTAATGGCTGCCTTAATAAGGTGGGCGGTTCCTGTAATCCGGTGTCCGTTGGCCATTTCTGTCAAGGCCCTGGCCATATCCATTGTCACAAAACCACCGGTCATCTTTGCATATCCCCGGATAGGCATATTATAGTTAAATAAGACATTCAGGTTTGGCTTGCCGGTCTTCTCGCAATGCTTGATCATCTGCTTTAGGACGCCGCAGAAAATCTTACCAAGAATTCCTTTTCCATAATAGAGCTGGCAGACCGCATCATTCATTCGGATCTCGCCGCTCCAGCTGCCGTCAGGAATCTCTCTTCCGTAAAGCTCCCTAAATTCAGGATCCTTAACATCTGTCACCTTGCCGGAAAAATAGCTCGGAAGCTTGTCCTTGCTATATCCGCCCTCTGCGACCGTTCCTTCTAGCTTAAGGCTGCCATTTAGCTTCATACTTGCGGCATCGGATCCGATATAAATCTCGTAAGTTCCGCTTTCCACTTCCCAGCTATCAGTTCTTACATCATAGAAGCGGAAGGTTTTATCATCGAAAGAAATGCTTACTTCTTTTTCCTCTCCAGGTGCAAGCTCTAGGCGGGCAAAGCCCTTTAATTCATAAACCGGTCGGAAAATGCTATCGGATTTCTTACCCACATAAAGCTGGGGGATCTCACATCCTGCTACTTTACCTGTATTTTTGATTTTGAAGCAAACACCCTGATCGGATACCTTTAAATCACTGTATGTAAATGTAGTATAACTCAAACCATAGCCAAATGGGAAGCGAACTTTTTTCTGAATCGTAGAATAATAGCGATATCCCACATAGAGACCTTCTCTAAATTCACTGCTTCTTTCTTTTCCCGGATAATAAGCATAACAAGGGGTATCCTTGTAGGCCATCGGGTAGGTCTCGTTTAACCTGCCGGACGGATTTACCTTACCGGTGATCACATTCATCATAGCGGAGGCTCCTGCCTGTCCTCCCAGATATCCGTGAAGGATTCCCTTTACATAGGGATACCAGGGCATCTCAATGGCGGATCCTGCGGAAAGTACCACAACTACCTTGTCACTGACCGTGGAAACCTCGTCGATCAGGGCTCTCTGGCCTGCCGGCATTTCCATATGGGTACGGTCTAAGCCCTCAGACTCACTGATCTCGTCCAAACCTGCAAAGATTAAAACTACCTCTGCCTTTTTTGCAGCTTCCTTTGCTTCTTTAATCAGATGATCGTCCGGCTTTTTATTGCGGACATAGCCCTGACTGTAGGATACCATCTCTAGATCGTAGTCTTTAATAACGCCTAGAATGCTCTCTGCCTCCTTGGTAGGATTTACCAAAGATGATCCTGCTCCCTGATAACGGGGAACCTTAGCAAAATCTCCAATAACGGCAACCTTTGTTCCTGCCTTTAAAGGAAGGATCTGGTCCTCATTTTTCAGGAGGACCATGCTCTCTTCGGCCGCTTTTCTTGCCAGCGCATGGTGCCCCTCGATATCAAAATTCTTTCCCTTGGCATTTTCTGTCGCATCGTGGGTAGCAAAGATTACAGCAAGAAGTTCATCCAATCTCTGGTCTAAGGTCTCCTCAGAAAGGCTTCCTTCTTTGATGGCCTTTACAATATCATGGACACCGCTGTCTCCGGTTCCGGGCATCTCCAAGTGACTACCGTTCTTTACGCCCAGGGCATGGTCGTTACTTCCGCCCCAGTCAGAGACTACATATCCATCAAAGCCCCACTCATCTACCAGGATTTCCTGCAAAAGGTGGGCATTTTCATTGGCATATACCCCATTGATTTCGTTGTAGGAAGACATGATGGATTTGGCATGGCCTTCCTTTACGGCAATCTCAAAGCCCGTGGTATAGATTTCTCTAAAGGTACGCTCGTCCACTACAGAATCATTGGCCATACGGCGAAGCTCCTGGCTGTTTGCCGCAAAATGTTTGGGGCAGGCTGCCACTCCCTTGCTCTGGATTCCGCGGATATAGGCTGCTGCCATCTTGCCTGCATGATAGGGGTCCTCTGAGAAATATTCAAAATTTCGTCCACACAGAGGACTTCTCTTAATATTTAATCCCGGTCCTAATACTACATTTACTCCAAGACATGCTGCCTCTTCCCCTAAGGCCTCTCCAATCTCTTCTCCTAAAGTCTCATCCCAGCTGTTAGCTACAGAAGCTGCGGTAGGAAAACATGTGGCCGGCAAACTACCGTTGATGCCCAAATGGTCTCCGGCTCCCGCCTGCTTACGAAGACCGTGGGGGCCATCTGACATAAACATAGACGGAATCCCATATTTTTCATAATCCTGGGTTTCCCAAGTGCTCTTACCGGACATCATCCTTGCTTTTTCTTCCAAGGTCATTTTATTAATGATTGCTTCATATTTAAGACTCATGAATCGATTCCTCTCTTTCTATTTTCCCTCAATATTCACTAATCTTATAGTAGCACAGCTAAGAGACCTTTAAAAAAATTCGCACAAATGGATATTTTTTTCGCACAAACGGTAAAGAAATAAAAAAAAGGAGCTGCAATCTTTCATCACAGCTCCCCTCTTATAAGCTTTCGGACTTATTCTATGATCATTCTATACCTGGTCTACAAAGCGAAGGAAGGCTTCCTTTCCTTCTTTGGTTCTGGCATAGACACCTGCATGCTCCAATACTTTTGCAAATACCAAGCCCACTTCTTCCTGAATAATCTCCCAGGCATTTTCCTTGGTAAGCTTATGTCTTGTAAGGATCTCCTCTCCCCAATCTGCATGGGATGCCGTCAGAGGATCTTCCCTTAAATCTTCCCCTGCCGCTAACTTTTCAGCTACCGCAGCAAGTTCTGTCTTTAAACGTCCAGGCAGGATTGCAAGACCCATAACCTCGATGAGGCCGATATTTTCCTTCTTAATGTGGTGAAGCTCTGCGTGCGGATGGTAAAGGCCCAGCGGGTGCTCCTTGGTAGTCAGGTTATTCCGAAGCACCAGGTCTAACTCATAGTCTTCCCCTCTTCTTCTGGCGATCGGGGTAATGGTATTGTGAGGCTCCCCGTCTGTCTCTGCAAAGATATTTACAGATGCATCCGTATATCCTCTCCAGCTTCCCAAAATCTTATCCGCCAGGTCTACCAGTCTCTCGGGATCCTTGGCCTTCAAACGAATGACAGACATGGGCCATTTTACAATTCCGGCCTCCACGTCCTCAAATCCTCCGAAGGAAACTTTTGTCTCCACAGGGGCCTTCTCCATAGCGAAGGTATAGTGGCCTCCCTGGAAATGGTCGTGGGCCAGGATCGATCCTCCTACGATCGGAAGATCTGCATTGGATCCTACGAAATAATGAGGGAACTGTCCCACAAAGTCTAATAATTTGCCAAAGCAAGCCCTGTCAATCTTCATCGGGGTATGGATTTTATTAAAGCAAATGCAATGCTCGTTATAGTATACATAAGGAGAATATTGTAAATACCAAGGGGCTCCGTTAATGCAAATCGGTACGATTCTGTGATTTTGTCTTGCCGGGAAATTTAAGCGTCCCGGATATCCCTCATTTTCCTCACAGAGCATACACTTAGGATAATTCGATGCCACCTGGTTTCTTGCTGCCGCAATGGCCTTAGGGTCCTTCTCAGGTTTTGATAGGTTGATGGAAATATCCATCTGGCCGTATTCTGTCTGGGACTTCCACCGCATATCCTTTACGATACGGTCTCTTCTTATGTAGTTGGTATCCTGACTGAATTCATAGTACCAGTCGGTCGCCTTCTTTGAAGATTCTGCCACAAGATTCTTAAATTTCTTTCGCACCTGGGAAGGTCTCGGTGTGATGCTTCCCATTATTTTTGTATCAAAGAGGTCTCTGTATGCAATAGAATTTTCTTTTAGGACGCCTCTTTCATTGGCATCATCCATAAGCCATGAAAGGATTTCATGTAATTCTAATCCCTCTGCCTCCGGGGATTCTTCCCACTCAAAGGATTCTAACTCCAATACATTTAAGATACTATTCACTGCCCAAGCCTTTTCTTCCTCTTCTACCAAACCCTTGTCCAAGGCATAGTTTACAAGGCTGGTGATCCATGCATTTCTGCTCATTTTAGCTTATCCCCCATTTCTTAATTTTAATCTAAAATTTATTCAGAAAGAACGATTCCTCCTGCAGGTCTTATATTCAGCACATGGCAGCATCCCTTCTTTAACATCTTCTCCATGTCTGCCTTGAAGCTATCTACATTCTCAAGAGGTACAAAAGCCTGTAAGGTTCCTGCAAATCCTCCACCGTGGACACGGCAAGCTCCCTTGCCCTTTAATGCAATCTCAGCTACCGCCAGAGCCACTGCCATATCCTGGTGTTCTACGGCACCACTTGGAGTAATATTCTGCAAAAGTTCCCAGGAAGAACGGCCGGATTCTCTGATGATTCTTAAGAATTCTTCCTTATTTCCCTGGTTTAAGGCATCTGCCTCTAATACAGCAAATCTGTTATCTGCAAAGAAGTGCATAGCCCGAAGAACTGCCTGGTCCCCAACTGCCTTTCGAACCTCCGGCAATGCATTTAAGAAATCTTCCTCCTCTACATCTCTTAGAACTTTCTTTCCAAAGTATTCTGCCACCTTGCACATATCTCTTGGAATAGCAGCGTATTCACCGGTAAGGGCCGCATGGTCAGCTCCACTGTCTACGATGCAAAGAGCAAGTCCCATAGCCTTAAGATCTGCTGCCACCGGGCGAACCACCGGTGCCTCCGGATCCTTAAAATCTATAGCAACAGCCTCTCCTACAGAGGAAGCAGTCTGGTCCATAAGTCCACTTGGTTTTCCGAAGTAAATATTCTCTGCCTTCTGACCAATCTTTGCAAGAGTTACGGCATCCAACTCATCCTTGCAGAAGAGATGATTTCCCACAACTCCTAATAGGATCTCACAGGCTGCGGAAGAAGAAAGTCCGGATCCCGGAAGTACGCTGGATACGGCATAAATATCGCATCCTGCTACGGGATAACCTGCCTTTTTAAGCTCCGCAAAGACACCACGAACCAAGGATTCTGTTGTTTCTTTTTCCTCTTCTTTCGGGTCAGCCTCTGTAATATCAATGACAGTCATCGGCCATCCTTCTGACTGGAATCTTACCAGGTTGCTTCCATTCAATGCAACGCAGGAAAGGAAGTCCAAATTTACAGAAGCTGCCAATACATTGCCGTGCTGGTGGTCGGTATGGTTTCCTCCGATCTCTGTACGTCCCGGTGCGGAACAAAGGGCCACTTCCCTGTCCTCCGGAATATCAAAGGTTTCCTTAAATGCTTTCATAACGTGTTCCACACGTTTTGTAGCTTCCTCCGGATCCTGATAACCGGCCTTTAAAAATGCCGCCTTCAGTTCCTGTTTTTCCACCATCTGATACAGCTCATTCCATTTTTTCATCTTTCGTTTCCTCCGTTTTTCCTTATATCTTTTTCAAATTACTGTCTAGTAATTTTTCTGCTTTTCATCCTTTGGTATCATATCACATTTTCCTCAAAAAATGTTCCCTATTTGGATATTCTTTTCGGTATGCTTTTAGGGCTGCCTCCCTAAGCAAGGCATACTCTTTATCCATGTGCAAGAGGCGGGGTGCTTCATAGACTATGACACTGATTTGATCTGCAATTTTCTTTGCTATGCCCTCCGAAGAAAGCTGTCCCATCCCGAATACCATGGAGGTAAATCCTCTTCCCTGGCGGCTCACTTCTATAAATCGCAGGAATACATTCATAAGCTCGGCTTCTAAGATTTCTCGCTTCTCCTCTTCTAATTCTTCTGCATGCGCCAGGCCTAAATCCAAGAGAATTTTTGCCCCCTGGCGTTTTTTCTTCCCTCCGGGATCTAAGCCGCTTCCCTCCGCCAGGTATTTTAGTTCCATTAAAGCTCCCACAAAGGCATCCTTCGAAGGCCTTCTTTTTCCATAGCGTGCGATCCAAATTTTCCTGCGGAATTCATTGTCGGAAGGATTCCCTTCATCCTCATGTTCTTTTAATAATTCAAGCCTTTTATTGGCATCGGTCTCCCTGTAAAACGCTTCCAGCCAGCCTTCTTCCATTCTCTGCTTACTCCTATCTACTTGCTTTTATCTAAAATCTAATAGGTCCCTAGCCTTATCTTCCCACAAAGCTGTCCACATTATCTGCAGCCACTCTCCGGTACTTGGCAGTATAATATTTCCCGTCCTCAAGTTTCATCTCATCCAAGGATTTTTCTTGATAAAGAAGCAGGGTCATTTTTGCCATCTGCCTGGCTAAGTCCTCCCGGTCCTGATAAACCGTCCCCTGGACGGTCCCATCCTTGATTCCTGCCAGAGCATCCGAAAGGCCATCAATCCCGAAGATCGCAGGCCACTTAGATGAATCGATCCCTGCCTTCTCATAGGCTTCCACAGCCCCCAGGGCCATCTCATCATTGTTGGATAAAATAAGTTCTACCTGGTCTGCATATTGACTAATGATGCGGCTGATCCGATTCTCTGCCTGCCCCCTCTTCCAATCGGCAAATTGATTGCTTATCTTTTCTAGCTGTACCCCCTGGTCCATAAGGGTTTTTACTGATACCTCCGTACGGCTAATGGAATCCTGGTGGCCTGCCTCTCCTACCAGCATGACATACTGGATCTTACCGTCCTGATTTCGATCCAATTCCGGATGGTCCTTGATATAATCCGCCGCCATTTTCCCCTGTATAATGCCGGACTCCTCTGCATCACAGCCAATATAATATAGCTTATCCCACTGATAGAGGTCCTCTCTTACCGGTTCCCTGTTAAAGAAAAGTACAGGAATTTCATTTTCCTTTGCCATCTTAATAATTTTGGAGGGAGCCGTTCGGTCTACAAGATTGACACACAGGATATCACAGCCTGCATCAATCATTTCCTCCACCACCTGGTCCTGGTCCTCCTGGTCATCTCCGCCGGATTTTACGGATACGATCACATTCAGCTCATCGCTTTCCTTTTTCTTCAGGTCTTCCTTTAGATTGTCTGTAAGGGCATTGATGTTGGGATCATCCTGGCTGTAAGTCACGATTCCCACACGGAGGATTCCTGTATGAGAAGTCTCCTTCCTTCCACATCCTGTACTTACTAAAAGTGGCAAGACCAGAGAGAGGCCTAGAATTTTTTTCCAATTACTTGCTGTAATATAAAAACTTTTCCATCTCTTCATCTGAAAATATACGCTCCCTGTCTACTAGCTTTACCCCTGTCTCATAGCTTGTCATCTCATAGGAGAAGGTCTTTAGTTTTTTAGCCATCTCCTCCACGCTCTTATAGCCGATTTCATAACCGTCATAAAGGATTAATCCCCGAATATTTCCGCTATCTAAAAAGGCAATGGCCTTTTCTCCTGTTCCGATCCCATAAACCAAGGCGTCCTTATAAGATCCGTCCGTCGCTTGCTGTCCAATCTCCTCCAGACAAGCAGGGTCCAGAACAAACAAGGCATCCACAGCGGATTTGCTGCCAATCTGTTCCAGCACATCTGCTCCCTTTTTCTTATAGGCAATCCAGGAAATTTCCCCTTTCTTTTCCTTCAAGGCCGCTTTAAGGCCCTCGATTACAGAAACTGTGGACGCATCCTCCTGCCAGCCGGCTACCAGGCCCACCTTAAGATTCTTATCTTCTATCTGCTGCCCAAGAGTGTAACCCAGCTGATAATCATCCGGCCCTATGACAGGATAGGTGAATGTTTCTTCTGTATCTTCCCCATAGAGGCCTTCTGTCACCAGCATGAGGGGAACGGATCCCAGTTTTTCCTGCAGCATTTCCTTCGTATCGCTTCCCGGGGCCGGTCGTAGGATAAATCCATCAATATTATTATTCAGCTGTTCCTTTATAGTTTCTTCCTGGGCGTCTGCATTTTCAAATTCATCGGTATTGCAGATAATCAGATGAATATCTTCCTCTTCTGCCGCCTGCTTCATGCCCGTAACGACTAAGTCCCATCCCGCATCTCCGGAATCCGGCAGGATGACCGCCACTCTTTTTTGGGGAATGTTCTGATTAAAAATTCTACCGACACAAATGATCAACAAAATAAGCAAGATCATTTCCGCCACAAGAAAGGGCCACCTAATTTTCTTCATGATCTTTTATCCCCCGTCCGTACTTTTGTGTCTCCAGTTTTTCCACATTCTCCTCGCTATAAGGGATGGCCGGGATGTGGATCACTACCTTAGTCCCTTCGTCCGGCTCACTGTAAACTTCCAAGCCATATTCCTTACCATAAATCAGTTGAATCCTGGAATGGACATTAATAATTCCGACCCCGGACCCATGTTTTGGCACCCTTTCATTCTTGGTCAGGATGTTTTCCAATATCTCCTCTCGCATTCCCAGGCCATTGTCTTCCACAGAAATGTAAATGTCCTGATCCTTTTTCTCTCCCCGGATGATAATCTTTCCCCCGTCATCCTCATCCATATTTCCAACTCCGTAATAAATAGCATTTTCCAAAAGAGGCTGGATGACCAGCTTTACGATTGAGTAGTCTTTTATTTCTTCGTCCATCAAAAATTCTACCGCGAATCGGTTCTTATAACGGACGCTCTGGATCTTCATATAGCTTTTACTATGTTGAAATTCATCGGAGATAGGAATGATAGTCTTTCCCTTCGAGAGGCTGACTCTAAGGAGTTTGCCAAGTTCCGAAATCATCATGACTGCCTCATCATTTTTCTTAGCTTCCACCATCCAGGTAATGGACTCTAAGGTATTGTAAAGAAAATGAGGATTGATCTGACTTTGTAAGGCTGCAAGTTCACTTTTTCTCCGTTTCGTCTGCTGCTCTATGATTTCATCCATAAGAGCCTCAATCTTCTCATAGGACCTTTGCACCGAAAGACCCAAATGTCTGATTTCCGAAGAGCCACCGACATAAATATCCGGTTTTCCCCCTGCCTCATAGGCTTTCACAGACCGCTCCAACTCTTGAATGGGCTCTGAGATTTTCCCCGAGATCACCCGGTTGGCCTGGATCAACATCATAAGAAGGACCAGGATCGTTGCAAGAATATATGACCGAAAGCTGTTAATACTATTGTCTCTAAGGGTCCGTGGAATGACCCCCACCAACTTCCAGCCGGTATAGGAAAGACTTCCAATGACCACCTGGGCCTCTCCTCCGTCCAAGTTTTCTTCATAGACTCCGTCTTCTAAGCCGGATAAGTTAAGACTCTCTTCTTCAAATAGCCCCCAGTTCATCTGGGTCTCCTTAGGATGATAGATGATCTCTCCCTCTCGGTTACAGAGATAATAGTAGATGCCATCGGAAGAATCATTGATGCTATCTAAGGCATCTTGAATGGCAGAATACTTAAAGTCAATAAGCAAGACCCCTAAGCCCGGCTGCTTTCCATCATTTATGTCCACCGCAGTGCTAAAGGAGATGACCCGCTGATAGCGATAGGTCCCGTCAAAGAAGAGATTCTGGATATGGGGCATAGAAATCTGAATATTTTCAATATCCTTTTTGGCCGAAAGAAACCAGTCTTGCTCTGAGACCTCTGTCCCTTCTTTCTCCATAGCCACAGGTTCTGACAAAAGCAGCTTCCCATCGGACCCGTAGAGGGCCAAGCTTTGAATCTGATTTGAATTAACCTCATAGAGGAGACTCATCTGATCAGTAAATTCCTGACTGGAAATATCATTTTCCTGAATGATATTATAGTTTGCCGCATTCACGACTTGACGAATATCCGTAAGGTCTGAATTCAAGCGGTCCACGGTACTTTCTACCCTAGCTTGGGTATCCGACACTCTTGTCTCATCCAAGGTCAGCTTAAAGCGATGGTAGAGCAAAAATCCCATGACCATAATAACCACCAAGGTTACCAGCATCAGGACTGTCATCAGCATGGTCTGAATATTAATTTTCATAAAATCTCGAAGATCTTTTTTTATGAATTTCAATTTCTAAACGCTCCCTCTTATTTTTTCAATTTTTCCGCCCGATATTTAGAGGGAGAAACTCCATATTTTTTCTTAAAGACATAGCCAAAGTAATTGGCATCCTGGTAGCCAACCTTCTCCGCAATGGCATAGCTCTTCTCCTGGGTATAAAAGAGGAGTTTTTCCGCCACCTCCATCCGATAATCTGTCAGATAAGAAATAAAGGCCTGGCCGGTTTCCTTCTTAAAAACCGAAGAGAAATAGGAATTGGAGACCCCTAATTTGGAACAAACCATATCCAGGGAAATGTCACTGTCCATATAATAGTCCTTGACAAGCTTTTTGGCGTCTGTCACCAACCTCTTAGAGGAAGAATCCCTGGCATTGCTGAGCTGATGGCTGATGACCAAAGAAGCAGCCGTCACCCAATCGGTAAAAGCTCCTTCATCCATCTCCGGCACCTTCTTATAAATATTTTTGGAATCACCGATAATCTCATTAAAATCCAAAGAGTTATTCTCACAGAATCGGTAGAAGGCATTTACGATTTCTAAGGCAGCCATATTGTACTGATTGATAGACCCTGCATTCTTCCGCATCTTCTCGATCTCTTTGCGAGCAGCCTCTTTGATTTCTTTCTCATCTCCCAGCTGAATACTTCGGTACAGATCCTTCATTCTGCTTTCTTCTGAAGGGAAAGACCGATTGCCTTCCTTGGGAACAACCTCGCCGATATTGATGGCCCGCCGGGTTCCATATAAGACCCGGTAGGAGACCGCCTCCCTGGCCCCCTCATAGGAAGTGTGGATCTCAAAAAGGCTGTCACAGGGACGGCCTACCCCGGCGGTCACCACAGCTTTCATCACCCGATAGGCCCACCTGCAGAAGCGGTCGCATGCATCTGTAGCCTGAGCCACTTTTTCCTCCGAATCAAGCTCCACAATCACCACTGTATTTCCAAGATAAATAAATTCCTGACAACTGTTTTCCCTTCCCTCCTCCTTAATCCGTCTCTTAATCTCCCGCTCCACAGACAAGGATAAAAGCATAGGCTCCATCCCCTCCGGTATATGGTGGGAGGAGGTATGAAAGACCAGGCAGCAAAACAGGGGGCCATTCATAGTAATTTCATAGGAAGATAAGAACCGCTTGTAGTCCTCCCATTCTACCCGGCCTTCTATCAAGGATACAAAAAAATTGGACCGAAGGGCCGGGAGGGAATCTTTAAAATAATTCTCTAGCTTTCTTATATTTAATTTTTCCTGCCGCTCATGGTCCAAGCTATCCTTAAGCCTAAGAAGACTTTCCGATAGTTCCGCTGCATTAATCGGCTTTAATATATATTCCTGCACATCTAAATGGACCGCTTCTTTTGCATATTCAAATTCATCAAAACCGGTGCACAGCATAATGCGAATGTTTGAATATTCCTGATTCAGCCTTCTTGTAAGCTCCAGTCCGTCCATATAGGGCATTCTTATATCTGTCAGCACCACATCCGGCTGTAATTTTTCCACCAGCTCTAAGGCCTTGACTCCATTGGTGGCACTTCCCACCAGCTGAAAATGTAAATCCTTCCAGCGAATCTTCCCTTCCATGGCATCGATCGCCTGAGGCTCATCATCCACCAAAAGCACCTTATACTCTTCCATAATTTTCCTTTTTCCCCTCTACAAGGAACTCCTTAAAATGCCTAAATCTATTATAGCAAAATCAGGGTCCTTCATGCCACAAAAGCCGTCTTCCATCCAAAAAAAGATGAACAGGCGGCTCTTGATTCATTTACTTATTTTTTCTGTACATATTTCAAGCAGTCCAAAGTTACAGCTGCAAGAATGATAATACCTTCAAATACAAACTGAAGGTTTGTGTCGATACCAAGAATGGTCAGGGCGTAGGTTAAGGATGTAAAGATAAGTACACCGGTTACAACACCTGAAATTTTTCCGATACCACCGGTAAAGGATACACCACCTACTACACAAGCAGCAATGGCGTCCATATCCCATCCTTGTCCATAGGCTGCACTACCGGATCCTACCATTCGGTTACACTCAAGCCAAGCTCCGAATCCATAGAGGATACCTGCCAGCACAAAGGCTCCGATGGTTACCGCAAATACGGAGATACCTGAAACTGCTGCCGCCTCCGGATTTCCACCTACAGCGTAGAGGTTCTTACCAAAGGTTGTTTTATTCCAGATAAACCAAACAACAATAATAGCTGCCACTGCCCAAAGAATAATAGTTGGGAAGCCTCCTACATTCGGAATAAAAATATTTGGAATGGATGGATCAATGGCTCCGAAGGAAACACCCTTGGTTGCATAAGTTACCAAACCAAAAATAATTAACATGTTGGCCATGGTAGATACAAATGGATGCATTTTAAATCTAGCCATGAAAAATCCGGCGATGCAGGCAAAGAGGGTTGTTAAGATTACACAAACTCCCAATGCAAACAGGGCTCTTGCCACTACCGGCATACCTGTGAAGTCAAAGATATGGCCAAAGACACCACCGGTATTCACACCATTGTGCATGATAATAGTAGCAGTTACCATACCCATACCAACCATACGTCCTACAGAAAGGTCGGTACCTGTAAGGAGGATGAGGCCTGCAACACCTAAGGCTAAGAACATTCTAGGTGAGGCCTGCTGCAGGATATTTAAAATATTTCTTACTGTCAAAAGCTGGGTATTCTTAAGTACCGGTGTAACCGCACAAAGAATAACGAAAATTAATAGGATAACAATATAAAGTCCGTTCTTATACAAAAACTGGGCCGTATTAAAGCTATACTTGTAATTTTCAAAGGCCTGCTTACGCTTCTGCATAAAGGTAAAATTGGACATCCTAAGGAGGTCAATCAGGTGGTATCTGTGCATATAAGCATCATGTCGCTTGTCCTTGATCTCCTGTAATCTGGACTCGTGGGTCATCTGGGCATCAAAGAATTTATTCTTGAAAGAAAGCTTCTCTGCCTTTAACTCATCCGGATCTTGAATTTTAGATAGGGTACTTCTTTGGTCTGCCTCGATCTTAGCCTTAATCTTTTTATATTCTGCTTCCTCTGCTTCCTTGGCAGACTGGCAGCTCTTGGCTACAATATTATAATACTCTGCATCGTAATTCTTATCCAAATATCCTTCCGCATCTGCAATTAATTTGGAAATCTGTGCCTTATTGGATTCCTCAATGGTTTTTGCCTTTGCTAATTCCTTCTTGCACTCTTCAATTATTTTTTCCTGCTCTGCCTTGGATAAATTTTTATCTTCTTTTGTAATGGCAATGCGATTTTTTAAACTAACTACTTTATCAGAACCATCTTTTCGCAGTGCATCAATCTGGCTCTGAATATTTCCAACATAATCATCAATCGGTTTTAAGAGCTTTGCTTCCTCTTCAGCCGAAATAATAAAGCCTGTTTCTGCCATAGTTGTACGCTCCTTCCTCTTATAGATACATGGCACTGAGTCTCAATAATTCTTCCTGGTTTGTCTCCTTTGTATTGACAATACCAGCCAAATGTCCGTTGGACATAACTCCGATCCGGTTGGTAATACCAAGAATTTCCGGCATCTCAGAAGAAACTACGATGATCGTCTTTCCCTCTTTTGCCATATTGATAATCAGCTCGTAAATTTCATATTTCGCACCTACATCGATACCTCTTGTAGGGTCATCCATCATAAATACACTGGGTGAGCGCTCCAACCATCTGCCGAAGATAACCTTCTGCTGGTTTCCTCCGGAAAGACTGGTAATCATATCATCCGGTCCCATGCATTTGGTATGCATAATCTTGATTTCCTCAGAGGTGGCTCTAACCATCTGATCGTGGGATAATACCGGTCCATTCTTGTAATGCTTCATATTGGCAATGGTGGTATTAAAAGTAATATCCCCCTTCATAAACAAGCCGTTGGCTTTTCTCTCCTCTGTAATCAGCGCAAATCCATGATCCATGGCATCCTTGGGAGAAGTAAAATTCATAAGTTTTCCTTGATAGACTGTATTTCCCTCTGCCCTGGTTCGAATTCCGAAAATCGTCTCCAAAAGTTCTGTACGTCCGGCACCTACCAGACCATACAGGCCAAAAATCTCACCTTTTTTTACATCAAAGGAAATATTATGTAACTTTGGCGCATACTTGGTGGAAAGATTCTGTACCGAGAAAATAGTTTCGCCCGGCTTGTTATCCACCGGCGGGAAACGGTTATCCAAAGATCTTCCAACCATGGCTGAGATCAGCTCATTCATGTTGGTATCCTCCCGGTCCTTGGTCATAACCAGGCTTCCGTCTCTTAATACAGAAATCTCATCACAGATTTCGAAAATCTCGTCCATTTTATGAGAAATGTAAATCAGGGCGATCCCTTGTGCCTTTAATTGCCTCATCATCTTGAATAGCTTCTCAACCTCAGGAGCTGTCAGAGAAGAGGTAGGCTCGTCCAATACAATTACTTTCGAATTATAAGAAATTGCCTTCGCAATCTCGCACATCTGCCTTTGTGATACAGACATTTTCTTCATTGGCTGTGTCAGGCTGACAGTAAGTCCCAGCTTTCTAAAAAGCTGGGCCGTTTCTTTTTTCATTCTTTTCTCGTCAACTACTCCAAAAGAGTTCCTTGGATAGCGGCCCAGGAAAAGATTATCTACAACGCTTCGCTCCAGGCACTGGTTCAATTCCTGGTGAACCATTGCCACTCCATTTTCCAATGCATCCTTTGGTCCGGAGAAATTTACTTCTCTTCCGTCTAATATGATGGTCCCCTCATCCTTTTGATAGGTTCCAAAGAGACATTTCATCATTGTCGATTTTCCGGCACCGTTTTCACCCATAAGTCCCATAATAGATCCGGGTTTGACATTCATACTAATGTGCTTTAGGACCTTGTTCCTGCCGAATGATTTGCTCATGCCATCAATCGATAAGATATACTTATTCTTATCCTCTGCCATAGCCTTCATCTTCCTTTTCTTATCGAAAGAAGGGTATCAAATCTGATACCCTTCTGTACTACCTAATTGCTATCTTTCCATATCTGTAACCTTCGGTTACCGGCATCTTATTGAGAAAGAAGTGAAGTATATGCAGATGCATTATCTGTCTTAACCATGTTGATTGCAAATGCATCATACTCGCTTGGATTTCCAAGACGGTTTGTAATGTTAGACTCTGTCTGTCCGTCTCCACCGATATAATCAACATCTAAGTTAAGAAGGTCATCATATTTCTCAAGAAGTGGCTGATAGGTTGAGCTTAAGAAGTTGTCGGAAGCATTGTAAATATCAAGCCATACCTTCTTTGTTGCACTGCTGCTTTCATCTAACTGGTTAGATACTGCTTCGTAAGTTACTGTAGAATCAGTAAAGTCTTCATAGTTGTCAGCTGTTACAGCAAGGTTCAATGCATAGTAAGATCTCTCCTCTTCGCTGTATCTGTAATCTTCGCCTTCTACTAACTGGTTTCCGGCCTCATCTGCTGTACCGATACCTGTATCGATATCTACGCCGTCCAAAGCATTACGAATGACTCTCAGTGTTAAGTAAGCCTGAACGTCTGCATGCTGTGAAATTGTTCCGCCGTATCCTTCTGCGATCGCTGCAACTGCATCACTGTTGGCATCATATCCAAAGGTAGGAACTTTCTCAGCCTTTGACCAAGCGTTGAACATTGACATTCCCATACCATCGTTATTAGAAACAACTACATCAATGTCGTCTCCAAAGTCTGCTGACCATGTTCCGATGGCATTACCTGCTGTTGCTGCATCCCAGGTAGCACCTGCGGAGTTTTTCATCTCCTGAGAAGCTAACTCACGGATGATATATGTCTTTCCGCCGATCTCAACCTCTGAATCCTGAACAACGGTTGCCTTTCCGTCACTGTTGGTTCCGGCTGCTTCTGCATCAACATTTCCGTCCTTCTCAACGCCGGTTCCCAGTGCGCTACGAACACCTCTTGTACGTGCAATAGAATCATTATGTCCAACATCACCGATGGCTAATACATATCCGATGATTCCGTCCCCATTTCGATCGATGCTATCAATGTGCTCTTCGATGTAGTCCATGACCATCTGTCCCTGTAACTCAGCACCCTGATTTGCATCGAATCCTACATAGTAGGTGTCATCATTAAAGGATAAGGCATCCATGTCCAGCTCTCCTGTAGAACTGTTGGATGGCTGACGGTTGAACCAGCAAATAGGTTTTGAAGCATTCTCTGAAGAACTTCCGCTGCTTGCTGTGGAATCTGATGAGCTTGATCCTGAACCAGATCCGCCACATCCTGCCAATGTCAGTGCAAGTGTTGCTGCCAGCAAGGTTGCCATTACTTTTCTTTTTTTCATTTTCTTTCCTCCCATTGTGCATTTTTTCGTTTTTTGGTATTCGTTTACCAGCTGTTTTGATTATAATGCACAAGGTTTTCAAGAAACATAGAATATTTTTAGATGAAGTATTAAATTTTTAAGATATTCTTAAAGATTTTTATGCAGCTTTGCTATTTTCATTTCTGCTATTATAAATTTATTTTTAAAAATCCCCTTTTTAGCTAAGGGACAGGATCTGATCCTGTGCTTCCTTTGTCACGAGAAGTCTTGCTGTCACAGAATTATTTTCTATCTCGATGGCATAAGTCTTATGGATCAGGCAGTTTACCGGATCTTCGGTTGCGATCACCAGAGCAAGTCGGTGGCCCGGTTTCACTGTATATCTGGTGGCATTCATATAAATATGATAATCATGATACTGGCCCTCTCTGAGAGTGATGGCCTGATCTGCGGTCTCCGGTTCATATCCCGCATCAGGATTACAAAAATCTGCATAGGCTCTTGTAATCACGCAGTAGTTCTTATGAACCGTCTTAAAACGAGCCTCATCAAAGGCCGGGAGGTCTCCTCCGTTTATGACTCCCCCTTCTTTTACCGTCTCTACCGGGATCAGGTTTCTCTCCGGATCTACGGTTTGAATAGAGTCAAAGTCATCCTGGCAAATATCGCAAAGAAGCAGGCTAACTTTTACATCATCCATTTTCCCGGAAACTTTAGAATTTCCCAGTTTCATAGTAAGACTGTCTGCATCATTTCTATTTTCCGGACAAAAATCCTCTTCTATATTTCCCTGCTTCAAGGCTCCTTTTAGATTTACGCAAACCGTTCCCTGGATGGTTACAGCTTCTTCAAAGGCATCCGTCACATAGCGAATCCCCATATTGGTAGACTTTTGTCCCATCACCTGGTCAAAATTTTCCGCACTTATGCCAGCCTCTTCCCAGTCTGTGTCAATGACCCTGGTCCCCTCTGCCTGACAGGAAAGTATCATCTCATGGCCCGTCTCCCAGGAAGCAAAGCTTTCCCACTTATTTTGGTCATAGTTTGTCTGTACCAGAAGGCCCGGTCTGTTTTCCGCTCCATTTTCTATACCATAGAGATAATGAGAAATCCATTCATTTACAATATCATCATAGAATTTACCATCAATCAAGATTCCATATCCCTTGTTAGGCATCGTGGGGGTAATATGGGGTCCCTGATGCAAGATCAATTTGACATTTTGATTGGCCTGCTTAAAAGACTCATACATCATTTCGAATTGTTTGGTCGATACATTTTCATCATTTAAGCCATGGACAATCAAGGCGCTAGACCTAATCTGATCTGCCTTCAATCGATAATTTCCCATTCCCCAGAAATCTTTATCATAATCAAAGCCACATTTTAATTGCTCTAGTGCCATTTCACGGTGAAAGGATCCTATATTCTCCAGTTCCTCCTCGGACAGGGTCTCGTCATTGTAGCGGCTGGAACAATAGTAGGCAAGAAAGCTATTTAACATCTCTTTTGGCCAGTAGCGCTGTGCTCCCTGCATATTCTGCTGACTATACCAGTCTGCAATTCCGGCCACGGGAACGATGGTCTTTAAGCCTTCTACTCCTGTGGTGGCTACCGCAAAGGGCATGGTACCTGCATAGGATCTTCCGGTCATTGCTACATTTCCATTGGACCAATCCGCCCTGGTCTGAATGGTCCCCTCCCGGTCTGCATAAGCGGGGCGGTCTCCGTGGAGCCACTCTACCACAGACTTAAAAGCATCCCTTTCATAGTCGGAACCCACATAGTTAAATCCATCCGAGCCAAGGGCCCCAAAGCCTGCACTTACCACAACTGCAAAGCCCCGCACCAGGTAGTAATTAAAATTATCAAGATTCTCATAGACCATGCTATTATGATTTCCTTTATCCGGATAGTACCAGTCCCCAGGGTCTGCCTTTAAGGATAGGTCCATGGCAGAAATCTCTCCTGCAGGCACTCTGGCCGGCACCTTATGGTCTAAGCCTGCTAGATCAAATTTAGGATAGTCCTTCTCCGCTACCTCCTTCATGTGCCGGTAGCCATCCTCCTGAACTCCTGCACAGTAGGGGCGGGCCTCAAATAGGGTGGCCGCCTTATAATTTCCCTCCACAGCACTTCTCGGCACCTGAACTACGGCCTTAATAAGGTCTCTTTTTCCATCCCCGTCCATATCATAATCCGATTCCACATATACGGCATATCTTACGATATGGGATGTCCCTGCATCATAATTTGGGCCGGACTTTCCATCTGTAAATGGAAAAACCGGCTGAGCCATTCCATTTTCAAATACCGGCACTTTACTGTAGTCTTTTTTCTGCATGCGATTACCTCTCAAATCTCTTTCTTTATTTTACAAAACGCTCATGTTCTGCCAGACAATGTTTGATGGCATTGATCAATTTTCTATTGTCCACAGGTTTTGCAATATGTAAATCCATTCCTGCCCCCCTGCTGCTTAGGACATCTTCTGCAAATGCATTGGCAGACATGGCAATAATAGGAATTTTTCCTGCATCCTTCCGGTCCATCAGACGAATACTTCTGGCTGCATCCCAGCCATTCATATTGGGCATCATAATATCCATAAGGATTACATCATAATATCCCTTCGGAGAGCAGCGAAACATTCCTACCGCTTCCAATCCATCCCTGGCAGTTTCCACCTTCATATTATGTCCTTCCAGGATTGCTTTTGTGATCTCCATATTCAGTTCATTATCCTCGACCACCAAGGCCCGCAAGCCCTCAACAGATATGTCTTGAACATCTTGAGCCTGGCACTTTTCATCTGCGTGCCCGATTTCAAAGGGGATCCTGATAAGTACCGTAGTTCCGACATTCTTTTTACTTTTAATGTCAATGGTTCCATGGAGACGGTCTGCCATTTTCTTTGCCAGGGCCAGGCCAAGCCCGGTTCCCGCATACTCTGTCCTACTGGTCTTATTTTCCTGGGAAAACATGTCAAATGCGTGGCCTATAAAGTCTTCACTCATTCCGATCCCATAATCTTTGCATCCAAATTCCAGGATGATATGCTTGTCATCGACTGGTTCTTCCCGGATCCAAAGTTCGATCCTTCCACCATATTCCGAAAACTTTATGGCATTATCCACAATCAGCTCCAAAATTCGGTTGGTATAAATAGGGTTCCCAATCAGATATTGGTGTTCATAAGAAATCTTATCCCAAAGGGGCACATATTCTATATGTTTCTCGGCCGCCTTCCTCTCCGATGCCTCCATCCCGTCTTTTAGCATATAGGCGATATCGAAATTTATAAAAGGAAGGTCTTCTTCATCTGTTTCCAGCTTATTCATGTCAAGTACATCATTGACTAATGACAACAAGTATTTCGAAGTCGCTTTCACCTTATTCCAACAATATTTTTGTATTTTAGGATTGTCCGGTTCATGCTCTGCCCTATCGATCATACCAAGGATTCCATTCATAGGTGTGCGGATGTCATGACTCATATTAGATAAAAAGCGGCTCTTTTCCGCGGCTTCCAGTCTGGCCTTTTCCGCATTTAACCTCAGATCTTGTTCTCTTTTTTTCAGTTTACTGATCTCTCTGACGATGCACAGAAGATGGGTTGCACGGCCTGCTTCGTCTCTTTTTTTGACAACAAAACACATCCTGCTCCAGCTTCCGTCTTTCAATTGATATTCATACTCTATAGTCTCCCCCTCGCCGATGCGGTCCGTAATCGTGGTCATATCTGTAAAGTTTAAAAACTCCTCTTGGTATTCCTTAGCCACTCGCTTCTCACACATCAGCTTAGCATTATCTGACGGCCGCCCTGTCCTATTTCCTTCCGGTGTATGGAACTCTTCTAGGCCTGTGATTTCTTCATAATAATCCGCCTTGATATCAATTCTGGAGATGTATTGATAGATCTTTCCGATGGCTGTGATAATCTCATGCTGAAGTTCTGAAATATAGGCAGCCTTTCTAAGCTCATTCCTAGACTCCTCCACTTCCCGGTAAGCCTCCGAGAGTTGTCTATGCTTCTCACATTCTTCGGCCCAGCCCCGGGAAGGGCCCCTCTCCTCCCTATAGATCCAGAGGGAGAGGTCTTTATCATCAGCCTCAGCAGAATAGGGCTTGATCTGCAAACTTACAAAGCTTCCATCTTTCTTATAATAAGAAAACTCTAGGGGGCTCCCCGTCTCTAGCCCTTTGTAAATTTCCTCGTAGTCCAAGAGATGGTCAATAATTCCATAGCAGTCCTCTGCCACAAATTGATCCCGGTAGTTACGCATTGCTTCCGAATATTTTTCATCTTTTTCCCCAAGGATCTCATGAAAATAATTCGGCCCCATAATGTCACAGAATTCATCCCTCTCACGGTCCAGCACATAGACTCCCAAAAACTCAGGCGCAAGCTTCTTTAAGAGACCATCCGCATCCAATTTCCCCGTCACTTGATTCTTCTTTTCCAAACCGCACCCTCCTTTCATCAGCTTGTATCGTCTTCCCCAATACAAAACTTATTTATTTACTCCATATATTCGAAAGTGTCTTTTCAAGGATATCCATATTGATAGGCTTTGCAATATGGCCATTCATTCCTGCTTCCAGTGCCTTCTGTCTATCCTCATCAAAGGCATTTGCAGTCATCGCAATAATCGGAATCCCTGCCTTGTCAGGATCAGCCATTGCCCGAATCTTTCTTGTAGCTTCATAACCATCTATATTCGGCATTTGGATATCCATCAAAATTATATCATACTGCCCCTTCTTTGCACGCTCTATTTTCTTTATCGCAAGGCTTCCATCACCTGCCGTATCTACGACAAATCCTCGATCCTCCAGTATGGATACCGCAATTTCCTGATTTAGTTCATTGTCCTCCACAAGGAGAATTTTCTTGCCCCTAAAATCATAGGTCCTTTCTTTTTCCTCTTTGGCTTCCTCCTTGTCCTTACTATATAACTTATAGTAAAGCCACCCGCCTGAGTTTTCAATATTTATGTACACAATCGCCAATTTTTTGTTAAGAAAAATCCGATCAGTTGGCGCATCTGACTGCAACACCGAAAGTTCAACAGCATGCTATTGACTTTGGATCGAAAGCGTGCTATTATTATTGCAGTTTCAGAAGGAGGAATAGCTATGTCAAATAC
>CAVHCX010000033.1:0-25683 GCA_963634745.1 Clostridium sp. CAG:343
AATTCTTCTCTGACCACTCGGATATTAACTCCGGATGTACTTCTGCTAAACTGTTATTCATAGCCAAACCTCAACCTCCTTGTGCTTAGAGTATATGAAGTTTTGGCTTTATCTTGTAGTTTGCGAATATCCATATAAATAGAAAAAGCCCTTTGAGAAAAGGATTTCTCCTCTCTCAAAGGGCAAGCTGACAAACTGGAATTTAATGTTTAGAGCGTCGAACAATAAAGTAAATCAACCACTCTATCGCTAATATGCCAAGATAAAAAATTCCCCATACTGCAAAACTAATCAGCTTTACTTCTAAGGTCTGTACAGTTCCATGTCCGTCTACTGCTCTTGTAAACAAGAATGCACTAACGAACAAGAAAATTATGAATTGAATGATTTGAAACGTTTTCCATCTTTTGCTTACCATATTGCTCCCTCCTTAAATTCCGATTTGTATTTCCGCTCATTTTAGAAAATGGGCAACCCCGATTGGAATTGCCCACTCAATGTACAAATTATGCGATTTTTTCTCGTCTGCACGATTTCCTGCATCAATTGGTGTAAAATTGGTGTATTGGTGTAGGTTTTTCTGTTGCTTCACACCCCAAAAACCGCTAAAACACTGGGTTTCTGAGCTTTTTATTTCTCTAATGTCTTCATTGTCGGGAACAACAATACATCTCTGATCGCCGCACTATCTGTCAGCAGCATTACCAAACGGTCAATTCCGTATCCGATTCCTCCTGTCGGTGGCATTCCGATCTCCAGGGCATTTAAGAAGTCTTCATCTGTATGTTCTGCTTCCTCATCTCCTGCTGCCGCATTGGCATCCTGTGCTGCGAAACGCTCTCTCTGGTCGATTGGGTCGTTAAGCTCTGAGTAGGCATTACACATCTCCCAGGTATTGATAAAGAGCTCGAATCTCTCTACCTTGCTTGGGTCAGATGGTTTCTTCTTTGTTAGCGGTGAAATCTCGATTGGGTGATCCATGATAAAGGTTGGCTGGATCAGTTCCTTCTCGCAGTATTCCTCGAAGAAGAGGTTGATGATATCACCCTTCTTGTGGTGCTTCTCGTACTCGATGTGGTGCTCATCTGCCAGCTTCTTAGCTGCCTCGTCGTCTACCACCTCATCGAAATCGATGCCTGCATATTTCTTAATCGCATCGTTCATGGTTAATCTTGCAAATGGTTTTCCAAGATCGATTTCGATTCCGTTGTAAGTAATGGTTGTTGTTCCACATACTTTTTCTGCAAGATAACGGAACATGGACTCTGTCAACTCCATCATGCCTTCATAGTCTGTATATGCCTGATAAAGCTCCATGAGTGTAAACTCCGGATTGTGACGGGTGTCTACTCCTTCGTTTCTAAATACACGTCCGATCTCGTATACGCGCTCCATGCCTCCAACGATCAAACGTTTTAAATAAAGCTCCAAAGAAATACGAAGCTTTACGTCTTCATTCAATGCATTGTAGTGTGTTTCGAATGGTCTTGCTGCTGCTCCTCCGGCGTTGGATACCAGCATCGGGGTCTCTACTTCCATGAAGTCACGGCCGGAAAGGAAGTTACGGATCTCTTTTACGATCTGAGAACGCTTGATAAATACCTGCTTGCTCTCCTCGTTCATAATAAGATCTACGTATCTCTGACGATAGCGCATGTCTGTATCTGTCAGTCCGTGGAATTTCTCCGGAAGGATCTGCAGGGACTTAGAAAGGAGGGTCATCTCCTCTGCATGGATGGAAATCTCTCCGGTTTTGGTGCGGAATGCATATCCTTTTACTCCAAAAATATCTCCGATGTCGCTCTTCTTAAAGTCTGCGTAAGATTCTTCTCCGATGGCATCGCGTGCCACATAAATCTGAATGTTTCCCTTGAGATCACGAATGTTGCAGAAGCTTGCCTTTCCCATAACACGCTTGAACATCATACGTCCTGCAATCTGTACGTGAATAGGACTTGCATCCATAATTTCCCGGCGCTCGTTGTAATCTTCGTTGGTTACCTTTCTTGCCTCTTCCTCGGAAAGTCCTTCTACGGATGGAAGTGGACGATCACCGATGATCTCTGTCTCGTGGGCTTCATATAAACTCTTTACTTCATCAGAATGGTGGGTCTGATCAAATTTTGTGATTTCAAATGGGTCTTTTCCTCTTGCCTGAAGGTCAGCTAACTTGTCTCTGCGGACTTTGCGCAGCTGATTCACATCCTGCTCCTGTGGCTTCTTCTGTTCTGCCATGCTACCCTCTCCTTTCTCGCTTCCTTATATCTTCTTGCCAAATTAGTTGGCGCGGCTAATCTCTAATACTTCGTATTCCATTACTCCGGCCTGAGTCTCTACTTCGATCTTGTCTCCTACTTTCTTTCCGATGAGAGCCTGTCCAACCGGTGACTCGTTAGAGATCTTTCCTTCCAAGCTGTTAGCCTCTGTAGATCCTACGATCTTAAACTCAATCTCTTCCTCAAAGGTAATATCGTAAGCTTTTACGATACATCCGATGTTGATCTTGTCTAAGTCTACTTCGTCCTCTACTACTACTTCTGCATTCTTTAAGATTGCTTCTAATTCTTCGATACGTGCTTCGATGTCTCTCTGCTCATCTTTTGCTGCATCGTACTCTGCATTCTCTGAAAGGTCGCCCTGCTCTCTGGCCTCTTTGATCTTTCCTGCAATCTCTTTACGTTTTACTACTTTTAAATCTTCTAATTCTTCCTCGAGAGCCTTCAAACCTGCATAAGTTAATAATTTTTTCTTTGCTTCCATGAATCCCAGTTCCCTTCTCGCTTTTTGTTGCTTGTATATCTTAATTCATTCTTTTCTTGTCTCTTTTCTTTAAATCATTTCAACAGCTCTTTTGCCGTCTTGTTCCCCAGCTTTTTAACAACTGTTAATCGCCAAGATCCTGGCGATCTTGGCGACATCTTCTTGCAAATAAAGAGACTTTCGCAATTTCATTATTATACCGAAGCCCTCAGGCTATGTCAACGCATTATTCAGCAGTTTTTCCAATTCTTCATAGGATTCTACCTGGTTTATCGCCTCCCTTAGTCTTGCGGATCCCTTGAGGCCTTTGGTGTACCAGGCGACGTGTTTTCGCATCTCTCGGATCCCCAGATAATCGCCCTTAAATTCGATCTGCAGCCGGGCATGTCTTAGCATGGTTTCTCGGATGACCTCTACGGAAGGGCGTTCTGCCAATTTTCCTGTTCTTTCATATTCTAAGAGTTCTCGGAAGATCCATGGATTTCCCTGGGCTCCTCGGCCGATCATGACTCCGTCGCATCCGGTTTCTTTCCTGATTGCGATGGCTTTTTCCCCTGAGGTTACGTCTCCGTTTCCGATGACCGGAATATGGACCGCTTCTTTTACCTGGCGGATAATGTCCCAGTCGGCCTTTCCGGAATAATATTGTTCTCTGGTTCTTCCGTGGACTGCCACCGCGGATGCTCCTGCTTCTTCTATGATCTTGGCGATTTCCACCGCATTGATACAAGAGTCATCAAATCCCTTTCGGATTTTTACCGTCACCGGTTTTTCGATGGCTTTCACGGTTGCTGAGACAAGCTCATAGACCAGCTTTGGATTTTTCATGAGGGCGGACCCTTCTCCGTTTCGAACGACTTTGGGCACCGGACAGCCCATGTTAATATCCAGGATCTGAAAGGGTAATTCTTCAATTGCCTTTGCCTGCTCACTGACAATCTTGGGATCGGACCCAAAAAGCTGTAAGGAGACCGGATACTCTTCCGGATGAATGGATAAAAGAGCCTTGGTATTTTTATTTTTATACTGCAGTGCTTTTGCACTGATCATTTCCATACATAAAAGCCCCGCTCCCTGTTCTTTACACAGCAGCCGGAAGGGTAGGTCTGTGACCCCGGCCATGGGAGCGAGGATGTATGGATTGTCTAATGTAACATTTCCAATCTTCATATTTTTTTACCGCATGTTCTTTATTTCTTTTTTGCGTTTTTATCGTAAATGATCTTGAGTCCCTTCAAGGTTAACTGGGGATCATAATAGTCGATAGAGTCTGTCTCCTTGGAAATGATATTTCCAAGACCGCCTGTGGCTATAACCTTTGCATCTTCATAACCGGATTCTTTTCGGATTCGGTTTACGATATATTCTGCCTGTCCGATTTGGCCGAAAACAATTCCTGCCTGCATACAGGACACGGTTTCCTTGGCCAGGATGCTGTCCGGTTTTTTGATTACTACTTCCGGAAGCATGGCTGCCATATTCCACAGGGACTGGGCAGAGGTTCTGATTCCGGGTGCGATCACTGCCCCCTCAAAGGTTCCCTCCGGTCCCACAATGTCGTAGGTGGTGGCGGTTCCAAAGTCGATGACAATCACCGGTCCCCCATACAGGGTATAGGCTGCTACTGCATCTACAATGCGGTCAGCTCCCACTTGCTTTGGATTTTCTGTCACAATGCGGATGCCTGTCTTGATTCCGGCAGAAACAATCATAGGTTTTATATGGAAATATTTTACAAATGCGCTTCCTAAGGAATGCATCACCTCAGGCACTACCGATGCCATGATCACTGCATCAATGTCCGATGCCTCCACGCCCTGAAGTTCTATAAGCTCCCGCAGGGTAATTGCATATTCATCCGAAGTTCTTGTAACCTTTGTTGTCATTCGAAAGGTTCCATGTAAATTTTCTCCGTCAAATATACCCAGGGTAATATTGGTATTCCCAATATCCATTACTAGTAACATAAGGATCCTCCCTCTTTTTGTATCCTAATTCTTCTTGTACTGATTATTCCTCTACTAATCCTTCTCCCAGTTCATCTTCACCTAGGAAAAAGACCTTGTAATATAGCTGTAAGGATTCCAAGAGGTCCTGTTTGGTCCTCTGTATCTCCTTGATTTTTAAATGGCTTCCTATATCATCAAAAGTCGGATCAAAGTCCTTGCTTGTAACCTCAAAGCAAAGTTCTCCGTTTTCTTCAAAGACCAGGGTCAAGATTCCTCCTACATCATTTACATAGAGCACACAGAGAATCTTTAATTCATCCTTGATCCGATCCGGAAGCTGGTCAAAATCCGGATTCAAATAATACTTTTCCTCGTAGGAATTGGCGCCGCACAGCACCACTTTATCATTATACATATCCATATACACCTCTCACTGAAACTTCTCCGGCATAAACTTCCCGTTCCTCCCCATCTTCTAAGCGAACAATCAGTTCTCCGGAGGAGTTGATACCCAGAGCCATTGCCTCATATTCATGTCCGGGCTCCAGGACGCGGACTTTTTGATTTCGATTTAGGAGAAGGCCATTGTAATGGTCCATGACTCCTGAAAGGTCTTGGGTCTCCATGAAAATCTCATAGAATTTCTCAAAGCTCTCCATGGTGGCCGCCACAAGATCGGCCCTCTTAACCTCAGCTCCTGATTCGATTTTTAGGGACGTGGCAACCTTCTCAATCTCTTCCGGGAAGGCTTCCATGTTGACGTTGATCCCCACTCCGATTACTACATAATTAATATAATCAATCTCTGCGCTCATCTCCGTCAAGATTCCGCAAATCTTCTTTCCGCTTAGGATGATATCGTTGGGCCATTTGATTCCGGGCTTTAATCCTGTAACCTTCTCCACCCCTTCTTCCACCGCCAGGGCCATGATCAGGGTTAATTCTGAGGCCTTGTTGGGCATCATTTCCGGATGTAAAAGAATGGTCATAGAAATGCTGCTGCCGGACGGGGAATCCCAGGCCCTGCCTCTTCTTCCCTTGCCTGCCACCTGTCTATCTGCCACAAAGAGGGTCCCATGATTTTTAAAGTCTCCCTTATCTCCCAGTTCCTTAGCCCTGGTGTTGGTCGAGTCAATCTCATCATAGTAAACAACCGGGTGGCCGGCCCATTTTGTCTTTAACTGGCTCTCGATTTCCGCCTTAGACAAAATATCCAGGCTCTCCACTAAGTGATAGCCCTTGTTGCGCACCGCCTCGATCTTATAGCCTTCTTTTTTCAACTGCTCGATAACCTTCCAAACCGCCGTGCGTGACACCTGAAACTGCTCACATAACTGCTGGCCGGAAATGTATCCGTCACTTTCTTTTAATAAACGCAAAATCTCTGCTTTCATAGTCCGTCCCTTTTAAACACAACACGATCTATAAGAATTCGTATTTGCTGTCATACTGCATTTGTTACCTTACCACATTTTTCCCTATCTGGCATTATATTTCCCGAGAAAATACAAGGCAGACAAGCCCTGAGTTTTTCCTATACTTTTCGCCGCTGTCTCGCCGCCTCAAACATTAAGACCGTGGCCGCCACGGCCGCATTCAAAGACTCCACCTGCCCCTGCATGGGAATCTTAATATATTGATCGGCCAAATCAGCCGTCTCCCTGGTCAGTCCATTTCCTTCATTTCCTATTAAAAATGCAGTCGGCCCCGTATAATCCGGCACATCATAATCCAGGCTGTCCTCCAAATGGGCGGCATAGATTTTTATTCCTTGGTCCTGAAGGTTTTTCATGCTTGCATGCAGGTCTTCTGTATATAGAAAAGGCACCCGGTAGATGGCCCCCATGGTGGACCGAATGGTTTTTGGATTGTAAATATCCACGCAGCCCTTATCCATAAGAATTCCTGTGACACCTGCAGCCTCCGCTGTCCGAAAAATGGTTCCCAAATTTCCCGGATCTTGCAGGTGTTCTAAGACCATTAAGTGCTTCTTTTCTCCAAGAAGGTCCCCAAGCTTATATTCTTTTTGTTTGACAATACATAAGATCCCCTGAGGTGTCTTAGTATCTGACACGTAAGCATATACGCTATCTGTAAGTAATTCCTCCCGGACAGAAGCTCCCTCTAAAACTTCACGGATCACTGCCTCTTCCTTCTTATAAAAAGATTCCGAGGCATAGACTTCTAGAAGGTCCTCCCTTGGTACTTCACGAAACATTCGGATGCCTTCCACCAAATATACCTTTTCTGCATCTCTGGCTTTCTTCTTTTTTATAAGATTGACCAGGCGTTTGACCTTGGAATTTCCTGTGCTTGCGATCATAAGCTTTCTTCCCCTTTGTATCTTTGTATATTTTGAACAGTTTTATAATACTTTATATTGCAACTTAGTTCAAGTTGTGATAATATTGTTTCGGTTCTTTGGAGCCAACAGCAAGAAATAAAGATTGTAACTACGTAATAAGCGCCTATCAACAGGTAAGATTGAGATTTTGATTCTTTACATTTGCCGTCATTGTTAGGTGTTTTTTTGCGGTCATTTTACAGATAAGATGTTGTATGAGGTGATGAATTAGAATGAAACAATATGATGTAATTATTATCGGTGCAGGTCCCGGGGGAATTTTCTCAGCTTACGAGCTTGTAAAGAAAAATGGGAATCTGAAGGTTGCTGTATTTGAGTCCGGCCACGAACTTAGCAAGCGCCACTGCCCGATTGACGGAAAGAAGATCAAGGCCTGTATCGGATGCAAGAGCTGCTCTATTATGAGTGGTTTTGGCGGAGCCGGTGCCTTTTCGGATGGAAAGTATAATATCACCAACGACTTCGGTGGTACCCTTTACGAATACATTGGTAAAAACCAGGCTTTGGAACTTATGAATTATGTAGACGATATCAATATGGCCTACGGCGGCGAGGGCACAAAGATGTATTCCACAGCCGGAAGCAGCTTTAAGAAGCTCTGCCTTCAGAACAAGCTCAATCTTTTGAATGCTTCTGTGCGCCACTTGGGTACCGACATTAACTATGTAGTTCTTGAAAATATTTACGCAGAGTTAAAAGACCAGGTAGACTTTTTCTTCGACACTCCTGTGGAGGACGTAGAAAAAGACGGCGAGGCCTTTATTGTAAAGACAGCTTCCGAAAGCTACCACTGCCCAAAATGTATTATTTCTGTAGGCCGAAGCGGCAGCAAGTGGATGGAGACCATCTGCGATCATCTGAAGATCAAGACCCTGTCAAACCGTGTGGACATCGGTGTTCGCGTGGAGCTTCCTGCCGTAATCTTCTCTCATTTAACAGACGAGTTATACGAAAGCAAGATTGTTTACCGCACCGAGAAATTCGAAGATAATGTACGTACCTTCTGTATGAATCCTTACGGTGCTGTGGTAAATGAGAATACCAACGGTATCGTTACTGTAAATGGTCACAGCTATGAGGATCCGGCAAAGCATACAGACAATACCAACTTTGCCCTCTTAGTTTCCAAACATTTTTCCGAGCCATTTAAGGACAGCAACGGATACGGTGAGAGCATTGCCCGTCTCTCTAATATGTTAGGTGGCGGTGTTATTGTGCAGCGTTTCGGCGATCTGGTTCGTGGTAGACGAAGCAACCAGAAGCGTATCGAGGAAGGTCTGGTAAATCCGACCCTAGCCGCAACTCCCGGAGATTTAAGTTTGGTTCTTCCAAAGCGAATCTTAGACGGTATTATCGAGATGATCTACGCCTTGGATAAGATTGCTCCCGGAACTGCCAACGATGATACCCTGCTTTACGGTGTGGAAGTTAAATTCTACAATATGGAAGTAGAGTTAGACGAGCACTTGGAAAGCTGTCACAAGGGGCTTTATATTATCGGAGACGGCAGTGGCGTAACCCACTCCCTGTCCCATGCTTCCGCCAGCGGTGTCTTTGTTGCAAGGGAAATCCTTGGAGAAAATCAAAATATGTAAACATTTGATTCCACAAAAGTCAAGTTAAGAGAATTCTTAACTTGACTTTTTTTTGCAAACAGACTATCATATACGCAACACATAGTTTTCATTACTACATGTCATTATAGAGAGGTGTTGTTTATGTCAAATTTAACTTGTACGAAAACATATAGCCCGGTGACGGTTTTTCGTTTCCGGCCCAAGGATCCAGGAAGTGCTTTTACTCATCTGATCGCCTTTGTGGCAGCCATCTTTGCCATGCCGCCCTTATTGATCCACGCCGCCATGTACCAGGCTTCCTTTATGAAGCTGGTAAGCCTAAGCGTATTTATGCTCAGCATGATCTTATTATACGGGGCCAGCACAGTTTATCATTCCTTTGATGTGTCAGAGAAAGCCAACAAGATCCTAAGGAAGGTGGACCATATGATGATCTTTATCCTGATCGCAGGCTCCTACACACCGGTATGTACCATCGCCATCGGCGGCAGGACCGGCGCCCGCCTTTTAGCCCTGGTCTGGGGCATTGCTCTGGTTGGATTAATTTTAAAGGCCTGCTGGGTCACCTGCCCCAAGTGGTTTTCTTCCGTGATTTACATCGGAATGGGCTGGGTTTGTGTGCTGGCACTGCCCCAGATCATCCACAATCTTCCGCTGGCGGCCTTTGTTTGGCTCCTGGTAGGAGGAATTATCTACACGGTAGGCGGCATCATTTACGCCATGAAGTTCCCGGTCTTCCATGACAAGTATAAAAACTTCGGAAGCCACGAGCTCTTCCACGTCTTTGTCATGGCCGGAAGCTTTTGCCACTTCATCATGATGTATTACTACCTTACCGCAATGTAAAATTTTTATTTGTTAACAATTAATTCTTATTTTAATCACCGTTTGATCACAATTTTCCACTATACTAATAATTGTTCGAAAGAACAAAACAAATTCTTTTTCATAACTTTTCCTCAGGACTGCACAACCTCTAATGCAGTCCTACTTTTATGTTTAGATATATTTTTTAAGTATTCTCACGAAAATGTGTCAGCAGCTCTTCTTTTTTCTTCTTCGGCAATTGCTTAATCTCATATTCCCTTTTCATGGCTTGGGTCTTGGACTCATATTCTTCATAATAGACAAGCTCCACCGGCCGCCTGGTTTTTGTATATTTGGCTCCGCTGCCCTCATTGTGGGCCTGGAGGCGTTTTTCTAAATTGTTGGTCCAGCCTGTATAGAGACTTCCATCCTTACAGCGGACCATGTAGGTATAATTCTTTTTTACTTCCATATATTTTTATCATCATTATCATCATTCTTATCATTGTAAGTTCATCGCAAAAGAGCCGCAGACCCTTAAGCCTGCGACTCTTTTCTTATCTCATAGGAACTTATTTTACTGTAACCTTAATTGGCTTTAAATCCCAGATTTCATTTGCATACTCACGGATGGTTCTGTCTGATGAGAACTTACCACTGCAAGCGGTGTTAAGAAGTGCCATCTTAGCCCAGCCTTCCTTGTCTCTGTATGCCTTCTCTACCTTCTCCTGAGCATCTGCATAAGAGCGGAAATCCTTGAGGATGAAGTATACGTCCGGACGGTTTCCACCAACCGAATACAGAAGTGAATCATGAAGATCGCGGTACATCTCTGTATCTCCGTTTGAGTAGGTTCCGTCTACTAACTGGTCTACCACTCTGCGTACATCTGCATCGTTGTTGTAGATTTCCATCGGATCGTATCCACCATTCTGCTCGAAGTTGATAACCTCGTCTGAGCTAAGTCCGAAGATAAATGCATTCTCTGCTCCTACCTCGTCTACGATCTCTACGTTTGCTCCGTCCATGGTTCCAAGTGTCGGAGCACCGTTTAACATAAACTTCATGTTACCGGTTCCTGATGCTTCCTTAGAAGCGGTAGAAATCTGCTCGCTGACATCTGCTGCAGCAAAGATCCACTCAGCGTTAGATACACGGTAATCCTCGATAAATACAACCTTGATCTTACCGTTGATGCTGCGGTCGTTGTTGATCACATCTGCTACAGAGTTAATTAACTTGATGGTCTGTTTTGCACGTACATATCCGGCAGCTGCCTTTGCACCAAAGATAAAGGTTCTTGGATAGAAGCTGATTTCCGGATGCTCTTTGATCTTGTTGTACAGGTACATAACATGAAGGATGTTAAGGAGCTGTCTCTTGTACTCGTGGAGACGTTTTACCTGTACGTCAAAGATAGATCTTGGATCTACTTCGATTCCGTTGTGCTCTAAAATGTATGCTGCAAGACGCTCTTTGTTCTTAGACTTGATCTGCATAAACTCAGCTAAGGCTGCATCGTCGTCTGCATATTTCTTAAGACCGCTCATAAGAGTCAAGTCTGTTGCCCATGCATCTGTCTTTAACTTCTTGGTTACCCAGTCAGCCAGTAACTGATTTCCGTGCATTAAGAAACGTCTCTGTGTGATACCGTTGGTCTTGTTGTTGAACTTCTCCGGCATCATGTCGTAGAAGTCTTTTAATTCCTGGTGCTTTAAGATCTCTGTATGAAGTTTTGCAACACCATTTACAGAATATCCGGCTACGATAGCTAAGTGAGCCATCTTTACCTGACCATCGCGTACGATGGACATCTTAGCAACCTTCTCCTCATCTCCCGGGAACTTGTCCTGAATCTGAAGGATGAATCTGCGGTCGATCTCCTGAATGATCTGGTAAACTCTAGGAAGCAATCTTGAGAAGAGGTCGATTGGCCATTTCTCCAGGGCCTCTGCCATGATGGTGTGGTTGGTGTAAGCACAAACCTTTGTTGTGATCTCCCAAGCTTCATCCCATCCCAAGTGCTCCTCGTCTAAGAGAAGTCTCATAAGCTCTGCAACTGCTACAGTTGGATGGGTATCATTCATCTGAATGGTCATCTTCTCCGGAAGCTTATGGATGTCTGAATGTTTCTTCTTGTATTTATCAAGAGCCAACTGAAGGGAAGCAGATACGAAGAAGTACTGCTGTTTCAGACGAAGCTCTTTACCTGCCATATGGTTGTCGTTTGGATAAAGTACCTCTACGATGTTACGAGCCAGGTTCTCCTGCTCTACAGCCTTGTGATAATCTCCTCTGTCGAAGGAATCTAACTGGAAGTCTACGATCGGCTCTGCATCCCAGATACGAAGGGTATTTACCACATGATTGTTGTAACCTACAATTGGATAATCATAAGGAACTGCCAGTACAGACTCGTAGTTTTCCTGCTTAAACTGCATATCTCCGGTCTCTACGTCGTACTCTACACGGATATTTCCACCGAAACGAACTTCTTTTGCATATTCCGGTCTGCGAAGCTCGAATGGATTGCCGTTCTTTAACCAGTTATCCGGAGTCTCTACCTGATAACCATCCTCGATCTTCTGCTTGAACATACCATAGCGGTAGCGGATACCACATCCATAGGCTGCATATCCCAAGGATGCCAAAGAATCCAAGAAGCATGCTGCAAGTCTTCCAAGACCACCGTTACCAAGAGCCGGATCCGGTTCCTGGTCTTCGATTAAGTTCAGGTTGATGCCAAGCTCGTCTAAAGCTTCTGCCACTTCCTTGTAAGCGGTCATGTTGATAAGGTTGTTACCAAGAGCTCTTCCCATGAGGAACTCCATAGACATGTAGTAAACAATCTTCGGATCATCCTTCTCATACTGGTCCTGGGTTGCGATCCAGTCCTCAACGATAGCTTCCTTAACGGCATAAGATACTGCCTGGTATAATTCCTGATCGGAAGCCTCAGAGATATCCTTACGGAACAAACGTCTTACGTTATTTTTTACTTCTTTTTTAAATTCTTCTTTTCTAAAAGTCTGATTTTTGGGCATTTCTTTTCTAGTTCTGCTGCTCATGTATTTGTCTCTTTTCCTTTCCTCGGTTCCTTAAATAGAATCTGTTTGTTTAGGATTATACGCGCTCTACACCCAGAGTCACCTGCTCACCATTGATCTTCCATTCCTTCACATAACCTGCCGGAGTAGTCTTTGCTACTTCCTTGGCCAAAGTCTCTGATCCAATGGTATCTGCATTATCGGAAAATACCTTCTCTGCTTTCTCAGTACCTGCATAGGTAATACGGATATTATCCATAACCTCGAAATCAGCCTCCTTACGCATGGTCTGTACTTTACTGATAATCTCTCTTACAAATCCTTCTTCCAAAAGCTCTTCCGATAAGTTGGTATCTAATACAACGGTAATTCCATTGTCATTCTCAGATACATATCCTTCCATCTGTGCACTCTCGATCAAGAGATCCTCTCTGAATAATGTAATCTCCTGTCCGTTCACATCAAGCTTCAATGCATCATTGGCGTTTAACTCATCCATGGCTGCATTTCCATCTAATTTCTCTAATGCGGCCTTGATTCCACCTAGCATTTTACCATATTTTGGTCCAACTGTCTTTAATTGTGGTTTAAAAGTATAAGAAGTAAAATCTCTTACATCTTGTGTAAATGTTACAATTTTCACATTTAATTCGTCTGCAACGATCTCTTTGTAAAATTCAGGTAAATCAAAGTCTGCTTTTACATACATTTGTCCGATTGGCTGACGGTTCTTGATATTTGCTGTATTTCTGCAGGCACGTCCCATAACAACCAGCTTGAGAACCTCGTCCATGTTGGCCTCTAATTCGGTATCGATGGCTTCTTCCTTCACCTGTGGGAAGTCGCAAAGGTGGATACTCTCCGGTGCGGACTCATCGATGCTTCTTACTAGGTTCTGGTAGATTTCCTCTGTCATAAACGGAATCATCGGTGCTGCTGCCTTGCTGATATCAACCAAAGCAGTGTAGAGGGTCATGTAAGCATTGATCTTATCCTGCTCCATTCCCTTTGCCCAAAATCTCTCACGGCTGCGTCTTACATACCAGTTACTCATATCATCTACAAATTCCTGAAGGGCTCTTGCTGCCTCCGGGATTCTGTAGTTTTCAAGGTCATGATCCACTTCCTTGATTACGGAATTTAATTTTGATAAGAGCCACTTATCCATAACGGATAATTTCTCATAATCCAGGCTATACTTTGTTGCGTCAAATTCGTCAATATTTGCATACAGTACGAAGAAGGCATAGGTATTCCACAAGGTTCCCATGAACTTACGCTGTCCCTCTGTAACTGCCTTTCCGTGGAAACGGTTTGGAAGCCATGGTGCACTGTTTACATAGAAATACCAACGAATGGCATCTGCGCCGTAGGTCTCTAAGGCATCGAATGGGTCTACTGCATTTCCCTTGGACTTACTCATCTTCTGACCATTCTCATCCTGAACATGGCCCAGTACGATTACGTTCTGGTATGGTGCCTTGTTAAATATCAAGGTTGAGATTGCAAGCAAGGAGTAGAACCATCCACGGGTCTGGTCTACCGCCTCAGAAATAAACTGGGCCGGGAACTGTGCCTCGAAAAGTTCTTTATTTTCAAACGGATAGTGATGCTGGGCAAATGGCATGGATCCTGAATCGAACCAGCAGTCAATAACTTCCGGCACACGGTGCATCTGTTTTCCACAGTCCGGGCACTTGATGGTTACTTCGTCAATATATGGTCGGTGAAGCTCGATGTCATCCGGGCAGTTGTCTGACATGCTCTTTAACTCTTCGATGCTTCCGATGGAATGCTGGCAACCACACTCGCACTCCCAGATATTTAATGGAGTTCCCCAGTAACGGTTACGGCTGATTCCCCAGTCCTGAACATTCTCTAACCAGTCTCCGAAACGTCCTTTTCCGATACTTTCCGGAATCCAGTTGATGGTATTATTATTTGCGATCAGGTCATCCTTTACTTCTGTCATGCGGATGAACCAAGATTCGCGTGCGTAGTAGATCAGGGGAGTATCACATCTCCAGCAGTGTGGGTAGCTATGCTCAAACTTCGGTGCATCGTAGAGAAGGCCACGGCTGTCTAAGTCTTTTAATACTTCCGGATCTGCCTTCTTTACAAAAAGTCCTGCAAATGGAGTAGTCTCTCCCATATTTCCCTTCTCGTCTACTAACTGTACAAATGGGAAATCGTATTTGCGTCCTACCTTGGCATCGTCCTCACCGAAAGCAGGAGCGATATGTACAACACCGGTACCATCGGTAAGAGTTACGTAGCTGTCGCAGGTTACAAAGAAGCATTTCTTGTGCTGTTTTTCTGCACATTCCTTTGCACATTCATATAAAGGCTCGTACTCTTTGTACTCTAAATCTTGTCCCTTGTAGGTCTCAAGCACTTCGTAGGCTGCCTGTCCATTTTCTCCTAATTTACCAAGAACGGTATCCAAAAGAGCGGATGCCATATAGTAGGTATATCCATCTGCTGCCTTAACCTTTGCATACTCCTCATCCGGATTTACGCAAAGACCGATGTTGGAAGGAAGGGTCCATGGAGTTGTGGTCCATGCCAAGAAGTAAGCGTCCTCTCCTACCACCTTGAAACGTACGATAGCTGAGCGCTCCTTTACATCCTTGTATCCCTGAGCTACTTCCTGGGCGGAAAGCGGGGTACCGCAGCGAGGGCAGTAAGGAACGATCTTGAATCCCTTGTATAAAAGCTTCTTGTCCCAAATCTTCTTAAGAGCCCACCACTCAGACTCAATAAAGTTATTGTCATAAGTTACGTAAGGATTTTCCATATCTGCCCAGAAACCAACGGTGCCGGAGAAGTCCTCCCACATTCCCTTGTATTTCCAAACACTTTCCTTACACTTGTTGATGAAAGGCTCCAGACCATACTCTTCGATCTGGTCTTTTCCGTCAAGGCCCAAGGCCTTCTCTACTTCCAGCTCTACCGGAAGACCGTGGGTGTCCCATCCGGCCTTTCTTGGAACCTCGTATCCTTTCATTGTACGGTAACGAGGAATCATATCTTTAATTACACGAGTCAGAACGTGTCCGATATGAGGCTTACCATTGGCTGTCGGAGGGCCATCATAGAATACATAGCTGGGATTTCCTTCCCGCTGCTTCATACTTTTTTCAAAAATGTCATTCTCTTCCCAGAACTTTTCCGTTGCTTTTTCTCTCTCAACGAAGTTCAAATCGGTGGATACTTTCTTGTACATACTATCTCTCCTTTTTTATTTGACATTTAGGTGTTTGAACTTTCCTATGAAATAAAAAAATCCCCGTCCATGATAGGACGAGGATAAATCTTCGCTTATAAACCACCTAAACATACCAACATATGTCTTCCCTGTAACGGGGGAATGCCGTCGGCTCCTACTTGATCTATGGTATCCTTCGTTCGGAAAAACCGATGCTCGGAAGTGATTTTCAAAATTATCTTACTAGTGCCGGTCTCTCACCATCTCCGACTCGCTGAGACATTGGGATAAAATCTACTGTCTTCGTCAATGCATTTTTCATATACGATGGTATTATAGACTGAAAAAACCTGCATCGTCAAGTATTTTTATCGGTCCAGCCCTCTTAAGGGTCGGCCTTATTTCTTAAAAATTCCTGTCGCACTTTGAAGGATGGTGTCTACTGCCTCCACATAATTGTCCCACCAGCGATCCATCAAGCTTGGCTCTGTGGTACTTGTGTCAGTCTGATTTTGCTGCTTTGCAGTGGTCGTCGTGCTACTTGTTGCAGTCTGACTCTTATCTGTTTCAGAAGAGCTCTTCTTGGCTTCCTTCTTTAGCTGCTTTAAATAAGATTTTGTGAGGGTCGCTCTGGCATTTCCCACATACTGGTCTTCATAGTAGTATTCCAGAGTCGCTTCGTCACTGGTCTTTCCATTTTCATCATCCGGCACAATGACCAGGTCCAGATCGCTGAATTTTACGGTATCCGGCAGCATTACGTAGCCTGTGTTGTCTTCATCCAGGATCTCTTCTATATCTTCAGACTTCTCATTTTTCTTTACCGATACCTTCTTGAAATTCTCATAAGCATAGTCAAATAACTTCCTGGTATCCGGATATACGTTCACCCCGTGGGTCTTTAGGACTACGCAGACCAGCTGCAAGCCATCCTTGTCGGTCATTGTTACCAGGGTAGATAAGGCCTGGTCTGTATAACCGGTCTTTCCTCCGATGGCATACTCATAATAGTTTGCATTGGCCGGCAGAAGCATTTGGTGATATTGATAGAAATAATGCTCGTCTATGGTTTTTGATTTTGGGATGGTATAATCCACAGTCTGCATGATCTTGAAAACTTCCGGGTACTTGTAAAGCTCTCTGGCAATCAGGGCCATATCTCTGGCACAGGTATAATGGTCGTCATCGTGGAGTCCGTTGGTATTTACAAAGTGGGAATTATTTCCTCCAAGCTCCTTGCAGCGCTTGTTCATCTGCTTGATAAACCAGTCGTAATCATGGCCGGCATTCTCTCCCACACTCTGGCCGATGGCATAGGCCGCGTCATTGGCGGAGGCTAAAAGCAGGGCATACATGGCATTTTTTAAGCTTAATTTATTTCCCACTTCCAGGTTGATCCTGGCATCGTCCCACTCAAGGAAATCGATACACTCCTCGGTCACCCGGACCTCATCGTCAAGGTCTGCATTTTCAAAGGCTACCAGGGCGGTCAGCAGTTTGGTAATGCTGGCCGGATAAAAATGGGCGTCTATATTTTTGGCATAGAGGATGGCGCCCGTCCCCACTTCCATAACAATGGCTCCCTCTCCGTAGGTTCCGGGGCCCTCCGGCCAGTTCTTTAATTGGTTGGATTCTACCGTAATATCATAGGCTGCCTTTAGCTCATCATCCACCTCTGTGTCCTCTGCAAAAGCCGGGACCCCAAGGCTTGCCGCCAAGATGGCCACTGCCATCCCACCGGCAACAAGTTTACGTAGTATCTGTCTTGGTCTTTTCATAAAATCAGTTCCTCATTATATCTTAACTGGTTACATTTTTATTTTTTGCTTTTCTCGTCCTTTCCGGAAAGCACCGGCATGATAATGATCAGCATGGTGGTAAAGCTTGCGGTTCCTCCGATGAAATTACTGATAGGCTCCGCAATAAAGACTCCGTTTACTCCCATAAAGTAAGGCAGGATCAAAGTCAATGGCACTACGATCAGGACCTTTCTTAGGAGGCTGAAGAAAATCGCCTGTTTGGGATAGCCAAGTCCCACAAAGGTGGACTGTCCGCAGAACATAAATCCCATCATGAAAAAGCCGGCAAAGAATAAGCGCAGGGCCGGTGTCGCCACTTCCGCGATCTGGGCATTTGTTGTAAAGAGGCCTACGAAAAAGCCCGGGAAGAAGTGTACAAAGAGCCAGGCCACCACCATATAGCCCAGCACCATAGTACAGGTTACCTGGATGCCCCGCTTTACGCGGCTGTAGGCTTTCGCTCCGAAGTTGAATCCCAAGACCGGCTTGGCTCCCTCTGTGATACCGCTGGCTGCCAGATGGAAAATCTCCCGCACGGAATTTAGGATAGTCATGGCTCCCACATACACATCCCCGCCCCATTTTGCCAGGGTGGCATTACATACAATCTGAGACAGGCTGTTAGTTACATTCATAATAAAGCCGGAGGCCCCCAGTTGTACAATAGAAGTTATCATTTCCTTATCATTTAACTTCATATGGGAAAAATTTAATCGGTAGGCGGCCTTCTTTCCGGTCAGGAATTTCAGCACCCACAGGCAGCCGGACAACTGACTGATCACCGTAGCGATTGCTGCCCCACGGACTCCCATGTGAAAATAGAAGATAAAAATAGGATCCAGGATAATATTCATAATAGCACCGATACATACCGTCAGCATTCCAGTGGTTCCGAAGCCCTGGGAATTAATAAAGAGGTTCATACCGGAACTGATCATAATAAACAAGGTTCCTATGAGATAAATTTGCAAATAAGCGGCCGCCGTCGGATAGGTGGCATCCGATGCCCCAAAGAGGTACATAATGGGCTTCATGAAAATATATCCAACGGCCATCAGGACAATTCCCGAGAGGATCATAAGCAGGAAGCTTACATTCATAAGCTTTGAAGCCTTCTCCCGGTCTCCGGCCCCCCTGGCGATGGACATAAGCGGCGCCCCGCCTCCTGAGTAGAGCATGGTAAAGGCACTGACAATGGACACGATGGGAAAGGCCAAGCCCACCCCGATCAGGGCCATGTCCGCCCCCTCGCTTAGGTGGCCCAGATAAATACGGTCCACCAAATTGTAAAGAAGCTGCACCGCCTGGGCAATAGTCACAGGAACTGCCATGGACAAAATATTTTTTACCATAGATCCCTGGGAAAAATCCCGGTCCAGCTGCTTATCTTCCTCCTCTTTGTATTTTTCTTCTTCCATATCTTTTTTCATTCCTTTTCTATTATACGATATCTGTCGGGTGCAGGTTATAGGCTAGCCCTCTAAAAAGCCCTAGGCCTAACGCTTCCTGCCCTTCTAGGCAAGTTCCAGCACCACGGCCTGGTAAGCTTCTAGATGAAGTTTTCTTCCGTCTATATTGCAGTCCTCATAATTATTTAAAGCCACGGCCTTTATCTCTTCCGGCAAAGTTACATCCCTTGCCTCCTTCTGGAAATTGGCAATTACCAAAAGCTTTTGCTTTTCTCCCTGCCGGTAGAAGGCCATAAGATTTTTCTGGTCCTGCCAGACAGGTACAAGATCTCCCCATACGATAGTTTCTTTGTAAGCAGGATTTTTTCTGAGGGCAATGAGTTTGCGATAGTACTGGTAGACAGAAGTCTTGTCATTTCTCTGGTCTGCCAAATTGACCCTCTCATGGTCCGGGTGAATCATCAGCCAAGGCTCTCCTGTAGTAAAGCCTGCCTTCTCGCTGCCATCCCAGCAGAAGGGTACTCTGGCATTGTCTCGGCTCATTTTCTTAGCTGCCGCAAAAGCTTCCTCCTCAGACAAGCCGGCCCGCAAGCCCACCTGGTATTCATCGTGGGTCATAACGTCATCGATTTGATCTATAGAGGTAAAGTCTACATTCTCCGTTCCGATTTCCTGGCCCTGGAAAATAAAGGGGATTCCCTTAACCATGAAATGAATGGTTGCCAGCATCTTCTTGGAAGCATCACAGACCTCTCCCTCCGGAAGATAGTGGCTGACACCCCTGGCTTGATCGTGGTTTTCGATGATATTTGCCATAAAGCCAAGACCTGCAGACTTGGCCTGACTTTTAAATACCGTATCTCTGTAGTCATCCGGGGTCATAAGGGGTCTTGCGTAAGCTCCCTTTTCATTGGCGCCCCAGACTTCCGTCTCCATATCAAAGATGGTGGAAAAACATCCATCGTCACCGATAAAATCTGCCAGGGCATCTTCATGCTCATCAAAGACTTCTCCCACGCTGAAGGCGTCATACTTGGCAAAGGTCTCTCGATTTAATTCCATCAAAAAGTCATGGCAGTTTACTTCCCTTAACATATTTCCCACAAAGGAAAGGCCGTCCTCCCGGTCTGCGGGATACTGTCTCCAGGGGAGCTCTTTTTTCACATTAACGATGGCATCTACACGAAATCCTGCCAGGCCCTTATCCAACCACCAGTTGACCATTTTATAAATTTCTTCCCGAACTTCAGGATTCTCCCAGTTTAAGTCCGGCTGCTTCTTATGAAAGAAATGAAGATACTGTTTGTCCGGATGCCCCGGCAAGGGCTCCCAGCAAGGGCCTCCGAAATAGCTTCTGATATTGGTGGGAAGTTCTCCTTCTTTTACATCCTCGATATAGAAATACTTTCCATATTTGCCATCCGGGTCCTCACAGGCCTTTTTAAACCAGGCATGTTCATCGGAGCAGTGATTGACCACCAGGTCCATAATAATTCCTATATTCCGCTTCTTGCCCTCGGCAATCAGCTCTTCCATCTCCTCCATATTTCCAAACATAGGATCTATATTATAATAATCGGAAATGTCATAGCCCTGGTCCGCCATAGGGGAACAATAAATCGGGGAGATCCATAAAAGATCAATTCCCAATTCCTTAAGATAATCTAACTTACTGATGATACCTCTGAGGTCTCCGATTCCGTCCCCATTGCTGTCGCAAAAACTCTTTGGATATATTTGATAGGCAACTTTTTCATGCCACCATTTTCTCTGCATCTTGTGTCTCCTCCTAAAATTCCGGTTATTCCACACTCTAACCAATTTTACCCCATGGATTTTTCTCTTTCAATCCCTCTTTTTCTTGTTTTTTTCCTCAATTTCCGATATAGTTTCTATTATCTATGTGTATAGATATTTTGAGAAAGAGAGGGTTTATATTTATGAGTCATGCAAAAAAAGCAAAGCGCAGCAGCTTCTCCGGCTCCCTGGGCTTTGTTATGGCCGCAGCCGGCAGTGCCGTCGGTCTGGGAAATATTTGGCGTTTCCCTTATCTGGCAGCCAAAAATGGCGGCGGTACCTTTATCGTTGTCTATATTATCTTAGCCTTAACCTTTGGTTTTACGCTTTTGATCACGGAGATTTCCATCGGTCGTAAAACAAAGAACGGTCCTTTGACCGCTTACGGGATCCTGCATCCCAAATTCAAATATGTAGGTTATTTAGCCTGGATCGTTCCTATGATCATCCTGCCTTACTACTGCGCCATCGGCGGCTGGGTATTAAAATATCTGGCATCCTATGTAACAGGGGATGCAGCCAATGCTGCCCAGGATGGTTACTTTACCGCCCACATTACCAGTCAATGGTCTCCCATTATCTGGATGCTGATTTATCTGGCAATTACAGCCTTTGTAGTTATCAGTGGTGTTGATAAGGGAATCGAGAAATACAGCCGGATCCTGATGCCCATCCTTGTGGTACTGATCGTAGGTATTTCTATTTTCTCCCTGACCTTAAATCATACCGATGCTTCCGGAACTACCAGAACCGGTCTGGAAGGATTAAAGGTTTATCTGATTCCAAATTTGGATGGCATGACCTTAAAAGGATTCTTCCTCCTTCTTATGGATGCCTTGGGCCAGCTCTTTTACTCCATCAGTGTTGCCATGGGTATTATGATCGCCTACGGCTCCTATGTAAAAGATGATGTAAATCTTATGAGCTCCATCAACCAGATTGAGTTCTTTGATTCCTTGGTTGCCCTGCTGGCAGGTCTTATGATCATCCCAGCCATCTATACCTTCTCCGGAATCGAGGGAATGTCCGCAGGACCGGGACTTATGTTTGTATCCCTGCCTAAAGTATTTGATGCCATGGGAAAGATCGGTGTCCTGATCGGTATTGTCTTCTTCTTGATGGTAAGCTTTGCAGCGGTAACTTCCTCTGTATCCATTATGGAAGCCCTGGTTTCCGGCCTTATGGATAAGTGGAAATTATCCAGAAAGAAGAGCGTTACTATGACGGTTGTTTACGCCGTGATCATGGGTATCGTGGTTTGCCTAGGATACAACGTCTTCTACTTCGAGCTTCCGCTTCCAAACGGAACCGTAGCTCAGATTTTGGATCTTATGGATTACATCAGTAACCTGATCCTGATGCCACTGGTTGCTATCTTCACTTGCATCCTCATCGGTTGGGTTTTGAGACCGGAAACCGTAATCAACGAGGTTACCAAGACCGGTGCCAAGTTTGGTCGTAAGAAACTTTACATCGTTATGGTTAAATATGTAACACCGCTTTTGTTATTCTTCTTATTATTACAATCCTTGGGAATTATATAAAAGCCAAGACAAGAGTTTTAAAAAAAGGGCCGCACCTTAGGAAAAAGGCGCGGTCCTTTTTTAGTGCATACATTTATAGATTTCTTCTAGGATGCTGGAATCGGATACGGGCTTTTCCACATATCCGTTGATATAGCCGTGTTGCTTGGCTTCAATAATCTCTTTTCGCACCTGGTCTACCATGACGATCTTGATAATATCGGGATAGGCCGATCCTACTGCCATAGCAAACTGGATTCCCGTGTCCCCGCCGCTGGTTCTGGAAAGCTGCTGGTCGATCAAGACCACCTCATATTTACTTTCTGAAAGAGCCTTTCTGGCTTCCTCTGTATTGCTGACGGTGGTAATGTCCACCTTTAATTTTGCAAAACGCTTCTCCAAGAGCCGCAGCACATGACCGTTGTCATCCACCGCCAGGATCCTTAGACTTACATCCTCTCCCATCTCATTTTTTGAAATCTTGTGTTCCGGTTCATTTACCTTGGGAAGACAGATGGTAAAGCAGGTTCCCACCCCTGGCTTGCTCTCCACGAAAATATGGCCCTGGTGGGATCTTATGATCTGCTCTGCAACGGAAAGCCCCAGGCCGGTTCCCTGGCCACCCACCTTGGTGGTAAAGAAGGGATTAAAGATCTGTTCCAAAACCTCCGCTTCCATGCCGCAACCATTATCTTCGATATAGATACACAGGTATTCCTTCCAGACCTCTCCCAGGTCCTGGTGAAATTTCTCAGCCAATTCTTCCTTCGTATGGATCTCTCCCCGCAAGGATACCAGGCCGTCCTTTTCTTTTCCGATGGCATGGAAGGCATTAACGCAGATATTTAAAAGGACCTGATTTAGCTGGGTTTCATTTCCCAGGAAGCCTTCCTCCTTAAAGTCATTGCTTTCTATAAACATGACATTGGTCGGGCAGACGGACCGGACCATCTTTATGGTCCGCTTCAAGGCCTTTCTTAAAGGCACGAAGGTATATACCGTCTCCATATTTTTTCGGCTGAGTCCGGAGATCTGTTTGATAATATCCTTGGCCTTATCAGAGGCATCGAAAATTTCCTGAGCAAAATCCGCCTCGTCAGAATCCGGCGGCAGCATGTCCATGAGCATCTCCGAATAACCCATAATAGGAGTTAAAAGGTTGTTAAACTCGTGGGCGATACCCCCTGTCATGGTTCCCATAATCTGAAGCCTCTGCTGGTGGGCAATGACTTCCTCCCCCCGTTTGGTCTCCTCTAGAACTTCATTTAAGTCCTTAAGATAAGTAATTTCCTGTTGATTTCTGCGCCCTTGAACTACCTGCCACATGACAATGGCTGCCAGGACCAGAACAATTACAACTATTCCTCCATAGGTTGCCAGGATGGTAATGTAGCCCGACACAATGGGCTGATAAATATCATCATAATCCATAACGATAGAAACGATCATATAACCGTCCCCACAATTGGCGTGGGTGTGGGCTGCAATTTTCTGGACTCTTGGCAGGTTTTTATTGGACCACCAGTAGGAGTAATATTCTAAGACTGCCGACTCCTTGGCATTTTGCTCATCCAGAAGACTTGCCAGACTGTCGAGGTCTAAGTCCCCATAAAGGTCCTTTCTTCCGTCGATAATGGTAACCCCGATCTGGGCTTTCTCCGGGTGCATGTAAATGACGCCCTTGGTGCTTTTTACCACCACATAGCCGTTGGTTCCCAGGCGGATGTCGGAGATCATATTGTTATAATATTCATTGACATCCAGATACAGCTGCAGCTTCTTGCCATCCGAAAGTTCATTTTCCAAAATGAAATAGAGCTGATTGTCCGTGCCCATGGCTACCTTCATCTCCACGCCGCTGTCTAGGTGGAAATCATCATATTGGGTTGCAATCAAGGGATCACTGCTCTTCCATATAATTTCCCCATTCGGAGCGTAATAAACTAGATTCTTAACATAGGAAAGGTGCTTATCTATATAATCCGAGAGGAGCTTCTCCTGGGCTTCTAAAGGGTTTTCAATCTCCTCCACGCTTTCTACCAGATCCGTAATATATTCCAGGTCTGTGTCGTAGCCTGCGATATTCTCCTGGAGACTATCTGCCAGGGAATCTGTAATCAGCAGCATCTCTTCTTTCTGCTTGGAAATAATGTCGTCTCGGTATTTGCCCCAGGTCATCCAGCCAACATAGGCTACGGCCACCGTAAGCAAAAGGGCCAGCACAATTCCCAAGATATAAATCCATTTTTTTGAGGATCTTTCTTTTATTTTTTCGAGATCCTTCTCCATTTGCAAAGTCCTCCTCGAATTGACACATTTTTAACTTTATATTATAATAATTTTTAATTTGAGTATAGGATTTTTTTCTAAATCAGGAATCTAAATCAGGAAACACAGTGAGGTTATTATGTCAGATAAAGTTTTAATCGTTGATGATGATGAAGCAATCTGCAAAATGTTGTCCAAGGTTATGGACAGCAATGACTTAGAATCCGATATTGCCATGAGCGGTATGGAAGCCTTAAAGAAGGTGCAAAACCACACCTATGACATCATCCTTATGGACGTTATGATGGATGATATGGAAGGTTTCGAAGTCATTAAGAAGATGCGGGCCGGGGGAATTCAGACTCCTATTATAATCATAAGCGGGAGAAGTGAAGACTACGATGCCCTGTATGGTCTCTCTGTAGGGGCAGACGATTATATTACCAAGCCTTTCCGCCCACTGGTCGTAGGCGCCAAGGTGAAGGCTTTGATCCGCCGCAACAAAAACCAGGTCTTATCCTCCCAGAATATTATCGAGCATGGATGTTTTAAATATGACAGTTCCTCCCTTCGTTTTTACAAAAATGGGGAGGAGATCATTCTCTCTTCCAAGGAGAACGGCTTGATCCTTCTCTTTATGTCCCATCCGGACCAGGTCTTTACCAAAGAGATGATCTACGAACATGTTTGGGGCAACACCATTGCGGTCGATGACAATACTATTATGGTTTATATCAACCGCCTCAGAAATAAGATTGAGGACAACCCGCAGAAGCCAAAATATATTATTACAGTAAGAGGTGCCGGCTATCGTTTCCGCCCGGATCCTCAGTAAATTTTTATAAAGTATCTTAATATGCAAGATGCTCATTTCCATGGGGCTGGAAATGAGCATCTTTTTTTCAGGAGCTGTCAATCTCCTGATGGTGGGATTGTGCGTGGATTTCACACAATCGCGAGAAGGAAAGAAGCGGTGTTAAGGTTAAGGTCCTGTATTATATATCATATTTATTTTAGGATGCATGAGTTGATGAAATGCTTCTTACCTTCTCTAAGAAGGAGTTATGATTAATTAGTCAGTTGTCAAATTTAAGGTTCGAAGTAATCTTTATTTGCTTAAGCAAATTCAAATTCCTTTACTTCTCTTACCACGTCCATGATGGTTCCGTCACGG
>CAVHCX010000034.1:0-22063 GCA_963634745.1 Clostridium sp. CAG:343
GATAGCAGGATCAAAGAGGTTGGTAGCAAGATATTCCTTTGATCCGTCATCGAGAGTGACTTCGATTACGCGGACATCGATGTCCGGGGTGCCGTCTTTGGGGTTGCCCTTCAGAAGGGAACGAGTATCTCCGGAACATTTTTTTGCCAGGTTGTATCCTTCCTTAAGGCGCATCAGGCAGAGATGGCCATGCTCCATACAGTAGCGGAAGAGATTTTCAGAATAGTAGCCACGATCAAAGATAATAATACTGTCCTGATAGATGTCCAGACCTTCCAGATTTTTCAAATGTTCCAAAGCGGCAGCGCGCTCAGATGCGAGATATCGCTGGAAGGAAGCATGGACGATATAGTCGTCAAGAACATCATAAACGATGGAGGCAAGGCCCATGGTATAGCGCCTGGAAGGGTCAGGATAGCCGAACATCTCACCGAAGAACTCAAAGTTGGAAGAAGAGTTCGGCAGCTCAATTTTCGAACCATCGATAGCAAAAAGGTGGTAACCGTGCCAGAGTTTCCTTGCCGGAAGCTGGCTGTAAAACTGATCTACCGAGAGATAGAAAAGTTCCTTAAACAGAGAAGGATTAATGAACTGCCTAGCTTTTGAAAGTGCCTGCTTTGAAACCATCGGAAAGTCGAGGGAAGGCAGGTCATCTCGGATGCAGGAAAGGTTCTGAAACATAGAAGCCTTGGAAGAATATAAAAGATAGAGAATGATCTGAAACAGCGATAATTTTCTTTTCCGGATGAAGTGATTTTTCTCACGGTGAGGTTCTAGTTTATCCGGATTTGTGATATACTCATTAATGGATTGGATAATATTTTTGCAGATGTTAATTCGATTCATAAGACATACCTCCAAAAGTGTGATCAAGTTTTACGGGGTGGCGATCAATACCTTGTTGATTGATAGGTCGCGAAGCGACCTCACTTTTTGGAGGTTTTGTCAAGTCTTTTTTTGAAGGATTTTTATAAAATTTTTATATATTTATGCACATGAAAAAAGCCGAAAAACCCAGTAAAATCAAGGGTTTTCGGCTTAAGTTGACCACAGTGGGGTCAGACCCCATTAAAAACGGATGCAGGAAAGGTTCTGAAACATAGAAGCCTTGGAAGATATAAAAGATAGAGAATGATCTGAAACAGCGATAATTTTCTTTTCCGGATGAAGTGATTTTTCTCACGGTGAGGTTCTAGTTTATCCGGATTTGTGATATACTCATTAATGGATTGGATAATATTTTTGCAGATGTTAATTCGATTCATAAGACATACCTCCAAAAGTGTGATCAAGTTTTACGGGGTGGCGATCAATACCTTGTTGATTGATAGGTCGCGAAGCGACCTCACTTTTTGGAGGTTTTGTCAAGTCTTTTTTTGAAGGATTTTTATAAAATTTTTATATATTTATGCACATGAAAAAAGCCGAAAAACCCAGTAAAATCAAGGGTTTTCGGCTTAAGTTGACCACAGTGGGGTCAGATCCTATTAAAAAAAGAAGTTCTTCGAGAGGGAGATTATTTATTTACGAATGTCTCAATCTCCTGTGAGGGAAAGCGCACAGAACCTGATAATGTTGTTGTAAATAAATATGGCGTGTTTATTTTCGAGGTTAAGAATTATAAGGGGCATCTTTATGGAGATGAAGATGACTTCAATTGGGAAAAATACAAAAATGACGGATATGGAAACACTTTTGTAAAAGAAGTTAGAAATCCGATTAAACAGGTAAAACGACAGATTTATATTCTTGCAAAATATCTGGATTGTTTTCATGTGTGGGTTGAAGGTTATGTCATTTTAATCCATGGTAACAGCCCAGTGCAAAGTAAATATCTTCTTGAAAATATCGAAGATATCGACAGGGCAATTCACACATTTGGAAGGAATCGTTTGAGTAAGAACACCGTTGAGTCGATTAGAAAAATGCTTGTGTAACACATATATACTCTACTTAAAAATGTAGAAGGAGAAAATAGAATGGAAAAATTAGAAAAAATCAGTAACTTTTTTGGGAAATATATGGCATTTATTGTGCTTGTCGTTGCGGCTATGGCTTTATTCGTTCCGAAAAGCAGTCTGTGGGTTCAGACTTCATGGGTCAACTATTTGCTGATGATCGTTATGTTCGGTATGGGGCTGACGCTGAAATTAGAAGATTTTAAATTGGTATTCACAAGACCAAAGGATATTCTGATTGGCTGTATTGCTCAGTTTACGATTATGCCGATATTAGCTTTTGTACTTGGGAAAGTTTTTGGCTTGGATGCTGCATTACTTGCAGGGGTTGTATTAGTGGGAACCTGCCCAGGTGGAACGTCCAGCAATGTGATTACTTATCTGTCAAAGGGGGATGTTGCTCTTTCGGTGGGAATGACTAGTGTAAATACTTTGCTTGCGCCATTTCTGACACCGGCAATTACTTATTTTTTATTGAGAACAACTGTTATCGTAGATGCAATGAGTATGTTCCTTTCGATTGTTAAGGTAGTTATCATTCCAATTGGATTAGGCTTTCTTATCAACAAGCTGTTTGGAACCGTCACACAGCGCCTTGTCAAGATTTTGCCATCTGTATCTGTAGTGGCTATTTGCTTGATTGTTGCTGCTGTTGTATCGCATAATTCAGAAAAGATTTTCTCTGCCGGATTGGTTGTCTTTGCAGTTGTGATTTTACATAATTTGTTAGGCTATACATGCGGTTTTGCAGTTGGAAGATTATTACATATGGGAGTATCTAAGACGAAGGCAATTTCCATTGAGGTTGGTATGCAGAACTCGGGTCTTGCTACATCCCTTGCAGCAACCGCATTTCCAAATTTAGCGATGGCAACCGTTCCTGGAGCTATATTCTCAGTATGGCATAATATTTCAGGAGCCATCTTGGCAAATATTTATAACCGCTGGACTGATTAAAAAGCTATAGTAAAAAGTACTGAATCAAAGGATGAAAAGGTGCTTCAGAGATTTGATTTTATATTGGCAGATGAGGTTGTTTGTTTTGTTTTCTAAGAGTATTTAATTCATCTACAAGAGACATAGCTTCTTGAGGAGTTTTGGTATCAGGACCAAGATCAATTTTGCCTTGTTTAGCTGCCATATTCCAACCTGTTACAGTGCTGGAAGCTATTCCCAGTTCCTTTGCTGCTTTATTAATACCGATTTCTCTAGCAAGTTTGACAGCCTGGATTTTGTATTCCAAGTCGTAGCGTTTTTGTGTGGCCATTTCGGCACCTCCTTATTCTCCATATATCTATTGAAAACATACGAGAAAAAGTTGTCAAGAAAAATGATACAACATCATTCTTAGAATTTTTACCGGAACGCATCATATTTCCCGCTTGTCACAATATTGAAAATTTGATAATCTAAAAATGTCTCGTAAGAGACGAGGTGCTACCATAACGTGGTAGGCGGCTGGCCCTTCTTGAAAAAGGATGGATTGTGATAGAAACGTAGATACGGAGTATTGCTGGAGACAGCGAGAGACTGAGGAAGCGTGAAAAGCCCTCCTGAAGATGCAGTTGAAACTTGTCGAAAGCTGAGTGGACGCTGGAAGGGAGGGAAGCTGATATGATGATGGATTACATTTCGCTAGCAGGATTTATCCTTGCAGTATTTGTTGCCGGAATTGCATTCGGAAAGTTTGCTGAAAAGATCGACAGATTGATTCAGAAACTGGATGATGAAGAACATAGAGATGCACACAAAAACGACCGCCGTTAGACAATCCGTGGAAAGATTAGAACGACAGTCGTTTTAGTTTTGTCTATAAGGGTCTAGCCGTCTATCGGTAGCACCTTTTATGTAAATATAATACCATGAGTGAGAGGATGATTCAAGAGGGAGTTGATCACAAGTGTGCTATATATAACACTTGATGCAAGCGCAGTAATCGGTCTTGTTCCGCTTGAGATTACCTTAGTGGGAGCTGCATTTTTTGTAGAGAAGGGAAGAAAAAAGTGAAAAAATCATACCACTCTTGCTGATGGCTGCTTTGTTGCTAGGATGTAGTGGAAAAGACAAAGGTGTAGAAGCAGGAAAAGTAGAAGAAGTAGAAAAATCAGAAAAAATGGATCGAGCCGTTTTTGCATGGGAAGGTGTAGACAAGGAAGGCCTGGATATAATCCGGAAATATGAAATAAACACTATTTTACTAGACTATAACCATAGATCTGACTTTTCCAAACTCGCTGCGTATCATACACTTATTCTGGCGGGTAGCCCGGAGTGGGGATCAGATGAAATGACGAAAGTTGTGGAAGAAGCGGAAGCATTAAATGCAGAAGGCATTGTGTTTGATATTGAGAGCGATTATGCAGCGCTAGCGAATAATTTAGAGAAATTGGACACAGAATTCCCAGTGTATGTTTGTATACCATATTGGCTGGATGAACTGGAAAAGGGGAATGAGCTGGTAGGTGATGAAAGTGGGAAAGAAGTAGTAGAGAGGATCATAAAATCCACAGATGGTGTGTTTGTTATGAACTACTACAAGGGAGAAGAAGGAGAACAAATAAACACAGAAAAACAGCTGGCTGAGGAAAATAAAAAGCAGATCTGGACCATATATGAGTTCCAGCCACCGGGAGTCTATGATCTCAAGGAATATAACACATACTATTCCGATGGAATAGCAGCAGTGGAGGAAAATTATAAAGAGCAGTTTTCCGGGACTGAAGTTGGAATAGCATTTCATAATTTGGAAATGATGAAAGAGTTGGATAAGTAAAAAAATATCTTGCAAAGTCATATCATTGGTGATAATATACAAGAAAACAAATGTAGAGCAGGGGGATTAGCTGTACATGCAGGAGAATATAGAAATTTATATTAATGAAAAAGAAATGCGTACGAAACGGCTGCTAGCCTATGCAGAGAAGATTCAGGAAGCAGTACAGAAACGATCAGATGAGACCATTCGAGAGTTGGTTGAAGAAAGGCACAATCAGAAGATGACTCAACAGGAGATTTCAGACATCACCGGGATCAAGCCGTCGAATTTAGCTCGTTTTGAAGGTGGGGGAAGAGTGCCGACATTGATTGTTTTGGAGAAATATGCGAATGCACTTGGAAAACATATTGAAATAAAAATCTGCGATGACTAGCGGATTTTTATTTCGAAAATATCATACATGATACTATAGTAAAAGATAATAAAAGGAGAACGGGGGAAGGAAAATCGCAAGAAAATTAAGAGCCTGGTTTCCGGGAGCAAGCTATCATATTATGCACAGGGGAGTAAGAAGGAAAGCAATTTTCGAGGACGAAACGGACTATCAGGTATTTTTGCAGATATTAAAAACATCCTTGGAGAAATACAATTGCATTCTCCACGCATATTGTCTGATGACAAATCATATTCATTTGTTGCTTGAGACGGATGATATAGAAATCGGAAAGTTTATGAAGTACATGTCGGAATGCTATGCTATGTACATCAACCACAAATATTTTTACAGAGGGCATCTTTTCGAGAGCAGATATAAATCCTGCCTTGTGAAGGACGATGCATATTTTCTTCAGACCAGCCGTTATATTCATTTGAATCCGGTAAAAGCACAGATGACAATTCATCCGGAAGATTATTTGTGGAGCAGTTACCGGACAATGATTGGGATTGCGGATGACAGGATCACAGAGAAAAAGAAGACACTTGCATATTTTCCGAAGGATAGTATTTTTCGCTACAGGGAATTTGTAGAGGATATAGGACACAAATATATAGTTCAGGAACAGCAAATCAGGAAGATGATAGGAGAAGATGAATTATGGCTACCGTGGTAAAAAGTTTTGCGATTCAGGGGATAGATGGCTATCTTGTGGATATAGAAGTTAAGATGTTAGACGGACAGCCTATGATATCCATTATCGGACTGGGAGATCAGGCTGTAAAAGAGGCCGGAGAGAGAATCCAGGCAGCGATCGATGAGAGCGGATATGTGTTTCCGAAAAAGAGGGTGATCATCAGCCTTGCACCCGGTGACAAAAAGAAAAGAGGCTCGCATTTTGACCTTGCTATGGCGATAGGCGTGCTTTACCAGAATGGAGATATAGGCGTGAAAAATCTGTCGGATTATGGATTTATCGGGGAATTAGCCTTGGATGGAAGACTGCGGGCGTGCACAGGGATTCTTCCAATGATTATCGCAGGACAGAAAAAGGGCATTAAGAAAATTATCGTACCGGCTGCTAATTTAAAAGAGGCTGGTTTGGTACATGGAGTGGAAATTCTGGGATTTCATGATCTGACAGGAGTGATTCGTTATCTGGAAGGGAAGATATCAGGAAGCGAACATCAAATAGAGGAAGCAAATAATGATTTGGAAGAGGCGGGAAAGGTTTTAGATTTTAAAGACGTCAAGGGACAAGATGAACTGATAGATGCAGTGGTACTTGCTGCTGCAGGTGGTCATAATATGCTTATGATAGGAGAACCGGGATGCGGTAAAACCATGATCGCACAGAGGATCCCCACCATCCTTCCGGAAATGACGGAGGAAGAGTGTCTGGAAGTTACAAAGATATATAGTATTTCCGGCTTATTGTCTAATGGGCATACCCTGATGAAATACAGACCCTTTCGAGCACCTCACCATAATGTATCCTTAAATGCCTTGATCGGTGGAGGAGCAAATGCCATGCCCGGGGAAGTTTCGCTGGCACATAATGGAGTGTTGTTCTTGGATGAGCTTGCGGAATTTTCAAGACGTACCCTTGATGCCCTTCGCCAACCGGTAGAGGATAAGAAAGTTTCTATTTCAAGAGTAAATGGCACCCATACATTTCCTTCGAATTTTATGTTTATTACAGCTATGAATCCTTGCCCCTGTGGCTATTATCCGGGACAAAAGTGTAAGTGTACAGATTATGAGATCATTAAATACAGGGGGAAGATTTCAGGTCCGATCATGGACCGAATCGATATACAAAAAGAGGTACACCCAGTAAATTTCTTTGCAATCGCAGACCAGAAGGCCGGTGTCTCTTCAGAAGAACTGCGCATTAAGGTTGAAAGAGCCAGAAAGATACAGCAGGAGAGATATGCAAAGGAAAGTGGTATTAATTGCAATGCCCAGATGTCAACAGAATTAATTCAAAAATATTGTGCGCTTGATTCAGAATCCTTAAAGATCTTGAGGGAAACCAGTGAAAAATATGGATACAGTGCCCGGGTGATCCATAAACTCTTAAGGCTTGCCAGAACCAGTGCTGATCTGGATGGAGAAGAAAAAATCCGTCGGAAGGACATAGAAAAAGTTCTGACCTGTAGGGAATTGGACAAGAGCAACAGCAAAATGGTGGTGGTGAAATGATACTATACTGGATTTGGCTTACCCAGATACCCTTTATTGGTCCGGTTACAGTCAGACACTTGATTGACAAATTAGGAGATGCAGAGAAGATTTACCGGTCCGGATCAGACCAATTAGAAAAAGTACCAGGTTTGACTGTAAGACAAAGAGAAAGCATCCTTCAAAATCATTCATTGGAAAAATCGAAAAGGATTTTTGATGAATGTCAGCATAAAAATATTTCTGTTTTATGCTGGGACGATGCTCGATATGCGGAACGAGCAAAGGAGCCGTCTGATGCACCTGCACTATTATATTATAAAGGTCAGTTTGAAAAGATGGACCAAACAGTAGGCATTATAGGTGCCAGAAGATGCAGTCAGGAGGCCAAACAAAAAACCATATCCCTTGCAGCGGAATGTGCAGGCAAAGAGATAACGGTAGTCAGTGGGATGGCCAAGGGAATTGACAGCTATGCCCACACCGCCTGCCTGAATACGGACGGTTTTACGGTGGCAATACTGGGAAATGGACTGGATATCTGCTATCCGGCAGAGCACAATAAATTAATGGAGTGTATAGAGGAAAAAGGGCTGCTCCTATCAGAATATCCACCGGGAACTCCTCCTAATAGATATCGATTCCCACGCAGAAATCGTCTGATTAGCAGTTGGTCTGACCGATTATTTGTAATTGAGGCCGGAAAGGGCAGCGGGGCATTAATAACAGCAGAATATAGCCGGAAATATGGGCGGGAAGTAGAATTTGATATTATACTATAAGGAGGTTTGGAACGTTTAATTCAGCCTGAAAATTAATTTTGCAAAAGGTGGACACAACATCATAAAGACCGGTACAAAAGTTCCCCTTGACCTAAAGCGCACTTCAGGTGCTATAGTTTCATTGTAGTAGAAATAGACAATTTAAAAGTATACAATGATAATTAAGAAAAAAGGAGTGCGCTTAAGATGTATATTGAGAAGATCAACGGACCGGAGGATGTAAAGAAGATTAACATAGAAAACTTACCGAAGCTTGCCCAGGAGATGCGAGATGCCCTTCTCCTTCGTGCAAGCAAACACGGTGGACATTTCGGACCGAATTTTGGAATGGTGGAGGCGACCATCGCGCTGCACTACGTATTCGAGTCCCCAAAGGATAAGATCGTCTATGATGTGTCACACCAGACTTATCCCCATAAAATGCTGACCGGACGAAAAGATGCCTATCTGTTTGAGGAGCATTACGACGATGTATCCGGCTATTCCAACCCAGATGAGAGTGTGCATGATTTCTTTACCCTGGGCCATACCTCTACCTCGATAAGCCTTGCGGCTGGACTTGCAAAGGCCAGAGATTTAAAAGGAGAAAAGGGCAATGTGATTGCGGTTATTGGTGACGGTTCTTTAAGTGGCGGCGAGGCTCTAGAAGGCCTTGATTATGCAGCGGAACTAGGGGGAAACTTCATTATTGTTGTCAATGACAACGACATGTCTATTGCGGAAAATCATGGTGGCCTCTATCAGAATCTTGCCTTGCTTCGAAAGACCAAAGGACAGGCAGAGTGCAACCTGTTTAAGGCAATGGGACTAGATTACGCTTACGTGGACAAAGGCAATGACGTGGCAGATCTAATTGCTGCGTTTCAGAAGGTCAAGGACAGCACAAAGCCGGTAGTTGTCCATATCAACACATTGAAGGGCAAGGGCTATGCACCGGCGGAACAGCACAAGGAAGAGTGGCATTACAGTGGGCCTTTTGATATTAAGAGCGGAGCCCCCTTGATGGATGATGGGGAGGAAGATTATTCTTCTATAACTTGTGAATACCTCTTAAAGAAAATGAAAGAGGATCCGGCAGTTGTGGCCATCACATCCGGTACACCGACGGTCATGGGATTTACCCAGGATAAGCGCCAAGAAGCGGGAAGCCAGTTTGCGGATGTGGGGATCGCGGAGGAGACAGCAGTAGCTCTGGCATCCGGTATTGCGGCAAACGGAGGCAAGCCTTTTTACGGTGTATACAGTACATTTGTGCAGAGAACTTTTGACCAGATTGCACAGGATGTCTGCATCAACAAGAGCCCCATCACTATGGTAATCTTTTGGGGATCTGTCTACGGCATGAACGATGTGACACATCTTGGATTCCAGGATATTCCTATGTTGGCAAATATCCCGAATCTAGTATATCTTGCACCCACAACGAAGGAAGAGTATCTTGCGATGCTGGACTGGTGTATGGATCAGACCGAATATCCGGTTGCCATCAAGCTTCCGGGAAAAGCTATGATCTCTGACGGTGCCAAAGTAACAAAAGATTTTAGTAAGCTAAATAAGTACGAGGTAACGGAGCAGGGAAGAAAGGTTGCCTTTCTAGGGCTTGGAACCTTCTACGGACTAGCGAAAGAAACAGCCGCATGCTTCAAGGAAAAGACTGGAATTACAGCAACCGTCATTAATCCCTACTACATTACCGGTTTGGATGAGGACCTTTTAAGGGACCTAAAAAAGGAACATGACCTGGTCATCACTCTAGAGGATGGTATCCTTGACGGCGGATTTGGAGAAAAAATTGCACGATTCTATGGAAATAGTCATATGAAAGTGTTAAATTATGGATTAAAGAAGGAATTTTTAGACCGTTATCAGGTGGATGAGGTATTAAAAGCCAACCATTTGACAAGTCAACAGATTCTTGAGGATATTTTGAATCTATAAAAAACCAAAAAATTTATAAAAAAGTAAATCCTACGGAAGCTCTAAGAAGAGACCCTTCAAGATTCGGTCCACGAAAGGAGTATGAGACATTGCCTAATAAAACAAAACTTATCATTATCGGTCCTCGAGGGAAGATGGGAAAACTCATTACCCAGATTGCAGCCTCAAGGGAGGACATGCAGCTAATTGCGGGAATCGGACCTAAGGGCCGTGACTATATCGGTAAGGATCTGGGAAGCCTTGCCATGGTGGGAGAGGACCTGGGAGTGCCGGTTTTAGATGATTTAAAGTCCGTGATTGATCAGTGCGACGTCATTATTGATTTTTCAACAAAAGAGATGGCTATGGAAGTACTGGACCTTGCAATCGCTCATAGGAAGGCTCTGGTGTGCGGAACAACAGGATTTTCAGAGGAAGAGATGCAGCGGTTTATGGATGCCGGGATACAGATTCCGATTTTGTATGCGGCGAATACTTCCAAGCTTGTGAATGTTATGAATAAGCTGTTGGAGATGGCGACCACAATTTTAAAAGACGATATCGAAAAACACCATGTGGATATTGAAGTGTTGGAGATGCATGATCAGTGGAAAAAGGATGCGCCCAGTGGAACTTCTAAGGAGATGGGGGAAATCATAGCCCATGCCCTTGGAAAAGAATTAGAAGACATGGCAGTTTGCGGACGGGAGGGCAGTAGTCCCCGGATTCCGGATACGATCGGTTATCATTCTCTGCGCGCCGGCAATATTCCAAGCAGCCATACCGTCTTTTTCGGTGGTATGGGAGAGCGGCTGGAGATTACACATCATTCCTACAATTGGGAATGCTTTGCCAGAGGAGCCTGTGACTGCGCAGCCTATCTGGCTGACAAAGGGCCGGGATTTTATTCCATCAAGGATGTCCTGGGAATGAACTAGGAATGAGCTGGGAATGTGCCAGAAATATGCCAGAAATATGCTGGGCCTTCCGGGCGGACTAGAAAGGTCATCCGGATTTCACTTGAAGTCTATTTAGAAGAGCATCTGTCAGAATCAAATCTGATGGATGCTTTTGGCATGTCTTGCAAGACCTAGTTAAGGATTCTGATGTGGCGACCTTACGTGGCAATCTTACGTGGTGCCCTTGCGCGGCGCTCTTATGTGGTGATCTTACGTGGCGCCCCTATCTAATAGAAAGTGAGAACATAAATGCAGTGGCAGGAATTTAAAGATAAATATTCAATTCGATTAAATGAGCAGCAAAGAGCAGCGGTTTTAAGTCTGGATGGACCGGTACTCTTATTGGCGGTGCCGGGTTCCGGGAAAACGACGGTTCTTATCACACGTCTGGGCTATATGATCTATTGCAAGGGAATTGATCCAAAGAAAATATTGACAGTCACCTACACCGTGGCGGCGACAAAGGATATGACTAAACGTTTTGCCTCTTATTTTGGAGAGGAAGTGGCAGACCAGCTGGAATTTCGAACCATCAATGGGATCTGTGCGAAAATCATTCAGTATTATGGAAGAAAATTGGGAAAAGCACCCTTCAAGCTGGTGACAAATGAGAAAACTATCGCTGGGATCCTATCGAAGATCTATCAGGAAAGTGAGAAAGAATATGCTACTGATAGTGATCTGAAAAATGTAAGGACCCTAATCACATATATTAAAAATATGATGTTAAATGAAAAGGAAATCCAGAAATTAGAGGACCAGGCGGGAATCAAAATCTCTGTCATCTATAAAGAATATTGTAAGAGGCTTAGAGAACAGAAAATGATGGATTACGACGACCAGATGATCTATGCCTACAAGATGCTCCGGGGAGTTCCGGAGCTTTTGGCCTATTTTCAGGATATGTACCCATACATTTGTGTGGATGAGGCCCAGGACACTTCAAAAATCCAGCATGCCATTATTGCTCTTTTGGCATCAAAGACAGAGAATCTTTTTATGGTGGGGGACGAAGATCAGAGTATTTACGGTTTCCGGGCGGCTTATCCGGAGGCATTGTTGCTGTTTGAGCAAGATCACCCAAAGGCTAAAGTACTTTTGATGGAAGAAAATTTCCGGTCCGATGCCAATATTGTAGCGGCCGCGGATGCATTTATTCAGAAAAATAGTTTGCGTCACGAAAAACATATGAAGGCTAGCAGACCAGCGGCGAAAGTAGTTAAAGAAGTAGAATTAAAATCCAGAAATGCCCAGTACGCTTATCTGGCCAAGGTTGCTGATGGATGCACTAGACAGACAGCGGTCTTGTACCGGGATAATGAGAGCATGATTCCCTTAGTAGACCTTTTGGAACGAAAAGGCATCCCCTACCAGATGCCTAGCAAGGAGCTAACCTTCTTTAGCCATCGGACGGTGGTGGATATTGTCAATGTGATTCAATTTGCAATGCATCCAAAAGATACAGAATTATTTCTACAGATATATTATAAGCTCGGTATCTTTCGAAGAAGGCAGGATGCCTTGAGAATTGCAGAAATTAGCAAAGAAAAAAATATGGAGCTATTGGACGCTGCCATCAATTATGGAAACCTAGATCCTTATTTAGTAAAAAAGCTAAAGACTAGCAGATCTGAGCTTAGACATCTGCCGGAGGATTCAGCGGAGGAGGCAGTCAACCGTATCGTAAAACGTATGGGCTATCAGAAATACCTGAAAGAGAAGGGCATCCGTGACAGCAAGATCCAATTATTAAAAACCATCGCCAGCCGCGAGGAGTCCCCGAAACGATTGATTGAACGATTGGAAGAATTGAAATACATTATGCAGGAAAAAGAGCGGGATGCTTCCTGCCCCTTTATCTTATCTACCATCCATGCAAGTAAGGGATTGGAATATGATACGGTCTATCTGATGGATGCGGTGGATGGTATTTTGCCGGAGAAGATCCCGGAAAATATAAAAAATGCTTCGAAAGGGGAAATTGAAAGTTACGAAGAAGAGCGGCGCCTCTTCTATGTAGGAGTCACCAGAGCAAAGAATCAGTTGTTTGTATTTACCATGGATCGTCCGGGAAGCTTTGCCGCCGAATTGTTAAAAAAAGAGACAGCGAGAAATAGGGACCCAGGGGAGAAGGCCGGATCGGCAGGATATAGGACGGAAAATAAGCCAGGAAAGAAGCAAAATAATTGCTATGGAAAAACAAATGCCTACGGGGTGCAGAAAACATCGAATGAGACATATAAAGAACTTGTAGAAAAACTCAGTGTCGGAGTAACTGCGATACATACCATATACGGGAAAGGCATTGTGACAGAAGTGGATAAGAGGTATGTGCGCATCAAGTTTGGACAAGTGTTTAAGAAATTTGATCTGGAGATTGTGGCGAATGGCGGTAAGCTTAAAGTGGAATCATTTTTGTAATAAAGTAACTTACGAGTTACTAACTTGTGAGTATAATTATTGAAGGTGTGAACTTCTTTCGATTTTGCTATCGATTGGTAGCAGTAAAAAGTAAAGGAATGGATTTCTATGGATGTTAAATTAAGAAAAATACAGGATTCTGATAAGGATACGTATATCAAATTACAAAAAGAAACATGGATAAATAAAAAAAATTTAGAATCTGAAGAACAAAATGATAGACTCTGGAGCATTATGTTTTCTGATACCGAAGTGCATTACGCTGTTCTTGTTAAAGATCAAATATGCGGATTTGTATCTGTTATGAAATTAGACAAAGAAATTCAGGAACTTGGCATAGAATTGTTTACAGAGTTTCAACATCAAGGAATCGGATATCAAGCAGTCGTACGTTTGTTAGAAATCTGTAAAAACCACTATCATATGCAGAAAATTCATAGCAGGGTCTATGCAGATAATTATCCAAGTATCTTGCTTATGAGAAAACTCGGAGCTATACCTTATCAGATAGCAAGAAATAATAGTATTAGTGAGTCAAGTTTGTTGAAGTTCCAAAAGGAAAATACAGATCTTATTTCTGAGAATATGAGGGAAATGGCAAAACTTTTTCATGTCCAACCAGATCAGCTGTTGTCAAATCTATTGGTATTTCAGATCCCGATTCCAATAGATAAAATACAATTCGATCTTGCACTAACAGGAAATCTTAGTTATGAAAAGAAAATAGAGACGCAAGCAACCAGATGGTTATATTTAGATTTTGTAAGACAGCTTAAATCGCTGAAGGAAAAAAATGAAAATTCCACAAATGAAGAATTTAAGGAAGCACTTATAGCTGAAATCACAGTTTTGATTGAAAAATTGGAAGCTATTGATTAAATGCAAGTCGTTTGATGAATAAACATAGCAAGAAAAATATGTGTTTACATAGGAGAGGAGATGAATGGATGCAGATCCAGAAAGAATCATGAATTCGGATACATCTAAGAAGACAAAACATATTTTCAGCAACCGGGATCTGAGGATCCTCTTGGTACCCCTGGTCGTGGAGCAGATCTTAAATTCCCTGATGGGAACAGCAGACAGCATGATGGTGAGCAATGTCGGGTCAGCCGCAATTTCAGCTGTGTCCCTGGTGGATTCGATTAATATTTTAGTAATCCAGGCTTTTTATGCCCTGGCAGCCGGGGGAACCATTGTATGTTCCCAATATATCGGACAAAAAGATAAGAAAAATGCAGGGGAATCTGCCAGACAGCTTGTTTTTATTATTGCAGTGATTTCAACAGCCGTTATGGCCTTCTGCCTTCTGACCAGGAGGCCCCTCTTGCACTTGGTCTTTGGCAGCGTCGATGGGGATGTTATGGAGGCTGCCCAGACCTATTTCTTTTATACGACAATATCCTTTCCCTTTATTGCCCTTTATGATGCAGGCTCCTCGATTTACCGCGCCCAGGGAAATACAAGGCTTCCAATGACCATTGCTCTGATTTCCAATTGCCTTAATATAGCCGGAAACGGAGTCTTGATCTGGGTATTTCATATGGGAGTTGCCGGTGCCGCCATTGCGACCCTGGCTTCCAGGGTCATATCGGCACTTGTGGTATTTGCTTTTTTAAGAAATCAAAAGCAGATGATTTCCGTAAGAGATTACCTTCATATCCGCCCGGACGGCAGCAGGATCCTTAGGATTCTTTCTCTTGGCATCCCCAATGGGATAGAAAATGCCATGTTTCAATTCGGAAAACTTGCGATCCAATCGACGGTCTCTACCCTTGGAACCGTAGCCATTGCGGCCCAGGCCATGACCAATATTTTGGAAAACCTAAACGGAATCGCAGCCATTGGCATCGGAATCGGAATGATGACGGTGGTTGGTCAGTGCCTGGGGGCAGGCAGGAAGGACGAGGCTATTTACTATATAAAGAAGCTGACCATTCTGGCTGAGATCGTGATTATTGTAAGCTGTGCCCTGGTCTTTCTTGCCACAAGGCCGGTCACGATTTTAGGGGGCATGGAGCCGGAGAGTGCAAGGCTCTGTCTTTATATGGTGGGTTGGATTACAGTGGTCAAACCCCTGGTTTGGGCACCGGCCTTTGTTCCGGCCTATGGAATGCGCGCGGCCGGTGATGTCCGCTTTTCTATGATTGTTTCTTGTATCAGCATGTGGGTATTTCGGGTTACCCTTTGTATCTATCTTTGCCGGGTCCATGGCTTTGGACCTATCGCGGTCTGGATCGGTATGTTTACGGATTGGACTATTCGGGGAATTATATTCAGTTTGCGATTTATGAGTCGCAGATGGCTGAACCACAAGGTGGTTTAGTTATTTGACATTGGGAGAGTTTTATGAAAGAGAAGATATTTAATATTATTCAAATTGGGGATAAGAGTAACCATATTAGCAGGTTTTTTGATATTTTTATTACGATTACGATACTGTCCAACATACTGGTAACTTTTTTGCAAACCTTTGACCAGTTAAAGTCCATGTTCCCTGTCTTTAAGACAGTGGAATACCTGACGCTTTTTATCTTCTGCATCGAATACCTGCTGCGGATCTGGACAGCGGACTACCTCTATCCAAATCTAAAGAAGGGACAGGCAAGGCTGCGTTTTTTAGTATCCTTTGATGGAGTGGTGGATTTTCTGACTATTGTGCCGGTTTTTTTCCTGTCCGGCTTTGTCATCTTTCGCATGCTTCGGGTGGCGAGAATCTTCCACCTCTTCCGCCTGAATGCCAAATACGATTCCTTCCATGTGATCACCACGGTTTTATATGAAAAAAGAAATCAAATTCTTTCTTCTGTCTTTATTGTGATGATTCTTATGATGGCAAGCAGCCTTTGCATGTACAGTGTGGAGCACGAAGCCCAGCCGGAGGTGTTTAAAAATGCCTTCAGTGGAATCTGGTGGAGTATGTCTACCCTTTTAACGGTAGGCTATGGAGACATTTATCCTGTGACAACCCTTGGCCAGCTCATGGCTATCAGTATTGCCTATCTTGGGGTTGGTGCAGTTGCAATTCCAACCGGTATTATCAGTGCCGGATTTGTGGAACAGTATCAAAGAAAAAGTAGCATCATGAATATCCGGGAAGAGGATATTAAAGAAATTGCGGAGATATTTATTGATCACAGATATGCAGAAAAGACTGTGGAAGAGATGGAAGAAAAAGATCAGATCAAGATTTTTCTAATCCTCAGGGAGGATTTGTCCATTCTTCCACAGAAAGATACATTATTAAAAATGAATGATATTGTAGTAATCAGAGGAGAAGGCTAGGTTTAAGATTATGCTTAAGCAGTCGCCTTATCCAGTCTTTGACGAATCATAGGTCCGATTACCATTGCTACAAGCATCTTGCAAATGTCTGCAGGAATGAAAGGAATGACGCAGACTGCAAGGGCAGCGGATACGGTGTAGCCTGCCTGGAAGCAGAACCATGCGGTTCCGAGGGCATAGCAGATGGCAGTACCGACAACCATTCCCAGCATCTGAAGGCCGCGGTTGTTGAATTTATCAATCACAATACCGGCTAAGATTGCCATAGGGATGAATCCTACAATATAACCACCGGTCGGACCTGCCAGCTTGCTGACCCCTCCGGTAAATCCGGAAAATACAGGAAGGCCAACGAAGCCCAGCAGGAGGTAGATAAGGTAGCTTAAGGTGCCCTTTTTCCAGTCCAGCAGATAGAGGGACAGGTAGATGGCTAAATTTGTAAGGGAAATGGGTACCGGGCCTATGGGGATAGACAAGGGGGCAAGAATGCAGGTGACAGCGGCCATAAGGGCTGTGACTACCAGCGAATAAGTGTTGGTCTGTCGTAAAGATTGTGTCTTTATCGTTTCGTTTGTCATAATAATATTTCTCCTTTTTGCCTTAATTTCATGTGGCTTTCTTGTAGCTTTTACGCGAGCCTTTGTCCGGCTTTTATGCGAGTCTTTGTCCGGCTTTTATGCGGACTCTATGTCATAAGTAAAACCGGCAGCTTCAATTACCTGAATGGTATCTTTAATTCCTTGTCCGTCAGCGGTCAGATAACCGGAAGCGAAGATGGAATCAACAACGCTGAGAAGCTTTTTCTCCTGGCCCTTAAAATAAACCTCCCGTCCGGCAGCACAGCGGATATCGGACTGGGGAACCAAAAGTCTTGCAAGACAGAGGACCTTCATACAGTAATCGCTTGTAAGCAAAGACATATCTGCATGCTCTAGAGGTGTTCCCGGAATCGGAAGTAAAAAGTTAATGGGAAGAGCCTCCGGTTGAATTTCCCGAAGTTCAAAAAGCATGTCTACCACATCTTCTTTACTTTCTCCCATACCAATAATTCCACCACTGCAGATCTCAAAGCCAAGCCCCTGAAGCATTTTTATATTGGCAATGCGCTGCTCAAACGTGTGGGTAGAGCAGATCTTAGAATAATAGGCCCGGCTGGTATTTAAGTTGTGGTTGATTCTATCAAGGCCGGCTTCTTTTAAAATCAGGGCCTGTTTTTCTGTAAGAAAACCGATAGAGCAACAAAGATGTGTTCCACTTTCTTTCATTTTTCGGATTTTTGTAGCAAGCTCCTCGATCTCTGCATCGCTGAATTTCATTCCGCTTAATCCGATACAGTGGCGGGACAAATGGTGTTCCTCCACAAAATCATTGTTCTTAAAGAGCTTTTCATCAGCAACCCATTTGTATTTATCAATATCTGCTTTTGAACGGCAAGACTGGGCGCAGTAGGCGCAATCCTGGGAGCAGTTACCGCTTCTTGCATTGGTAAGAATATGAATGCTCACATGATTTCCCTTGTATTTTCGACGTAATTTTTCGGCCCTGGCAATCAGGTCATCCAGTTCTTCATCCGGAGTATTCAGTATCTTAAGTGCCTCCTGGCGGGTCAGTGTGGGATCTGTTGACCGATCTTGTTCTGAAATCATAAAAATCCTCTCTTTCCTTTTCTTAGTGTTTGATTTAATTCAACATAGGCCATACTCTAACATGGAAAAAGATGAATGTCAACCAAAAACACTGAATGGTTAACAATTAAAACAATTGACAGAAACTGTAATTTTTCCGGGGAAAATGCTAGAAAAATTACAGGAGATTTTTTCCGGGAATAGGTATAGTCTATATAGACAGGAGCAAATGATAAGGTTTTTAAGATTTTTTGAAAGGGACTTATGAATTCGAATTTTGAATATTACAAGGTTTTTTATTATGTATCAAAATATGAGAACCTGACCAAGGCGGCCAGTGTTTTAAAGATCAGCCAGCCGGCGGTGACTCGAACCATACATAATTTGGAAAATGAACTGGGCTGCAGATTGTTTACAAGAAGCAAATCGGGCATGAAGCTTACGCCGGAAGGTCGGAGCTTTTATGGCTATGTAGCTGCAGGATGTGCACAGTTTTTCAAGGGCGAGAGTGCTCTAAGCAACCTGGTCAGCTTGGAAAATGGGACCATTTATATCAGTGCGACAGAGACCGCCCTGCATTGCTACTTGTTTCAGGCCATGGGAGACTTTAACGAAAAATATCCCAATGTGCATTTTAAAATCCTAAATAATAGCACCACAGATTCTGTCAATGCCGTAAAAGAAGGAAAGGTGGATTTAGCCTTTGTCTCTACAGACCTTCAAGTGGAGCAACCCCTTAAACTTAAGATGCTCAGACAATATCAGGAAGTCTTAATCGGAGGGAGCCGCTTTAAGGACCTAAAGGGAAGGAAAGTTTCCCTCAAGGAGTTGTCTGCATATCCTTGGATCAGTCTGACTTCGGAAGCCTTGACGCGAAAATTTTTAGATCAATACTTTCAATCTCACGGCCTGGTATTTTCACCGGATATGGAATTGGCTACAACGGACCTGATCCTTCCGGCTGTGCGATACAATCTGGGTATTGGATTTGTCCCGGCAGAATTTGCCCTGGAAGATTTGAAAATGCAGGATGTATTTGAGATTGATTTGGAGGAGTCCCTGCCCAAAAGAAGCATTCTCATGATTTATGATAGGGAATATCCCCAGAGTATTGCTTCTAAAGAATTTCAAAAGTTTTTAACAGAAAAATAAAATAGTTTATTAGATCTAGAAAGACAATAGGGCCTGGCATGTGTAAGATACATGCCGGACCCCTTTTTTGTTTATTAATGCCACTCCCAATTGCGGATCTCTTCCAAATCCTGTCCATATTCGGCGATATACTGTTTGTGAGCAACCAGTTTATCGTTCATTTTTTGAATCAGGAAGGAGCCCCTGTTACCAAGCTGTGGCAGGTGCATGATTGCATCCTTTACCAGGTTGAAACGGTCAATCTGATTCTGCACACGCATGTCGAATGGGGTTGTGATGGTTCCTTCTTCTAAGTATCCGTGAACAGAGAAGTTGTGGTTCTTGCGGTCGTAAGTTAACTCGTGGATTAGAGTTGGGTAACCGTGGAAGGCAAAGATCACAGGTGTATCTTTGGTAAAGATGGCATCATATTCTGCATCGCTTAATCCGTGAGGATGCTTTCTGTCGGATTCCATCTTGAATAAGTCTACAACATTGACCACGCGGATCTTAAGTTCCGGCATTTCGTCCCTAAGGATGGTAACGGCAGCCATAGTCTCCAGGGTTGGTGTGTCGCCGCAGCAAGCCATAACTAAATCCGGCTCCTCGCCGCAGTCATTACTTGCCCAATCCCAGATGCCGATTCCCTGGGTACAGTGCTTAACCGCCTGGTCCATAGATAACCACTGGCAGCTTGGATGCTTGGAAGCAACAATTGCGTTTACATAATTTTTGCTCTTGATACAGTGGTCGAAGCAAGAGAGCAGGCAGTTAGTATCCGGTGGAAGATACATGCGGACAACATCTGCTTTTTTATTGGCAATGTGGTCCAAAAATCCAGGATCCTGATGGGTAAATCCATTGTGGTCTTGCTGCCATACATTGGATGTCAAAATAAAGTTCAAGGATGCAATTGGCTGTCTCCATGAAAGCTGATTGCAAACCTTTAACCATTTGGCATGTTGAGCGGCCATGGAATCGACAATTCGGATGAAGGCTTCGTAGCTTGCGAAGAATCCATGACGGCCTGTAAGCAGGTAGCCTTCTAACCAACCCTCGCACATATGCTCGCTGAGCATACTGTCCATAATACGGCCGTTTCTGGCCAGGCAGTCGTCAGAGTCGAGTAGGGTAGCGTTCCAGTCACGATTTTGCTCTTCGAAGACCTTGTAGAGACGGTTTGACATACTCTCATCCGGTCCAAAGATACGGAAGTTTTTATTTTCCTCATTTAATTTGAAAATGTCGCGGATATAGCCGCCCAGCTCAATCATATCCTGGGCTTTGGTTTTTCCGGGCTCTACCTCAATTCCGTAGGAGCGGAAATCCGGGAGACGCAGGTCTTTAAGAAGAAGGCCTCCGTTTGCATGAGGATTTGCACCCAGACGGGCATTTCCCTTAGGTGCCAGTTCTGCCAGTTCCGGGATCAAACGTCCCCGGTCGTCGAATAATTCTTCCGGATGATAGCTTTCCAGCCATTGCTTGAGCAAATCCAAGTGTTCCGGTGCTTCCATAGAAAGAGGGACCTGGTGGGCGCGGAAGGAGCCTTCAATCTGAAGTCCGTCTACAATCTTTGGACCGGTCCATCCCTTTGGAGTGCGAAGGACGATCATAGGCCAGATCGGACGTTCCGGATCATTATTTTCCCGGGCATTTTTCTGGATAGCCTTAATCTCTTCAATGACAGTATCCATAGTCTCAGCCATTTTCTTGTGCATGGTCATAGGATCGTCGCCCTCAACAAAGTAAGGTTTCCAGCCGCAACCCTTAAAGAAGCTTTCGATTTCATCATGTGAAATACGAGAGAAAATAGTAGGGTTGCTGATCTTATATCCGTTTAAGTGCAAAATAGGAAGGACAGCACCATCTGTAATTGGATTTAAGAATTTATTTGACTGCCAGGAGGTGGCCAAAGGACCGGTCTCGGCCTCTCCGTCACCGACTACAACCGTAGCGATTAAGTCCGGGTTATCGAAGACTGCACCAAATCCGTGGGCGATAGAATATCCAAGCTCACCACCTTCGTTAATAGAACCGGGTGTTTCAGGCGCACAGTGGCTGGGAACACCACAAGGGAAGGAAAACTGCTTGAACATTTTCTTCATACCCTCTTCGTCCTGGCTGATATTTGGATATACCTCACTATAAGAACCTTCTAAGTAGGTATTGGCAATCAAAAAGTTTCCTCCGTGGCCGGGACCAGATAGGAGAATCATATTCAAATCATAACGTTTAATGGCACGATTGCAGTGTACATAAACAAAGTTCTGGCCGGGAACGGTTCCCCAGTGTCCGACGATCTTCTTCTTGATTTGATCCATGGTCAAAGGCTTTTTAAGGAGAGGGTTGTCAAGAAGATACAATTGTCCGGCAGACAGATAATTGGCAGCACGCCAATAGGCATTCATTTTCTCTAACATTTCCTGAGATAAGGGCTCTTTCTCAAGACATACTTTCTTGTCGCTCATACTTTACCTCTTTTCTTAGTGATTTGATTTTGTGGCGCCTGTTATTTTTTTAACTAAGCTCATCATAGCACCGGAGAAAAGAAGCGTAAAATAGAAAAACAGTATCGCAATTATAAGTTATTGATATGGATAAACAATCCCCTAAAAGGGGGAAATGTAGCTGACACAGCCTTTCTTTTTT
>CAVHCX010000035.1:0-20221 GCA_963634745.1 Clostridium sp. CAG:343
TTCGAAGGAAGGCGAAGAACGGGCGCTTCTGGCAAAGAAGCTCAGAAAGATGAAGCGAAATCTTACGAAGAGATCCTCGGATTTATCAGTGCAGATGCAGCGGAATAGGAAAAAAAGAAAAGTCTCGATTTTATACAAAATGCACAAATTGAGACTTTTAAGGTGTAATATAAGGGGAAGTTGACATGCTGATAAATGGATGCGTTTTGGCTTGAAATATCTAAAACTTAAGCCGAAAACGGCTGAAGATATAGATTTTGCATTTGATTAGCTTGTGATCCTTACAGCTTATACAAATAGAGAAAGAAGAGAGTGAATTATGAGATTTCTTGGAAATATATTATGGATTATCTGCGGTGGATTCCTTAGCGGATTGGCATGGATTGCCGCAGGTTGCTTATGGTGCATAACGATCGTTGGGATACCGATAGGTCTGCAATGTTTTAAATTTGCAGGGCTGTCATTCTGCCCATTTGGGAAAGAAGTTATATATGGTGGCGGTGCGGTTAGTCTGCTTGCCAATATTATCTGGCTGATTATATCCGGAATTCCGATGGCTGTTGGAAATGCCATCGTAGGTGTGATTTTGTGCTGCACGATTATTGGAATACCATTTGGAAAGCAGTTCTTTAAGATTGCTAAGCTGGCGCTGATGCCTTTTGGAGCGGAGGTTCGGTAAAAATAAAGGCATTTGCTCCATTAAAAACATAGATTTTTTTATGAGCAAATGCACTATTTTAAATGATACGCTGGCGTGGGATGTATCCGGGGACAGGGATTGTAGCAAATGTTTGGATATTGATCCGGATATGCTGTATCATCTGGAAAGCGTTGAGGAAAAATAGCCTGAGGCAAACCAATATATTACAATGCCGGGTCCTTGACCCCGTTGGCTTCAAATGCCAGCCTTCTGTCGATACAGGTACCGCATTTCCCGCAGGCATGGTCATGGCCTTCATAGCAGCTCCAGGTTAGTTCGTAGGGGACTTGCAGGCGAAGACCTTCTTTTACGACAGCTGCTTTATTCTTTGCAATAAAGGGGGCTTCCACATGGACGCTGTGTCCGCTGCCCTCATAGATGGCTTCATTAATACTGTTAAAGAAGCTTTCGCTACAGTCCGGATAAGCATTGCCGGCGGCATCATCTTTGTGGGCGCCATAATAAATTACTTGGCAGTTTTTGGACAGTGCGAGACTGGCTGCCGCAGAAAGAAAGAGTCCGTTTCTGAAAGGTACGTAGGTGGTAACCGGCGTGCCTTTTGTTTCTTTTAGCTGCTTGGCATAGGATTCCTCCGGAATCTCTTGCGTGGAATGTGAAAGAAGAGAGCAGTTGCTGTCTTTAAAGATTAGGGACAAATCAAGCTCAAGCCCTTTCAAATGATAGTGAGCTAAGATTTTTTCGGCAGCCTCGATTTCCTTTGCATGTTTCTGTCCGTAAAGAATAGAAAGCGGTATTACGTGCTCTATACCATAGGTTTCGATGGCAAGGGCAAGGCAGGTGGTACTGTCTACGCCGCCGCTGAAAAGGACCATGGCATTTTTCTTTTCTGAATTCATGCAAGTATCCTCCTAACGATTGTCAATCTTTTCCGGATACATATCGTGATGGGTTAGGCGTTCAAAGGCTACCTTCTCCCAAGGGGTATCTTTTTTTCCATAGTTGCAATAGGGATCAATGGAAATACCGCCGCGAGGAGTAAATTTTCCCCAGACTTCTATATATTTCGGATCCATCAGGCGAATCAGGTCCTTCATGATAATATTTACGCAGTCTTCATGAAAATCACCGTGATTGCGGAAACTGAAAAGATATAGTTTTAAGGACTTGCTTTCTACCATACGTTCTCCGGGAACGTAGGAGATATAAATAGTGGCAAAATCCGGTTGTCCGGTCATGGGGCAGAGGCTGGTAAATTCCGGACAGTTAAATTTGACAAAATAGTCATTCTCCGGATGCTTGTTCGGGAATGTTTCCAAAACTTCCGGTGCATAATCTGCACGGTATACAACTTTTTGATTTCCCAGAAGGCTTACGCCTTCCAGTTCTTTCTCATTTCTTCCGGTCATTTCTTTAACTCCTCCTTTAACTCCTTAATGCTATGGAACTTTCTTTTGAAAATACCCCTTCCAAGACTTTGGAAAGTACTACGCCACATACAGCCGGTAGAGTCTGACCGATGCACAGACTCAGTGCCAGCGCCGCATAGGGCATATTAACCATAGGTGCCAGCCAGAGAGCTACACCAAGGCCCGGTACTAGTACAATTGGGAAGAAAATCATGAAACGTGGCAGATGGAAGCGTCTGATCAGTACGATGAGAGCGGTTGTTACGATGCCGACAATACAGCCTCCGACCATGTCTATGATGCCGAAACCTCCAATCATATTTGCGATGAAATTAGCGAGACCAAGCGGGATAACCAGGAACGGAAAAAGATAAGAGAGGGCATAAAGGGAAGTCGCAATGCGAATCTGATAAGCCCCGAAAGAAAAGCTCTGTGTCATAAATAAAATAATAACATAAAGCGCCATTACAATACCGGAAGTAGTAAGCTTCCGGACCTGAGTAAATGTTTCATTTTCCATGTTTGTCCACCTCCGAAATAGAATCACAACAACAGTTAATATAGTTTGCATTTGTTGTCCCTAGTTTTATTTTGTGACAGGATGGTCTCGAACTGTCAATCACATCTGGAAGTTACAGACTGGTACAGTATAGAACAAAATGGGAGAGATGGCAAGTTGATTTTTAAGGACTACAGTGGAGTATCTTTTCTAAAAATCTTTCCCCGTACTTTTCTAATTTATGCTCTCCGACACCGGATACTTCCAACATCTCATCCAGTGTCGTCGGGCGCATGGTGCACATGCCTGCAAGAGTCTTGTCCGCAAATACCATATAGGGCGGTATTTTTTCTTCTGATGCAATCTCTCGTCTGAGTTTCCGGAGGCTTTCGAATAATTCGGCATCTTTTTCTGAAAGTTGTGCTGCCACTGCGCCCTTTTTTCGTTTGCGCTTTTTCTCTTTTGCTTCGGATTCCTTCTCCTTTTCTTTCGGGAGCTTCATGATCAGGGAATCTTCCGCGTTCATAAATGCTTTTCCTTCCGGGGTTAGACAGATGACCGGATATTGGTCGCCTTTTTCTTCTACATATTCACGGAACTGCAATTCTCTTAAAATCTGTCGTAATCTTGATACAGTCCTATCTTTTAATAGGCCATATTCCGGATTTTGATCCAGCTTCTTTCCAAGGATTTTCTGACTCTTTCCACCGTGGACGATGTCAACCACCGTCGATGCCCCGTAATTCCAGTCCAGCGCGGCCAGACACCGAAGGAGCGTCTTTGCCTCAAAAGTGCTATCTATTTCTTCAAACTGCGTCTGACAGTTCAGACAGTTGCCACAATAAGAAGTGGTCTTTTCCCCGAAATAATTTAAAATATACTGCCTTAGACAGTCGGATGTAAAGCAGTAAAATGTCATCTGCTTTAGGCGTTCCAGATCCCGTTCTTTTACAATTTTTCTGCTTCCCTGATTGCCTCACTCATTTTGTGTTTGCTCCTTATAGCTTGTTTGTTTTTTCATGCTCTTTCAAACTCAATAGGCTCAGGAGCCAAAAGGAGCAATGATTAAGGGAACACACGAGGGGCGGATGCCTAAAGAATCCAGCTAACCGTCCCAAGTGCTATAAGGATAAATATAGCAGTAACACGATATAAAATCAAGGACGTGAAAAATCATTCAAAATGAAACATCATTAAAGTTGCAAAATGAAACCGTATAGAGTATACTATAAGAAAATAAAGTGACGAAAAGAAGGCGGTGATCCTATGAAGACAAAATTCCATGAATACCTGACAAAAATCCGTAGGCAGAAAGGATATACCCAGGCACAGATGGCAGAGCAGATAGGTGTATCCAGGTCCACTTATACAAATTATGAGGGTGGAAACCGTACGCCGGATTATGAAGTTCTGGAGAGGATCAGTGATGTGTTGGAATGCTCTATGGATGAATTGTTTGGACGAAGCTTTGGACATGTTACAAAATGTAACATAATCCGGGAGGAAGCTACGCCGTATCATGTGACATTATCAAAAGAGGCGAAGCAAGAAGAGAAGCCGCGACTTGCCATCGGTGTACAAAGCTACCGCGATTTGCGAACGAAGCAGGCTTATTATGTAGACAAGACCCCCTTTATCGAAGAATTTTTAGATTCCTGGTATCAGATTACCCTGATCACAAGACCGAGAAGATTTGGCAAGACCCTCAATATGTCTATGCTAGCGGAATTTTTGGATTGTACGAAGGATTCTGCAGATATCTTTGAGGGGACAAAAGTCTACGCGGGTGGCATGAGATGGGAGATGAACCAGCATCCGGTTGTATTTCTATCCTTCTTGAATGTCAAAGCAGATTCTCCGGGAGCGCTGATTCAGGCCTTAAAGGATACGGTACGGACAGAGTATGAGCGCTATTATACTTTGCTTGATGATAAACGGCTACCAGACTTTCAGAGGGAAGAATTTCAGAGAATATATGAGAGCCTGCGCACCGGAATTGAAGAAACTATCAAGGAAAGTCTTGTGATTCGGTCGGTCATGATCCTCTGTCAGACCCTCTATCTTTATTATGGCAGAAAGATTTACCTGCTTCTTGACGAGTATGATACGCCCTTTATGTCTGCCAATTCAGGCGGCTATTATGAAGAGGTCAAAAGTATACTGAATGGGATGCTTTCGACTTCCCTCAAGGGAAACCCCTTCCTTGAAAAAGGTATTCTGAGTGGTATCCAGAGGGTTGCAAAAGAGAATATTTTCTCTGGTCTTAACAATCTGATGGTCTGTACCGTGCGGGATAAAGAATATGAGGATTGCTTTGGATTTACCGAGGAAGAGGTGCGGGACCTTCTTGCCTATTGCAAAATGGAATTTTCAGAGGAAGTAAAGAAGATGTATGACGGATACTGTTTCGGAGACAGGCAGGTCTATAATCCCTGGTCCGTATGTTGTTATGCGGCCCGGCGGAAGATGGAATCTTACTGGGTAAATACCAGTGAGAACAGTATATTGCGGAATGCGATGGAGCTGCAGGGAGAATCTTTTCAAAAAGAATATGAGACACTGATTCGGGATGGAGCCATAGAAACCGTGGTGGATTTCTCGATGGCATATTATGAACGGATGGATGCGGCGGCTTTGTGGGGACTTCTTGTGAATGCGGGGATTGTAACGATCGATGAAGAAATCGATGAAGATTACTATCGGCTTCGGGTCCCGAATCTGGAAGTTTGGAAGGTGCTTAAAGAGCTGACAGCTTGCCATCTGCAGATTGATGAGAGGCTGCTGGAGAAGATGTTGAATGCACTGAAACGTAATGAAATGGAACTGTTTACGGAAGAGTATCAGAGAATCCTGAAAGAATTGCCATCCTATCACGATCTGAAGGATGAAAACAGTTATCATATGATGATGCTTGGGATGTGCGCCTTTCTCAGGAAGGATTATGAGGTGAAGAGTAATCGGGAAAGCGGACTTGGAAGAAGTGATATCTGTCTTTACGCAAAGTGCGACCATTATCCGAATTTTATCTTGGAATTTAAGTATACAAAAGATGAAAAAGAAGATTTGTCAGAGCTGGCAGATGAAGCGATCCGGCAGATCAGACAAAAGCAGTATGACGCAGGGATGAAAGGCCGGGTGCATTATATTGGACTGGCACACTGCGGGAAACAGGTATGTGTGCGATGGATGAGTTGAAATGACGCAAAATACTAACAAAGTATAGGGACTACATTCACAGACATTTTGATTTTGACCTATATAAAAAACAACCGGAGCGGGCCCACTTGCCTGCTCCGGTCTTTTTTTGTGCTAAAAATGTATGGGGTATTTTTGTAAAAGATTTATCTTTGTACTCTGGCGCCTGCACCGCCCATGATGGCTTCTACTTCTTTCTTGTTTGCCATGGTGGTATCACCGGGTGTTGTCATTGCAAGGGCTCCGTGAGCTGCTCCGTAGTTTACTGCAAGTTCTGCATTTCCTGTTGTCATCAGTCCGTAGATGAGTCCTGATGCGAAGGAATCTCCGCCGCCTACACGGTCCATGATCTCAAGTCTCTTGTAGTCCTTGGCTTTGTAGATCTCGCCGTCTGCCCAGCAGATGGCACTCCAGTCATTGACAGTTGCTGTCTTGACTTCGCGCAGGGTAGTAGCAACTGCTTTGAAGTTCGGATAGGTCTTGGCAGCTTCGTTGATCATCTTCTTGTATCCTTCAAGATTCAGTTCTTTTAAGTCCGCATCATTTCCCTCGATTTCAAATCCGAGACAAGCAGTGAAATCTTCTTCGTTGCCAATCATGACGTCAACATATTTTGCAATTTCCTTGTTGACTTCCTGAGCTTTTTCTATTCCACCGATGGCACTCCACATAGATGGACGGTAGTTTAAGTCGTAAGATACGATCGTTCCGTATTTCTTAGCCGTTTTGATGGCTGCCAGGACCGTCTCGCAAGACTGCTCGGATAGGGCAGCGTAGATTCCGCCGGTATGTAACCAGCGAGCACCCAGTTCGCCGAAGATATAATCAAAATCAAAATCCTTAGGGCTTGCTTTTGAGATGGCTGTGTTTGCACGATCTGAGCATCCTACAGCTCCGCGAATACCATAACCTCTCTCTGTAAAGTTGATTCCGTTTCTGCAGATACGTCCGATTCCGTCAGTCTTCATCCATTTGATGAGAGAAGTATCAACGCCTCCCTGGAGGATGAAATCCTCCATCAGCATACCAACTTCGTTGTCTGCAAAGGCTGTGATTACGCCGGTCTTCAGTCCGAAGCATCTGCGAAGTCCCCGGACTACATTGTATTCTCCGCCGCCTTCCCAGGCACGGAAAGCTCTTGCGGTACGGATCCTTCCCTCTCCCGGGTCGAGTCTTAACATCACTTCTCCGAGAGAAACCGCATCAAATTTACATTCATTTTCTGGTCTTAAATTTAAATCCATGATTTTATTTATCCTCCTATGCACGAATCGATTTTGCAAGACTTACAGCTTCCTTGGTCATAGCTTCGATCTTATCGAAGTCTCCGGCCCCTATCAGGTCTCCTTTTACCATCCAGCTTCCGCCGCAGGCAAGGATGGAGCTGCAGTTTAAGTATTCTTCTAAGTTCTTTGCGCTGACGCCGCCTGTAGGCATGAATTTTAATCCTACATAAGGTGCTGCAAGAGCCTTGATGGTTGCTACACCGCCGAACTGTCCGGCCGGGAAAAATTTTACAAGCTTAAGTCCACGTTTTACGGCCTGGGCAACTTCAGAAGGCGTTACACATCCGGGGAATACCGGGATGTTTTTTTCCAGGCAGTAATCTACGATCTCAGGGTCAAATCCCGGGCTTACAATGAATTTTGCACCGGACGCGACTGCTAGATCTACCTGCTCGATAGTAAGAACTGTGCCTGCTCCCACTAACATGTCCGGATATTCGCTTGTCATAATCTTGATAGACTCGGCAGCAGCTGCTGTGCGGAAGGTAACCTCTGCACATGGAAGCCCACCCTTTACCAGGGCTTCTGCCAGGGGCTTTGCATCTTTGGCATCCTCTAAAACAACAACCGGTACGATCAGTGACTCTGCAATTTTTTGTATCATAGTATCCATGATAGCTTCTCCTTTATCTGTTTTGATATCTTAAAAATCAAGTTTCTTCTTTGGCTTAGGCCAGTAAAGATTTCATAACTTCGTAAGTACCCTTCTTACGAATCTGGGTCAGGTAGTGGCATACAGAAGCTTCAAATCCTTCAAGTTTTGTAAGATCTTCGCCCCAGAATTCTGTCTTCGTACATACAGCATGTACAAGATCTTCTACGCTATCGTCCTTGTGGGCAGCGTAGAAATCTAAGATAGCCTTGTCATCCTTGACGGTGTAATCATTTCCCGCTCTGCTTGCAGTCAGACCATCTTCGGTCAGTGTATGTCCATTGTAGAAGGCAATATAAAATGCGAAGGATGCTGTAATACATGCCGGAAGAGTTCCCTTGCGACTTAAATATTCTTTTAAAGAAGGCATTACGCGGGCTCTCCATTTAGAGGTAGAGTTTAAGGAGATGGAAAGCAGTGCGTGGTCGATGAATGGATTCTTAAAACGCTCAGTAACAGCAGCGGCGAACTCTTCCAGCTCTTCCTTAGGAAGATCCAAAGTAGGGATAATTTCGTCATAAATTGTCTTGTTCATAAATCCGCAGATTACATCATCGTGCATACAGTCTCTGACGATGTCTTGTCCTGCAAGATAGGCACCCAGTACGAAGGAAGTATGGGCACCGTTTAGGATGCGGACTTTTCTCTGCTTGTATGGTTTATGGTTGTCTGTAATCAGGATCGGAAGATCTGTCTTGTCTACCGGGAATTCATCCTTGATAGACTGAGGACCTTCGATGACCCAGAAACCAAAGATCTCTCCGGTGTCGATCAGGTTGTCTTCATAAGCAAGTTCCTGGCAGATTGCGGCAGCTTCATTTCTTGGATATCCGGTCACGATACGGTCAACCAGGGTAGAGCAGAAGATGTTTTCTTCTTTGATCCACTGGATGAAATCTTCTCCGAGATTCCACTGTTCGGCATATTTTAATACACATTTCTCTAATTCTTTTCCATTGTCATCAATAAGCTCGCAGGAGAGGATGATAAATCCTTTTTCCTTTTCGGAACCGAAATTCTGGAAACGGCGGTACATGAACTGGGTTAATTTTCCGGGGTAGCTGTCGGCCGGGGCATCTGTAAACTGGCAGGCCGGATCATAGGCGATTCCTGCTTCTGTAGTATTACAGGTGATAAAACGAAGGTCCGGATTTTCAGCACAGGCAAGCAGGGCCTCGAAATCCTTGTAAGGGTTGAGGCAGCGACTAACGCAAGAGATCACGCGTTTTTTGTTGACCTCTTGGCCGTTTTGAAATCCTCGAAGGAAGAGGGTATACAAGCCGTCCTGGTCGTTGATCATATCGGCCAGTCCACCGCCGATAGGCTGACAGAGGACAACCTTAGAGTTAAATCCTGCTTTTTCATTTAAAACATCGATAAAATAATCAACGAAGGCCCGGAGAAAATTTCCCTCTCCAAATTGAAGCACACGTTCCGGTGCATCTTCTAAGAGATATCCGTCATATCCTTGTTCTTTTAAGGTTTCATAAGAAAGTTTTTTCATAATAGCTTCTATTCCTTTCAAAAAATATTCATATGTACTAGAGGGTGACCCCCTGCTTGAAAATGGCCATATCATGGAAACCGGCTTCCTCAGACTTGGATTTTTTGCCGGAGGCGACATCCAGGACAAAGTCCAGAAGGTCCTCGGATAATTGGTCTAAGGGGGTGTCGGCTATCATGACACCGCAGTTAAAGTCAATCCAGTTTGACTTCTTTGAGGCAAGCTGATTGTTGGTAGAGATCTTCACAGTTGGTACCGGGCTGGCAAAAGGTGTTCCCCGGCCGGTCGTAAACAATACGATGTGGGCACCGGATGCTGCAAGAGCCGTAGAGGCCACCAGATCGTTTCCGGGAGCGCTCAAGAGGTTGAGGCCCTTGGCCTTTATGGGTTCGCCGTAAGATAAGACCCCCTTGACCGGTGCACTTCCGGATTTCTGGGTACATCCCAGAGACTTGTCTTCCAAGCTGGAGATCCCGCCTTTTTTATTTCCGGGAGATGGATTCTCGTAGATTGTCTGATTGTGGCTCTTGAAATAATTCTTAAAGTCATTGATAAGAGCAACGGTCTGGTCAAATAAGTCTTCCGTCTCGCAACGGTTCATAAGGGAAAGCTCGGCACCGAACATTTCAGGAACCTCGGTCAGGATGGTAGATCCGCCCATGGCGATCAGTTTGTCTGAAAATGCACCTACCGTCGGGTTGGCTGTGATCCCGGAAAGGCCGTCGGAACCGCCGCATTTCATACCGATTACCAGCTCGGAAGCACTGATGGATTCTCTGTGAAACTGGGATGCATAGACAATCAGTTCCTTTACAAGCTGGACGCTGTCGGCAATCTCATCCTCGCTTTCCTGGGCAACCAGGAAACGAACTCGCTCGCTGTCATAGTCCCCTATAAATTTCTTTAATTCTTCTATGTTACTGTTTTCGCATCCAAGGCCCAGGACCAAAACCCCACCGGCATTGGGATGGTTGATAAGATCGGCAAGGATCCTTCTGGTGTTATCCTGATCATCACCCATCTGGGAACAGCCGTAGGGATGGGGGAAGGCGCAGATGCCATCGATCTGGTCTGTCATATATTCCTGGGAAGCGCGTTCGATTGCAGTTGCAACATTATTTACACAGCCAACCGTCGGGATGATCCAGATTTCATTGCGGACCCCGATGCGGCCGTCTTTTCTGCGATAGCCCCGGAAATACTTGGGCTCCCTTGTGGGAAGTTCGGAAACATTCTTTTTGTAAGTATAGGTAAGAAGATCTCCGAGACCTGTTTTTAAATTGTGAGTGTGAATCCAGGAACCAAGCGGAATGTCTGCGGTTGCATGCCCGATGGGGTTGCCGTATTTAATAATGGAATCACCTGTTTTTAAATCCTGGAGTGCAAACTTGTGGCCTTGCTGGATATCTTCCTTAAGGCAAATGCTTACATCTTCCAGTTCGATCACAGTGCCTTTTGATAAAGGTAAAAGAGCAACTGCTACGTTATCTGATGGATGGATTCTTATAAATGATTTCAACGAATCAAACTACCTCCTTCTCAATGAATTGTGAAACAAATAATAACAAAATGTAAGGGCTTACACAGAATCTACAACCATTTGTGAAAAAGGTCAATAGAAAAGAGTGAAAAAAGCAAAGAATAGTTAAAATGCATGAAAAACTTGTGAAAAGATTGTGAGAAATGCGGAGGAACTTCTTCTTGATTTTACCATTCTCAGCCCATATACTGAAAGCATCGTGTAAGGGCTTACGTAACAAAAAACATCTATAAAAGATTACAAGTTTTGTAAGATCTGAAAGGGGAAATAAAGAAGATGATCAATTTTAAAAGAATGGTCAGTACAGTGCTTTGTGTATGCATGGTAGGAATACTGGCAACCGGATGCGGAAGTGATTCCGGGACCAGTTCGAAGAAGAGAATTATCCGAGTGGCACTTTCACAGTCGGAGGAACATCCGGAATATAAAGGAATGGAAAAGTTTAAAGAATATGTAGAAGCCAAGTTGGGAGATAAGTATGAAGTACAGATTTTCCCAAATGAGCTTTTGGGAAGTCAGACGAAGGCCATTGAGCTGACCCAGACAGGTGCCATTGACTTTACGGTAGCAGGTACACCTAACCTGGAAGTATTTGCAGATGTATATGAAGTGTTTAGTATGCCATATTTGTTTACATCGGAAGAAGCATACTTTGCAGCCATGAATGATACCGATTATATGAATCAGATTTACGCGTCTACGGAAGATACCGGATTACAGGTAGTGACATGGTACAACGTAGGAACGAGAAACTTCTATGCAAAGAAGGCTATCAACACACCGGACGATTTGAAGGGACTTAAGATCCGGGTACAGCAGAGTCCGGCCAGTATTAAGATGGCCAAGGCCTTTGGTGCTGCAGCATCTCCTATGAGTTTCGGAGAGGTTTATACAGCCATCCAGCAGGGGGTAATTGACGGTGCTGAGAACAATGAGCTGGCGCTTACGGATAATAAGCACGGTGAAGTTGCAAAATATTTTACTTATTCGAAACATCAGATGATCCCGGATGTATTGATCGCAAATTATAAGTTCTTAAATGAATTAAGTGACGATGAGAGGCAAGTATTCGAGGAAGCAGCAAAGCTTTCCACAGAGACTGAGTTAGAAGCATGGGAAGAAGATGTTGAGGCCGCAAAAAAGACGGCAGAGGAAGATATGGGCGTTACCTTTATCGAGCCGGATATCAATGTATTTAAGGATAAGGTAAAAGATGTACAGGAAGAAATGTTAGAGGAAAATGAGAATATCCGAGACCTGTATGATCATATTCAGGAATATAACGAGAAATATGCAAAGGGGGACAACTAGATGGAGGCATTACATAAAATCAGAAAAGCTATGGATGCTGTAGTAGGTACAATTTGTGTCATCCTTTTTGCAGTGATGGTTCTTGTAGGAACCTACCAGATCGTTACAAGATTTATATTTAACAGTCCAAGTACGGTATCAGAGGAACTTTTGACTTATACATTTGCATGGATGGCCATGTTTGCAACCGCCTATGTATTTGGAAAACGTGACCATATGAGAATGAGCTTTGTAGTGGATAAGTTAAAAGCCCCACAGAGAAGGGTGTTGGAAATCGCCATCGAACTTCTTGTCATCGCATTTGCATGTATTGTTATGGTTTACGGTGGATTTACCATTATGGGACTTACAATGACTCAGAGGACAGCCGCTCTTGGAGTTATGATGGGGGTAATCTATGCGGTCGTGCCGATTTCAGGAATCCTGATCGCAATCTATGGCATTTTAAATGTGGCAGATCTTGTGAAGGGATATGACAGTAGGAAAGTAGAGGAGGAAAAGTAGTATGAATATAGCACTTACATCCGGACTGATTATTTTAGTCCTCTTAATCATCATGCTGATCGCAGGGGTGCCGATCGCAGTGGCCCTGGGTATCTCATCGGTCTGCGCAATCCTGCCGGTTATGAATCTTGACGTTGCCGTGCTTACCGGATGCCAGAGAATTTTCTCGGGAATCTCCGTATTCAGTCTTCTTGCCATTCCTTTCTTCATCCTGGCAGGAAATATTATGAACAAGGGCGGTATCGCTATCAGACTTATCAACCTTGCAAAACTGATTACAGGTCGTACACCCGGAGCCCTGGCTCAGACCAATGTTCTGGCAAATATGTTATTTGGTGCAATTTCAGGATCCGGTACGGCGGCAGCCTCTGCCATGGGATCTATCATTGGACCTATTGAAAAAGAAGAAGGATATGATCCGAACTTCTCGGCAGCCGTTAATATCGCAACCGCACCGACAGGACTTCTGATTCCGCCAAGTAATGTTATGATCACCTATTCCCTGGTCAGTGGCGGAACATCTGTAGCAGCACTTTTCATGGCAGGTTACATTCCGGGTATCTTATGGGGCCTGGCTTGTATGCTGGTGGTATATGTGATCGCCAAGAAAAAAGGCTATCGCGCAAAGACAAAATTTACAGCAAAAGAAGCTGGAACAGTGGTATTGCAGGCAATCCCTTGTTTACTTCTTATTATTATCGTAATTGGAGGAATCATTTTCGGAATCTTTACAGCCACAGAAGGTTCGGTGGTAGCGGTCGTATATAGTTTGGTACTTTCCCTATTTGTATATAAATCCATTACAGTGAAAGAGATTCCACAGATTTTAAGGGACAGTGCAGAGATGACAGGTATCATTATTTTCCTGATCGGAGTATCAAGTATCATGTCATGGGTTATGGCATTTACCAATATTCCAACCCTGGTTTCATCCGCCCTCTTATCTGTCAGCAGCAATAAGATCGTAATCTTACTCTTGATCAACATTATCTTGCTGATCGTAGGAACCTTTATGGATATGACACCGGCCTGCCTGATTTTTACACCAATCTTCCTTCCGGTATGTACAGCACTGGGTATGAACACCATCCACTTTGGAATTATGATGATCTTCAACCTCTGTATCGGAACCATTACCCCTCCGGTGGGAACCACCTTGTTTGTCGGTGTTAAGGTTGGTAACGTACAGCTCGAGAGCGTGATCAAACAGCTCTTGGTTTACTTTGCAGCAATCTTTGTAGTATTAATGTTCGTAACCTATATTCCGTCTCTAAGCTTATGGCTTCCAAAATTGATGGGATATATTTAGGACTTATCTAGGACATATCTAAAACATGAAGAAAAGGAGATTTTAAGACAATGAAAAAATTTATGGATAAAGACTTTTTACTTTCTTCAGAGACAGCAGAAAAATTATTTCACGACTATGCAGAGCATATGCCTATCGTGGATTATCACTGTCATATCAACCCGCAGGAAATCGCAGAGGACCGCAAATTCGACAACATCACCCAGGTATGGCTGGGAGGAGACCACTATAAATGGCGTCAGATGAGATCCAACGGCGTGGATGAGTATTATATCACCGGCGGTGCAAGCGATCGTGAAAAATTTCAGAAATGGGCAGAGACCCTGGCAAAGGCCATCGGAAATCCGCTTTATCATTGGAGCCATTTGGAACTTCAGAGATATTTCGGATATACCGGATATCTGAACGGAGATACAGCGGAGGAAGTATGGAACCTTTGCAATGAGAAATTAAAAGAAGATGGTATGTCTGTAAGAAATATCATCCGCAATTCAAATGTGAAATTAATCTGCACCACAGATGATCCGGTGGATGATTTAAAATGGCACAAGGTCCTGGCAGAGGATGCCAGCTTTGAAGTAAAAGTACTTCCGGCATGGCGCCCGGACAAGGCAATGAACCTTGAAAAAGCGGAGTATGCAGATTACATCCAAACACTATCAGAAGTAAGCGGTGTTAAGATCCAGCATTTTACAGATTTAAAAGAAGCACTTCTTAAGAGAATGGACTATTTCGAGAGCCTTGGATGCAGCGTATCGGACCATGCATTAGAGTATGTCATGTATGCACCGGCTTCAGAGGAGACGGTAGAAGAGATTTTCGAAAAACGTCTCAAGGGAGAGGCGATCACAAGAGAAGAAGAGATGATCTTCAAGACCGCCTTTATGCAGTTTGTGGGAAAAGCCTACCATGAGAAAAACTGGGTCATGCAGATCCATTACGGATGCAAGAGAGATAACAACAAATTCATGTATGACAAACTGGGACCCGATACAGGCTATGACTGCATCGATAACTATGCACCAAGTGGGCAGACGGCAGATTTCTTAAACTCCCTGATCGCTAGTGATGAGCTGCCAAAGACCATCCTCTACTCCTTAAACCCAAATGATAACGAAGCGATCGGAACCATCTTAGGATGCTTCCAGGGAACAGAGGCAGCAGGAAAGATCCAGCAGGGAAGTGCATGGTGGTTTAATGATCACAAGACAGGAATGATCGCCCAGATGACCTCCCTTGCAAATCTTGGACTTTTGTCAAACTTTGTAGGTATGCTGACAGACTCCAGAAGTTTCTTGTCATATACAAGACACGAATATTTCAGAAGAATTTTATGCGACCTCATCGGAGGATGGGTAGAGAACGGAGAGTATCCGGCAGACTTTAAGACCTTAGAGGAAATTGTTTGCGGAATTTCTTATAATAACGCAGTAAAATATTTTGGATTTGACCTGTAATCAGGCAGATGATAGAATAAATATCGATTAGTAAACATTTAGCATATCGGATAAAGTGAATACTTTTCCGATATGCTTTTAAAAACTGTGAAAAAATAATAGGAAAGCTGGTGAAGACATATTAATATTTACGATATAGCAAAACTTGCAAATGTATCTATAGCAACCGTATCACGAGTTGTGAACGATAGTCCCAAAGTCAGTGAAAAGACCAAAGAAAAAGTGCTGGCAGTCATGCGGGAAAATGAATATACACCCAATGCATTTGCAAGAGGGCTGGGACTTGGAAGCATGAAGACCGTAGGAATCATTTGCCCGGATATTTCAAATATTTATATGGCAAGAGCCGTTTCCTATTTGGAGAGCAGTCTTCATGAATATGGCTATGACTGTATCCTAGGATGCAGTGGTTATAAGCAGGAAGAAAAAGAAAATTATGTAAAATTACTGCTGTCTAAGAAAATTGACACGCTCGTCTTAGTAGGCTCCACCTATGCAGGGAGTGGAAAGGACGAATTTGATACCGATTACATCCGGGAGGCAGCCAGCCAGACACCGGTATTTATGATCAACGCAAAAGTGACAGGGGAGAATATCTACTGTGCCTATGCAGATGATTTTCAAGCCACTTATGAGGTGACCAAGGAATATATAAGAAGAGGCCGAAAGAAGATTTTGTTTATGTATAATAATGATTCTTTCAGTGCGAAACGGAAGATGGCAGGATATGAGGCTGCCCTTCATGAGGCAGATTATCCTATCAAAGGGGACCTGAAATTTAAGACAAAAAACGGCATCGAGTATGCCAAGAATATGTTGCTCGAATATAATCGCGTACTTGATTTTGACAGTATTTTGGCAACGGAAGATGCCATGGCAGTCGGGGCCGTGAAGTATGCGAAAATAAAAGGCCTGGAAATACCGGAAGACTTATCCATCACCGGATACGGCGATACCATCCTGGCAGTTAGCTGTGAGCCGGAGCTTACATCCATTGACAGTAAACTGGGGACACTCTGTAAGACCACGGTGGATCATATGATCGCCCTTCTGGAGAGGGGAGAGGAGATAGAACATACGGTAAATGTTCCTTGTGAGATTATCAAACGTTGTACTACGGATTTTTAGAAAAAAAGAAAGCAAATACCTTTAAGCTACTTATAGTAAAAAGCTATAAGTAGCTTTTTTTATCAAAAAAAGTGATTTTTCAGGAGATTAATATTATGTTAACATTTCCGTTGGTATTTTGAAGAAAAGGAGAAAAGGAAAATGGATTTACTATGTAGTGTTAACTGGATAGCCCTTCTGGTCTTATCTATAACATTATTGCTGTTCAAAGCATTAAATCAGTTGGCGATGAAGATCAACTGGACCTTTGTTGTTTTGATCAGTATGGTAATGGGAGCCGTATTGGGATTGGTATTTGCTTCTGAAAATAATAGCTATCTTGTCTGGGTTGACTTGATGGGTGATATTTACATCAATGTAATTACTGCTCTTGTGGCGCCGGTTATTCTGATTTCGATTATGTCAGGCTTTATTTCCTTAAATAATAAGGAAAAAATGAAAAGTATCGGACTTCGATCAGTCTTCTGGCTTTTGGTTTCCTCGGCAGCAGCAATTGTTCTGTCCTATGTTTTTGGATTCTTTACAGGAATCGGAAAAGGAGCGGAAGCTGTTTTTGCTGATATCGCATCAGTAAGTGACAGCACCATTAGTTCTTATGAAGAACTGGCAACTTCGTTTGATCAGGTAATTCTGAACTTCTTCCCGACAAATGTTGTGGGAGATCTTTCCAATGACAATGTTGTTGCGATTATTATTATTGCTATTGCGGTAGCCGTAGCATATGTGGGAATTGCTTCAGAAGAAGGCCCGGAGAAGGTATCTGCATTTAAGGATTTAGTAGAAGCATTAAAGAAAATTATCTATCGTATCCTCGCATTTGTGATTGACCTAACACCTTTTGCGGTTCTTTGCCTGGTAGCTGGATCTGCAAGTCAGATTTTTGAGGATAAGAAGTCTTTGGTGCAGTTGATTCTTTTGGTTGTAATGATCTATGTTGTATGTCTTGTACATGCCTATGGTTTTAATGCGATCTTAGTTAAATTTTATGCAAAGCTAAGTCCTGTTAAATTTTTCAAGAAGATTTTGCCGGCGCAGATTGCAGCATTTACAACACAAAGTAGTGTGGGATCGATTCCGGTATCTGTGGAGTGTCAGAGAAAACGTATTGGAATTGATGAAGAGATTTCCAACTTTACGACATCACTGGGAACAACCATCGGTATGCCGGGATGTACCTGCGTATGGCCAATTCTTTTGGCAATGTTTTACACCAATGCAGTAGGTATATCATGGACGGCTTCTGATTATGTAATGTTAGCTGTGATCTGTCTGATTCTTTCCCTTGGAAGTGCGGGAGTTCCTGGAATCGGAGTGGTATCTGCTATGGCAGTTTTTAAGGCAGTTAATCTTCCGATTGCGGCAATTGTACTTCTGGTGCCGATCAACAATATTTCAGATATGATCCGTACGATGGACAATGTGACGGGTGCCAATGTGGCTGCAGCTATCGTTGCAAGACAGACCGGAACATTAAATGATGAGATTTTTTGCGCAAAAGAAGAGAAAGGAGAGAAGGCCTAATGAAATTGAAAAAATCAACAATTGTACTTATTGTTTTAGCGATTATCTTTCTTGGTCTCTCTGTCGTTTCAACCAAGTATTCTGTGACAAGAACCATCAATGCTATTGATGCAATCGGCGATATGAAGCTGAATGATGATAGTATTGACAGGTTTAAGAAAGCTGCAGAATATTATGAAGCATTAGATCCAAATCAGAATTTGGAGGAGCAGATTACAAATCTAAAGACTTACAAGGAAGCAAGATTAAACTATGCCAGACTTATGATCAAGCAGGCAGCCCTTGCTGATAAGAAACAGGATGGTGCTGCAGAAGCTGTGGAGGCAGCCCGTGAAGCTGTAGATACTTATGTACCGGCAGATGAAAAATGGAATATCGAGAACTATCAGGATTTGTTAGATTTAGAAAGCGTATACAGCAATGATGGTGGTAATGGATCATCAGATGATGCCGGTGAAGCGCCTCCGATGTGCTAAAACAAATCAATAAACATTTAGAACAAAAAGGAGAATGAGATGAAAAAAAGAATTCTTACATGTGTACTTGCACTGTCTATGTCAGCGGCATTATTAGCAGGATGCGGCAGCTCATCTAGCAGCACAAGTGCGGACGACAGCAGTAAGACTGCAGAAAAAACAGAGCCAGATACAAGCAAGGCCTTATCTGCAACCGATTATAATTTTGAGCCGGATTACTACTTTGATACCTTTAATACGAATTCGCTAAAGGATACACCACGTCAGGGAATTGAGACCTTTGACAGTGTGGATGATGTAGTATACGTAGATATCACTTATGATGAAATGATCGACCTCTTCCAAAAAGAAGGAACATACATGATCGCACTTTGCGGTTCATGGTGCCATAATACAAGAGCGATGACCCCTTCGCTTACAAAGTATGCAAAAGAGTATGGTATCGATACGATTTACACTTATGACTTCAACCTTGATGACAACGAAGATGGAAATACATTTGTCCGTATGTCTGACGGAAGTGAGAATGCCGGTGTAAACTACAACTACATGTATGGTGAGGTTGTAAAACAGTATCTGACAAATATCGACGACTGGATCCAGTTCCCTTCAACAACTGAAAGAGCCATCACTTATACAAATGCAAACGGGGAGTCTGAGACAGTTGGAAGAATCCAGCAGCCAATCGCATTTATCTATAACAAAGACAATACAACCGATTATAGCAATTCCGGAAACGGATCTACAAAATGCCCGGTAATGTATGCATTTGAGGAAATGGTAGAACGCGATAAAGACGGTGTTTATACAAAAGAGTACGATGAAGACGGTAACGAAGTTACAGACAAGAACGGAGACCCTGTAAAGAATTATTGTACAGATGAATATGAAGCAAACATGAAGGAAATGTTTGATTTCATCAAAGATAACAATATTGAATTTACAGAGTATTCCAAAGAGGATTACCTACGTCAAATGTATCCGGCCTTGAAGGATGCTGAAAAAGTAAATATTAAGACGGTTACATATCGTCAGTTTGCATGGCTTTTACAGCAGGATGGAAATGCGATCTATATGGTAGGCGGAACCTATGATGAAGCTACACAGAATGAGATTGCTGATGTAAATGCAAAGGCGGTAGAAAATGATGTAACTGTGTATTTGTGGGACCCAAATGTTGACGGAAAAATTTGTGAGGATCAATGGGGCTACAAGAATACAGGAGATATCATGCAGAGCGACAGCATTGGATTTATGTATACAAGTCTGATTGAAAATTCACTGACAAACCTTACAACAGATGAATATGAAGCCGGTGATGCATCTGCAAGTATTACCTATAAGAATGATGCGGGAAAAGAAGTAGATGTTCCGGTCATCAAAACACCTTATGTATTTGCATTTAACAAGGATGCAACAGATGAAGATGGAATTGTTGCTCCAATTACAGCTTACAGTGAGAATACAGACACACTTGATGCAGTATTTGAAGCCTATGCAGATGGAATTGCAAAATAATAGGTATACTAATAAAAAAACGGGGTCGGCCTTTTGGTCAACCCCGTTTGATTTTCTTCTTGCTTAATTATACGATACTCCTTGGGGGAGGGGGAATCATAAAATGGCACTTATGATTTCTTTGATAGATCTAGGCTTTTGTAGAACAGTTTTTTTTGGCCTGCAAGGTGTGATGATATATGTCAAAAAACATGCTGCATTTCCTGCGCACTGTAAGCCGGCTGATTCGCGAAGATAAATGCAAACTCGCGCTT
>CAVHCX010000036.1:0-20219 GCA_963634745.1 Clostridium sp. CAG:343
AAGATAAATGCAAACTCGCGCTTTGCGCTCACGAGGAGCTAAAGCCCCTCGGCCCTTCGGGCACAATGCATTTATCTTCGCTGCCGGCTCACAGTGCGCGACGGAAGCCTCGCAATCGTTTTTTGCCATATAGCATCACACATGGCAGGAAGCAACTTGGTCTATAAGGCTAAGATCCATGGAAAGATATACTGCGTTTCCTGAGCAATCGTAGCTGAACAATTCGGTGCTAAAGCCTCTTGGCCTCCTAGCACAATGCATTTACCTTCGCTGCTGGCTGCTACAGCTTGCGACGGAAGCTTCGTGATTGCGATTGCATTTTTCTGATTTTTAACCGCAGGAAAGGGTCTGTTTTTTGTCTTTGAATGTATAGTAGTCCTCTTTTGTACTACTAAAAACACCCCTGTTTTTGGCCATTCTTGACCTTCTGATATGCTATATAACCATATACATATATATGTAGCTTTGTGAAGCAATGTTGTGGCTGTAAGACGTACGTGGCTTTTGCCAATGGGCTACAGACGTGCGTTTTGTATTACATTGGGATTTAGTACTATAGATGCGCGATGTATGCGACATGGGGAGATAGTCCTGCAGGTGTGGGATGTGTCGCAAAGACGATTGCGAGGCTTTCGTCGCTAGCTTTAGCCGGCAGCGAAGACGAGAGCATTGTGCCCGAAGGGCCGAAGGGCGTAAGCCCGGAGTGAGCGCAGAGCGCGAGTTTGCGGCAGTCTTCGCGAATCAGCCGGCTTAAGCTAGCAGGAAACGCAGCACGTTTTGCGGCACATCCCACACCTGCAGGACGTCCACCCAGACAGCACATCCCCCATCTGCAGTACGCCCACCTCCACCGGGCACGGATCGGATGCAGTCTAAAAAAAGCTAGAAAAAGTTGCAATAAAAACGCAATATTAGACCTTTCTTAGACCTTTTCTTAGTTATAGACAGTGCTAAACTGTCTGTAAATAAAAAATAAATTGCAATATTTTACCCAAATGTCTAAAAAATTAAAACAAAACATCTGATGAATATCTAAGAATGAGGAAAGACATGGGAATGGGAAAGGAGATTGATAGATGAGCGCATCACAATTGTATGTGGGAAACCCCTGCGGCATGGTTCTTTGTATCGATGGACGCAACCGTAATTATAAGGTTACCGGACGCATCTATCACGGTTATAGATTAGAAGCTATAGAATTTGACAGTATGGCGGAGGCCATTCTTTATATGGACCGGTTCTATGATGAGATGAGATACCCCTTTCCCGGTACAACGACCAGACACTTCGGGGATGTTGGGGAACCGGTGGTGATTCCCTATAAGACAGCAAGGACCCAGAGAAAGAAAAAATCTGTAAGCGACAGCGAACTCCTGGACCACAAGGGGAAGAAAGCAACCTTCATTGTCAGGGTGGAACAAAGACAACACAGTAGCTGGCAGGGCAGGGTTACCTGGATGGAAAGAGGAGAGACGGTAGTCTTTCGAAGTGTCTTAGAACTATTAAAGCTAGTAAATCAGGCTATGGATCAGAATGATGGCATAGACCATACGACGGATTCCTTTGTGGGTAGCTCCAAGGAAGAGAAGGAGGCTATATGACGGATAAGGAATTTAAAAGACTTAAGAAGAAAGATTTTATAGAAATCATCTACCAACTCCAAAAGGAATTGGAGGAGACCAGGGCGGAGCTTGAGAGGGTTCGAAGAGCCAAAAGCCAGGTAGACCTGATCGCTTCCCTGGAAGCGGCTAAGATTGAGATTCAGTGCATGAGCGAGGAGGCTATAAACTTAGAAAGCAAGCTTAAAGCACTAAGAGAAGAGGCAAAAGTCTTAGAGCCAAAAGCCCTAGAGACAGAAGCCCTAGAGACAGAAGCCTCCGTAAGTGAAGAAACGACAGAACAAGAAACAGAAAGCCCTACAAGCGAAGAAGCCACAGAACAAGAAACAGAAAGCCCTGCAAACGAAGAAACTACAGAGCAAGAAACAGAAAGCCCTGCAAGCGAAGAAGCGAGAGAACAAGAAACAGAAAGCTCCGCAAGCGAGGAGCAGGCAGAGCAAGAAGCAGAAGCTCCCACAGAGGAGGCTCCTGCAGAGCAAGAGCAAGCAGTAGAAGCTTCCGCAGAGGAAGAACCTACAGCAGATGAAAAATCTGCACAAGAAGACGCAGATGAGAAATGATTGAGGAGTTCTCAATGGATACAGAGGAAACAGAAGTTAAACTGCCCACTCTGGAACAGGTTAAAAAAGAGCGGGACAAGCTCCACTTTCGGGGGGAGTTTTTTAAGGCTCTTAGGCATGTGGTTGGTATCCTTCTTGTGGCGGCAGCCGCAGCGGTACTGATCGCTACCATGTTTTTCCCCATCCTTCGGGTTTCGGGAGTCAGCATGGAGCCTACCTTGGAAAATGGACAGTTAGTTATTTTAGAGAAATCAGGAACGTTTGAAACCGGAGATCTGATTGGATTCTATTATCAGAATAAGATTTTATTAAAAAGAGTTATAGGATCTGCCGGAGATTATATAGACATGGATGCATCGGGAAACGTATATATAAATGATATACAGATCGACGAGCCCTACCTAAAGGACAAGGCCTTGGGAGAATGTGACATCACCTTCCCCTATCAGGTGCCGGAGGGTAAGATTTTCGTAATGGGAGATCACCGATCCAAATCCATTGACAGCCGAAGTAAGTTGGTAGGCTGTGTATCAGATGAACAAGTCGTTGGAAGAGTTGTATTTAGGATATGGCCCTTAAACGACATAGGAATCCTTAAATAAGGAGAGGAAAGCTATGATGAATTCATTGAAGAGTCACAAGGACAAGATGAAGAAAAATCAAGAGAAAGGAAGAAGGCTAAAGATAGTTACCTTGCTATGTTCCCTTTTCGTAGTAGGAGCCGTCCTGTGGGGACTGATCCTTCCGGGAATTGCCATGACCGGGAAAACCTACTGTGGATTGGAAGAACATACCCACAGTGAGGACTGCTATACTACAGAGCTTACCTGCGGCCAGGAAGAGTCGGAAGACCATACCCACACCGATGCCTGTTACAGTCAGGTTCTAACTTGCGGCAAGGAAGAGCATACCCATACCGAAGCCTGTGAGAGCAATCCTGAGGCAGACTTAGAGACGGCAGAGACCTGGGAAGCTTCTATTAAAGATAGTGGCTATGAAGAAGGTCAGAACTGGAATCAAAAGATTACAGCCATCGCAGAGAGCCAGCTGGGATACAGCGAGAGCAAAGACAACTTCTGCTTGGGAGATGACAATAGCCACAAGGGATATACAAGATATGGCGCATGGGCAACAGCGACTAAAGATTATGGAACCTGGACAGCAGAGGACATGACCTATAGCGACTGGGATACCTTGCTTGCAGCCTTCGCCCTTAACTATGCAGGCGTAGATAAAAATATCTTCCCAGTATACAGCGATGCCAATGTTTGGATGAACGCCCTCAAGGACGCCGGTCTATTCGGAGATGCTTCCAGTAACTACCAGGCAGGAGACTTAGTATTCTTTAACAGAAGCGGTGATCAGGAGACCCTCTTCCAGGTGGGAATCATCGACATCGTAGGAAGCGGAGACGACGGAGCAAAAACTACCATAACAGTGATCCAGGGTAATGACGAGAACTCAGTTAAGGAAACAAGCTACCAAGTAACAGACAGCCAGATCCTTGGATATGGACTGGTAAGTCAGGCTTGGGAGAAGAGTCGGGGAACAGCGAATACAGAAAATACAGATCCTGCAGAGGATACATCTGATGGAGAAAATGTAGAAGATACAGGGAATGCAGGAAATGCAAATGATGCAGGAAATGTAGAGAATGGAAACGAGCCGGCAGAGGCTGCTGTAGCAAATGACAAAGTTGACCAGGGAGTGACCTTCGATATTTCCTCAGATCCCTCTTCAGGGGAAAATGGGCAGACCTTACAGATTAGTGTGAATTCTACAAATTCGCATCCAAGCGATACGACAACACCTGAAGAAATGAAATTGGATATTGGAGTGTTGCCGGATGGAGTGAGCCTGGCGGGCTTCGATGAAAATGGAAAGTTGAAAGTTCATTATGGAGATGAGACTACAGGAGGAAATATAACAGTTGAACTTCATAAGAATCCGGATGGAACATCATATATTATCTATAAACAACCGGCAGGATCAACCATTCAATTTGTATTACAGTTTAATTCAGAGAACGGTATTATGGATAAGAAGAATACCGTTACAATAACACCTTCTATAAAAAATAAGCAGCCCAATGATTATGTAAAAGTCAACGGAACAGATATTACCGAGCAAGGCGCCGCACAGTACCTTACCCTTACTTGGACAGGAGAGAACAAGTGGGACAACCTGCAGAAGACGGTAGATAAAACAAAGATAGAAATTAATGACGACAACCAGCTGGTTGGAAACCTAGAGTATAAGATTAGTGCCCAGGAATTTAATAAAGATGTGAATGGTGATACAGGATCAATCTGGACAAAAACAGTAGTCCTTAAAGATACCTTGAGCCTGCCGGATGGAATGACATTCCCGGAGGGGGCAAGAGTGTCAGGAGACAAGGTTGTAGACAAGAACGGAAACGTTCTATTCACTTTTGATTTTACGTCCTTAACAAAATCAAAACATCAAAGTGTAAGTGTTAATGAAGTGACAATTGCCAATGACAGAAGATCCATTTCCTATAAGATAACCCTCACCAATACAAATACGGACGATGAGGGAAAATATATAGGAGAGATGGATAGCATCAGTGACCTAAAAGCTACATTGGATGCATCGAAATTAGTCTTGGATGATAGCTACAAGACAATGTCAGAACAAGACCTGGCAGCTAAAAAGATTACCAATACAGTAAGTATCGATACAACGGCTATAAAAGGAAATGATAGCTATGAGCATGAAGAAACGGTACATACAACACCTGCAAAAACAGAAAATTATTCCATAACAAAGACTGCAAATCAAAATAATAAAAATGTTGGAGGGCAGAGTGTAAAACCTGGATCTACCATCGACTATACCATTACAGTAAAAAATGATGGATCCATAACCTTGCCGGAAAAGGATGCTTATGGAAACTACTATACCATAACAGATACCTTGCCAAAGCAGCTTACATTAACAGATGCTCAAAAGAAAGCTATTGAGAATAAGGGCGGAACTGTTACCACGGCGCAGGATGGAACCTGTACCATCAGCTTCCCACAAGAAAACTCTATTGCACCAGGTGGAACATTAGAATTCACCTTCAAAGCCGATGTGAAGTCTGAAAAGGAACTGACAAAAAGTGACTTGGGTACTAGCATCAAAAACAAGGCAGAGTATAGAGGTAAAACCGGAGAGGTCACCGTTAATGTAGAAAAGACCGAGATCAAGCTAAATAAAACGGTAGACAAAAAGGACGACGTAAAGAATGGAGATACTCTTACCTACACAATAACGGTAGAAAATCCAAACAATACACCAGTTGATTTTGATCAGATCCTATCCGATACCTTAGACAAACACCTTGAATTTATGGGAATGTATGATTCTAATGGAAAAAACCTTACTGTAGGCAGTGATGTAGAGTATGATGCTGAATCTACAGCACCCTCAGGAAAGCACTCGGTAACATTTACAAACACAACAGGAACAGATAAAAGGACAAACTTACAGTGGAAAGTAGGGACACTTGCTGCCCATGAAAAAGTTACCATTATCTATAAGGCAAAGGTAAACTTGAATGATGGCGAGAGCGTAACGAACATCAATAATAAAGTAACATCCAACCATGGAGAAGAGGGCACTACGGATTCAAAGGTAACACCACCGACTACTGTAGATAAAAAGGTGAAAGAATCTTCAGACGAAAAATATGGAGATGGCGGCGGTTCTTACGATAACGGAACCACATTGGATTATAAGATTTCCATTAGCAATGCCAAAGGAGATGAGGCAAGTACCTATAAGCATCATTTGCTGACAGATACATTGGATGCAGGACTCTTGTTGAAATATGATGGTGTCTTGTATACAGCTGATGAGAATGCTTTTAAAACTGGACAGCTAACACCGACGAATGGATTGACAGCTACAACTTTAACACTTGATGATTTCATTAATAAGAGTAAGAGTGGCAACAACGATGAAAAATATTACATTATTATCAATAATGAAGTTGTTCAGGTTGCTAAATCCTGGAGTGAAGAAAAAAAGGATACTTGGAAAACAATATTAACCTGGTATATTGGTGAACTAAAAGCGGGAACAACTGTGGAAAAGACCTATCAGGCGACTTTGAAAATGTCCGATAAAGATGATAGTAAAACAGCTTATAGTAATAAGGTAGAGAGTGGAGGAAGTGAAAAAACAGTAACTGTCTATGGAAAGAAAGAGGGTGCTGGAGGATACGCTGATATTAAGAAAAACGTATGGACCATTGCAAAATTTAATCAAGACAGTGATCAAATTTTTTACAATAATAATCAATTAAATAATAAAAAATATTTTAGTATAGATGATAATAAGCACAATTATGTATTATATACCATAACTATCGCAAATACAGGTACAGATAAGATCACGGTAAATACAATTACAGATGAGTACGGAGATAATCTGGAGTATAAAGGTATTATCCCGCACATATGGAAGGGCGATTATTCAGATCAAATTACAGTACAAAACTATAATTGGTGTTCTTGGTTAGATGTAGAAGGTAATGACTCTGTGGGTGGGTTTAAAATCAAATGTACTAAGAATGACACCACAACTCATACAGCCACCTACCAAGTGGGAGATGCGGATAAAGGTGTAACCCTAGAAGCTGGCAAAACCTTCTCCTTCTTCGTTCTTTGTAAGGTGAAAGATCCTAAGCTTGACAACTCCATCACCAATACAGCAAAGCTTTATGTTGACAAGGACGTTCAGTATAAGGATTATGGCACCATCAAGACCAAGGGCACCAAGGATGATGGCTACCAGAATAATGGTTCTTCCAAGGACGAAGGAGTTACAGGCAACCAGAGAGTAATCAGTTCTTCTGTCAGTGTTGTTCCGACCAATAGCATTATTCCGGGAATTACCAAGGAAGCAAAGGGCTATATAAGCGCCGGCAAAAAAATAAAAGACATGCAGGAGATCACAGCAGAGAATAAGAAGACCAATATTCATCCACAGTCCACTGTAAAATGGGAAATCACTCTCTATAATGATGGAACCCAGCCGATTAAGGGATATACCATATCGGATTCCGTGGAGAAACCTTTCCATATTTTAACAAGGAATGAGGCTACAGGGCTTGGAATCACTGCTGACAATAAAGCGCAGAATAAGGTCTTCCTTTTGGAAATTTATGACTCTGTGTCATCTACGAGTCCTACAAAGACAAAGGATCTTAGCAGTGATGTTTGGAACATTGTAACAAAAGATTCTAATAGCTTCAGCGTAGAGGTGTCAGACAACGATTACCAGATACCGGCAGGTGGATATGCGAAGTTTACGGTCTATACCAAATGTGACACACAAAACTTTAAGATCTACGAGAATACAGCTACCTTCACACCGAAAGAAGATTTTGATGGAACCAAGGTTGAGACCGGTCAGGTGGTAACAGATGAGAACGGAAATGTCACTGGTGTCAAAGCTTCTGATAGTGTCTATGCGATGGGAGACTATGGATCCTTCTCATGGAAGACCATTACAGAAAAAAGCAATGATAAGAATCAGGCAGTTGGTTATGCAAGCAATAATTATATTAAGATAGACAGTGAAAACAGCAAGACCGTTGTCTATACCAATAATATTAATAATGTAAGCCAAAAGAAATTTACAAATCTGACTATTCTAGACTTAATGCCATTCTCTGGTGACACCGGAGTTTTAAATCAGAGTCAGAAGCGTGGATCTGAATTTACGGTAGCTTACAAGGGAGGCTTAAGTATCACTCTAAAAGATGCGAAAGGAAAGGAAATAAAGACCTTAACGGAAGGAATCGATTATACGATCCAGTTCTCAGACAAGGTATCCTTTACAACGGCTGATACCGAACATGGAAACTCCGACGGATGGCATGATACATGGCAGACGAAAGATAAGTCCTTTAGGATCCTTATGAGTGATAATTTCACCTTGGATTCAACGCAAATCCTGACCATCCAATACGAAGGCCAAATTAGTGGCGATGCGCAGCCGGGACAGATTGCATGGAACAGTTTTGGCTATGCATATAATGCAGAGGGCTATACCGATAGTAGACTTAGCGCAGAACCACCGAAGGTAGGTGTGAAGATTCCAAATTCTCCTACCATCAGCAAGAAGGTCGTGGACTCTGAAGGTAAAGATCAGGGATATAATGGATCAAAGACCTTTACCTTTAAGGTATATGAAGGTAATAAAGTTAATGAAAGCAAACTAAAAGGAAGCTTTACCCTACATCAGGGAGAAGCAAAGAAGATTGCTTCAATCAAAGATGCAAACGGTAATCCGATCTTTACATCAGGACAGACCTACACCCTTGTGGAAGAACAGGCTAGTGGCTATTCATTAAAGTCAATACAGAGTAGTGATGACAAGAAAGCCATCGAGGAAAATAAGTATACCTTCAACTACCAAAGTTCAAAGGAAAACTACAGCATTATCTTTACAAACAAGCCGGATTCATACGAACTACCGGGTACCGGAGGTATAGGAATCAAACCGTTCCTTATAAGCGGAGCAGCACTCATGTGCTTAGCAATCCTGCTTTTTGGATACAATTTGAAGAGGAAGAGAAGATGAAAATCTTCCCTGATCACAAGAGATGATTTTCAAAGCTCTTAAGGATACAAATCCTCATTCAAAGACTCACTCCCCTCGAAAAATCGGGGGGGGGGTGAGGACCGCTGAGAATTCAGCAAGCAACCAAGAGACAAAATAAAAAGACGAAAGGAGTCGAGAAAATGAAAAGGATGAAAAAGATATTATCAGTCCTGCTTTCTGTAGTTATGGTATTGGCTATGGGAGTTACTGCTTTTGCAGAAGAGGGTGAATCTAGTGCTACGGGAAGCAAGACCTACTCTGTAACTATTACAAATGCAACAGGTAAGTATGAAATCTATCAGGTATTTACAGGTGACTATGATGGCAGTAAGTTATCTAATGTAAAATGGGGAGAAGGTGTTAATTCATTTAGCTACACAATAGGGAATGAAAAAACAAGCAACAAAGCATCTGAAATTGCTGAATACCTTGCAACTAAAAAAGATGATCAGACTGTAGCAAAAGAATTTGCAAAAACCGCAATCGATAATAAAACAACTGCTACCGGGACTGCAGATGCTAATACAGAGGGAAAAGCAACCTTTACTAACTTAGCAGCAGGTTACTATGTAGTGGAAAATACTGAAGTAGCAAGTGACAAATCTTACACACAGTATATCCTGCAGGTAGTTGGCAATGTAACAGTTGAAAATAAGGCTGATGTTCCGACAGTAGAGAAAAAGGTTAAAGAGAAAAATGATTCTACTGGAGACGAAACAGGTTGGCAGGATGCAGCCGATTACGACGTAAATGATAACGTACCATTCCAGTTAACAGGAACTATGCCATCAACACTTGATGCATATACTACATATTCTTATACCTTTACAGATACTTTATCTGAAGGTCTTACAAGAAATAATGATGTAAAAGTATATTTGTTGAATCCTAAAGCAGATAAGTCTGATGAATATGATAGCGTGGACGTAACAAGTGATTTTGTAACTTCTCCTGCAACTCCAGTTTCAGACACAAACAAGAGCACAACATTTACCGTGAGCTGTTCCGATGTAAAGGCAATCACTAAAGCGTCTGTAACATCTGCAAGTAAATTTGTTGTAGAATATACAGCAAAATTAAATAAAAAAGCAATAATCGGTTCTACCGGAAACCCGAACAAGGTTGATTTGACATTCTCAAACAACCCGAACGGAAGCGGAACAGGAAAGACTCCGGAAGATAAGGTTATTGTATTTACCTATAAGATTGTTGCGAACAAGGTGGACCAGAAGGGAAATCCACTAGAAGGTGCTGGATTTACACTTTACAAGTTTGATAAGAATCAGAATAAGTATGTTGAAGTTGGAAATGAAGTTAAGGGTGATAAGCTTACAACATTCGAGTTCAGTAGAGTTGATGCAGGTAAGTACAAGCTTGTAGAGACTACTGTTCCTTCTGGATTTAATAAGGCAGAGGATCTTGAGTTTACGGTGGAAACAGAGTTTGACCAGGGCGAAAATCCTTCACTTAAGTCATTGACTATCAAAGATAAAAATGGAAATGAAATCATCAGTGGTACAGATAAAGTATTTACAGTTAATATGGAAAAAGGATCCGCTACTACTGATGTGATCAACAAAGAGGGAAGTGTCCTTCCTTCTACCGGTGGTATCGGTACTACAATCTTCTATGTGGTTGGTGCTGTTCTTATGATCGGTGCTGGAGTGATCCTTGTTTCTAGAAGACGTACAAACAAATAAATTATAATGAGCTTTTTTAAGCCACTCATTTAGTTGCTTGCGAATCTAAAAAGTGATTAAAATTGTATACAGTGACCGGAGCGAGAGGGACTCTGGGGAGAGTTTCTTAAGCTTTCGGTTATTGTGTACAGAATAAAAAAATCTTTCGCAAGTAAACTATCATCTATACAGCCTTAGGGAGAACCACATGAAAAGAGATAAAACAAGCCTTATATTATTACTTATCTTTCTCATAGGGCTCTCCGTGATGCTGTATCCTAGTTTCAGTAATTACTGGAATTCTAAAAGACAGACGGAAGCGGTTGCTGCTTACGATGCGGCGGTGAATAGGATGTCTGATAAGGACTATGATAAGTACTTTACGGAAGCGGAAGACTATAACCGGGAGCTTGCCTCTTTGGCTGATCCCCTGGAAAATTATGATAAACTTCCGGGCTTTGACAAGATCTTAAACATTACAGATTCCGGAGTCATTGGATACGTCACCATTGATAAAATTGATACTGAACTTCCTGTCTACTATGGAACCTCGGAAGGGACCTTGCAGATCGGGGTTGGCCTTTTAAATGGGACTTCCTTCCCGGTTGGGGGCAAGGGGACCCATGCAGTCTTATCTGCCCACAGGGGCCTGCCCAGTGCAGAACTTTTTTCCAGGTTGGATGAGATGGAGGAGGGGGATACCTTCCAGGTTACGGTTTTAAACCGGGTCCTTACCTATGAAGTGGACCAGATCCATATTGTGGTCCCTGAGAATGTCAAGGATTTAGCCATCGATCCGGACAAGGACTATTGTACCTTGATGACCTGTACTCCATATGGTATCAATACCCACAGACTTTTGGTTCGTGGGGTTCGCATTGAGGGACTGGGAGAATCGGTTCCGGCAGATGCCTACCAGGTGGATCCTAGGGAGGTGGCTGTGGTGATCACGCTTGTGTTCCTTGTGATCCTCATGCTTGTAAACTTCCTCCTGTGGAAGATTAGATCCATTAGGAAGAAGAAAAATTTAAAATAAGTAATTTAAAATAAGTAATTTAAAATAATCATTGGACCCTAGTTTCATGAAGAAATTGAAAAAGATATTACCCAACCTCTTGATTGGCCTCATCTTCTTAGTGGGATTCGCAATCTTTGCCTATCCTACGGTTTCTGACCAGTGGAATAAGCTCCACCAGAGTCAGGCCATTGCTTCCTATGACGATGCGGTGGAAGATATGAGCCAGGATGACTATAGCTCCTACTGGGAGGCCGCTGAAAATTATAACAATAGCATTACAGAGAATACATTTACCGGGGATGCCTTTTCCCAGGACCTTAAGGATCTTGAGGATAGCCAGTATTATCAGATCCTAAATGTAGGCGGCACCGGGATCATGGGATATATTTCCATCCCTAAGATTAAGCAAAAGCTTCCGATTTATCACGGAACTGCTGATACGGTTCTTCAAATAGGGGTCGGCCACCTGGCCGGTACCAAGCTCCCTATCGGGGGGACCGGTAACCACAGTGTCTTAGCAGCCCACAGGGGACTTCCTTCTGCCAAGCTTTTTTCAGATTTAGATAAGCTAAAGACAGGAGATAAGTTTTATATACATATCTTAGACCAGGTATTTGCCTATGAGGTTTCTTCCATAGATCCTATGATCGACAAGGAAGATACTGAGACCCTGGAAAGTCTTCTTAAGATCACAGAGGGGGAGGACCTGGTGACCTTATTTACCTGTACTCCCTATGGCGTCAACAGCCACAGGCTCTTGGTACATGGCAGCCGATGTGACTATCACGGGGAAGATGATGAGAAGGTAGCAGATGAGACCATGTTAGAGTCCATTCAAGAATATTACATGCTCTATGGACTTTTGGCGGCGGCCCTGCTTTTGTTACTATTCTTTATTTATAGAACTATTAAGAGAAGAAAAGGGAAACCATCAGGAAAAGAACAGCACCCAAGGAGGGAAAAAGATGAAGAAGATAAAGGTGAATAAGAAGTGGATCGCATCCCTTGCGGCAGTGGCCCTTCTGGCGGCAGGATTTAATATTCCAAGCTTACAGGCGGCGGATTCCATTGATCTTGACAAGACTTGCTCTTTGACTGTCAGTGTAGATTCTGGCACAGAATACGGACAGGATCTTTTGCAGGATGACGTGGCAGTGGACCTAAAAGCCTACAAGGTGGCAGATATTACTAAGGACGGGACATTTGAAGCCACAGGAATCTTTAAAGACTTGGAGCTTGTGGATTTAAAGACAGATACTAAGGATTGGAAGGATACCGTTTCGGAAGCCTGGAAGGAAGTATCCGCCGAGGCTAGCGACATTTTAAAGGAGAGCGAAGACAAGGGTCAGGCACCTGAGGCAGATGCTTCTACCACCCTTTCCGGGGGAACCGGTCTTATGAGTGACCTTCCGGTGGGTCTTTACCTAGTGGTAGCCTCCGATGCAGATTCTGAGACCTATACTTATAAGTTTACGCCCTATCTGATTTCCCTGCCCGGCAATGTTTACCGTCAGACCGGAAGCGGGGAGGATGCATGGATCTATGAGGTAGAGGCCGGATTAAAGCCGGAGAGAAGTGAGAGATATGGAAGCCTTAAGATCGTAAAGACGGTTACCAACTTTGATACGACCAAGGGTCGTCAGACCTTTGTCTTCCAGGTAGATGGCACGAAGGACGGGGAGCTTGTATATAGTAATGTCGTATCCATTGATTTTGACGGAAGCGAGCTTCCGACCAGGGAGGCAGTACTAGATAAGCTTCCGGTAGGTTGCGATATTACCGTAACAGAGGTTTATTCCGGTGCAAGCTATACAACTTCCGGTGATGCCGTGGTTAACCCGGGACTCATCGTAGCAGACCAGGTACTTGAGGCTGACTTTAGCAATACCGAAAACGATGACCGCAAGGGTGGCTTCGGAACCTGTAATAAATTTGAGTATAGCAAAGAAAATCAGGAATGGTCTTGGAGCAGAATGACAGATAGTTCAAGTAGCGCTTCAAATGAGCAGTAGGAGGACTAAAAAGATGAAAAAGAAATTTTATAAAAATCAAACCTTCTGGCTTGGCGCTGCAGCCCTTGTATTGGCAGGAAGCATTTCCCTAAGCAGTGCATCCGCTTATTTTACCACCTATGTGACGGCCAAGGGTGGCTACCAGCTGGACTTTTCCGAGACGACCAAGATCGAAGAGAATGTAAGCCAGATGACCAAGCATATCGTAATCCAAAATACCGGAGATTCCGAGGGAGACCAGGATGTATATGTAAGAGTCAAGGTCTTTAACGGAAGCAAGTTTAGCTTGACATTCAGTGACGGGGCGGCTTCCTCTATGGGAGACCAGGCATCGGCTGTAGGAGATGGCAGCTGGAGCCTCGGAGATGACGGCTATTATTACTATAGCAAGATCCTGAAACCGCAGGAACTTACCTCTGTACTGGATGCTAAGATTACAGACCTTCCGGAAGATTACAAGGATAGCTTTAATATTATCGTTATCCAGGAATGTACGCCGGTAACTTACAATGAAGACGGAAGTGCCAAGGAAGCGGACTGGTCAGCGACTGTAGATTCCACCAAAGAAATCGGAACTGCAAACCAGAATCAGGAAGAGTAAGGGGGCTTTTAGAGAATGAATAAATTTAAAAAGTTTATGAAAAGTAAAAAAGGCACTCTGGTCCTGGCCGGTGCGGCAGTGATCCTCCTTTTGGGAAGCGGCGTGGGAAGTGCCAGAGCGGCCCTCACTTACTACAGTGAAAATTACAGTGCCCAGGTGGAGATGTATGACATCGGTGTCACCCTTGTGGAGGCTTCCGGATCAGATGTAAATAATCTGAAATCCACAGATATCAGCAGCAGAGACTATACCGGATCGGACGATGCCTGGGAGGAGTCCCAGGGAGAGCTTTTAACAAATCTCCTAGACCAGTCCGATAACAAACTCCTTCTTGGAAAAAGCTACAACGAACAGCTCTTTGCCAAGAATTCCGGCAATATCGATGAGTATGTGAGAATGCGGGTTTACCGTTACTGGACCGACGAGGACGGTAACAAGAGTCAGAGAACGACAGAGCTTGAGCCCTCCCAGATTGAGCTGGGCTTGGCAAATGCAGGATGGATCTTAGATGAAGAAAATTCCACAGAAGAGCGCCTGGTATTTTACTGGCCCCATATCTTAGCTGTGGGAGAGACGACAGATGCACCGACCATCAATACCCTGACTTTAGATAGCAACTTAAAGAATAAGGTAGATGTTTCCACAGAGGAAGTAAATGGTGACAATGGCACTTATACCAAAACCACCAAGACCTACCGATACAAGAATATGAAATTTAACTTAGAAGCCGAAGTGGATGCGGTACAGACCCACAATGCAACCGATGCTATTAAGAGTGCCTGGGGCGTTGATGTGAATGTAGATGAAGCATCCGGGGATATCAGTTTAAAGTAACAGGAGGAGATACTTATGAAGAAGAAATTGCTGGCACTTGCAGCAACACTGCTTACCATGATGCTACCTGTTACCGCTATGGCAGAGACCTACAATGGCGCAGATGACTGGTCCGTATATTTTGATGGCAGTAAGATGACAAGCACTTTTAAAAACACAGACATGGACGATGTCCTGATGGGCCTACAGCCGGGGGATGATGCCAATTTTCATTTAACCTTGGAAAATAAATATTCCAAGGCAACGGATTGGTATATGACCAACCAGGTCTTACAGTCCTTAGAGGAGAGTCAGACCGTAGCCGGGGGAGGAGCCTACAGCTACCTTCTAACCTACATAGATCCGGATGGAAAGTCTACCGTCCTTTTTGACAGTGACAAGGTCGGTGGAGAAAATTCCGACGAGGTCAATAAGTCCGCCGGAGAAGGACTTCACCAGGCAACCGACAGCTTGGAAGAGTGGTTTTTCTTAGACCGCTTAGAGGCCGGTGAGAAGGCAGAGGTTACCCTCTATGTAAAGCTTGAGGGAGAAACCCAGGGCAATAGCTACCAGGATACCATGGCGAAGCTGCAGATGAATTTTGCAGTGGAGCTTGCAGATACAAGTACTACACCGCCAAGTCCGGGAACCACACCGTCGACCAATACAAGCACTACATCAGCACCGACCGTAAAAACCGGTGATTATAGCAGACCTCTTATGTTTGCCATTATCGCCTTGATTGCAGGTCTTGTATGTGCAGGGGCAGCGATTTATAACGTAAAAAGCAGCCACAAGTCAAAGAAAACCGCCGGAAATAAAACGGAGAGAAAGGGGAGAGTGTCATGAGAACTGTAAAAAGCTTAGCTTTGGGACTTGCAGCCTTTGCCTTAACCCTTGCAATGACCTTCCAGACAGGAAGCCAAACCGCCTTTGCGGCAGATAGCTACGGCTATACCATCAAGCTATATTCCGGAAAAGAAGGAACATTTGCCGATGGATCCACAGAGATTACCGTAACCACAGATGCTCCTTACGGAAGCCAGGTGGACTTAAGCGGCTACATGAATCAGGTGGTCGTAAAAGATGCCGACCAATATAAGGTCAAGGGAATCCGTGAGAGCGGAAAAGACAACAATACCGTAGGAAATGCCAGATTTACCGTAACAGGAGACAGAGAGTATGTAGTAGCCTACGGAATTGCAGGAAATATGGTAGAATATACCGTAAATTACCAGGATACAAACGGCAATACCCTACGTCCATCCGAAACCTACTGGGGAGAGATCGGGACCCAGGCAGTCGTAGCCTACCTATACGTAGACGGCTATCAGCCCCAGGCCTACAGCCTCTTGAAAACCTTAGTGGAAGATAAGTCTCAGAATGTACTCACATTCACCTATACACAGATTCAGCAGGCAAGTGCCAATAACCAGGGTACAGGTGGAACAGGGACTACGGGAACCACAGGTGGCACAGGAACTACAGGTGGGACAGGGACTACAGGAACTGCAGGAACTACAGGGACAACAGGAACTACGGGAACTACCGGAACAACGGGAACTACAGGGACTACAGGAACTGCAGGAACTACAGGAACCACAGGAACTGCAGGAACCACAGGGACTACAGGAACTACAGATAATACAGGTGTAGTGACAGATACTACAGGAAATCAGACTACAGCAGAAACGGTAGAGTCCGGAGACGAGGCTACACCGCAAGAGCAGATTAACTTGGACGACGAAGAAAATGAGAAAGTACCGGAGTCCAATTTAAAAACCAGCACCACAAATCGTCCAAAGGGCGTGATGGTGGCCTTGATTGCAGTCGCAGTTGTGGCGGTAGCGGCACTTGTAGCAGTGATCTTGTTTATGCGTAAGAAGAGACGTTAAAGTTTATTAGAGATGTGAAAAAGCCAGCGATTACGGGGAGTAATCGTTGGCTTTTATTTTTTGGGGGTCAACTTGCATTTCTTTTATAGATCTGGGCCTTTGTAGTGCTAGTTTGGTGGCCTGCCATGTGTGATGCTATATGTCAAAAAACATGCTCGTTTCCTGCGCCCTGTAAGCCGGCTGATTCGCGAAGATAAATGCAAACTCGCGCTTTGCGCTCACGAGGAGCTAAAGCCCCTCGGCCCTTCGGGCACAATGCATTTATCTTCGCTGCCGGCTCACAGTGCGCGACGGAAGCCTCGCAATCGTTTTTTGCCATATAGCATCACACATGGCAGGAAGCAACTTAGTCTATGAGGCTAAGATCTATGGAAAGATATACTGCGTTTCCTACAGTTTTTGACGGAGGCTCTTAGTTATTCAAAAGTTCCAACAAATGGCTCTGTTCTTCTTTGGGAATATTTAATGCTTCCATGGCTTGGCTTGGAGTCAAGTTTAGACTTTTTGTAATAGCTTGAATGGAAGAAAGCTGCGCCTCTAGTTTTCCCTCGGTCCGTCCTTTAGTCAGTCCCTCGGTGCGTCCTTGGGTTAATCCCTCGGCTAAGCCTTCAGTGCGCCCTTTGGTCAATCCCTCGGCTAAGCCTTCGGTTCGTCCCTCAGCGAATCCATCTTCTTTGGCTTCTTTTTGGAGCAGTTCCATTACATCTTCTACTTTGCATTCTAATACACTCACGCGTATGGCCTCCCTTCGATTCTTGCTTAGGAAATCTGCCAAGACTCCATCGGATATGCATTCATCGATAGCGGAGATTACGGCACTTTCAAGGGCCATATCTTTTTGATGATTTCGAATCCGTGATACCAATTCTGTATATTGGCTGAGGGTTTGACAGGTTTTCATAAGCTCTTCGTTATATCCCTTGTTGATATTTAAGATTACAGTAGTAAGTTCCATCCAGGGACCAACCTCTGTAGAGATATTATTTTTCTTAAACTAATCGGAGAGCTTAAGTTCTGTACGATCCGGCAGTTTTTTTGTGGTTTGTCAACTTGCATTTCTTTTATAGATCTGGGCCTTGATAGCGCTAGTTTGGTGGCCTGCCATGTGTGATGCTATATGTCAAAAAACATGCTCGTTTCCTGCGCACTGTAAGCCGGCTGATTCGCGAAGATAAATGCAAACTCGCGCTTTGCGCTCACGAGGAGCTAAAGCCCCTCGGCCCTTCGGGCACAATGCATTTATCTTCGCTGCCGGCTCACAGTGCGCGACGGAAGCCTCGCAATCGTTTTTTGCCATATAGCATCACACATGGCAGGAAGCAACTTAGTCTATGAGGCTAAGATCTATGGAAAGATATACTGCGTTTCCTACAGTTTTTGACGGAGGCTCTTAGTTATTCAAAAGTTCCAACAAATGGCTCTGTTCTTCTTTGGGAATATTTAATGCTTCCATGGCTTGGCTTGGAGTCAAGTTTAGACTTTTTGTAATAGCTTGAATGGAAGAAAGCTGCGCCTCTAGTTTTCCCTCGGTCCGTCCTTTAGTCAGTCCCTCGGTGCGTCCTTGGGTTAATCCCTCGGCTAAGCCTTCAGTGCGCCCTTTGGTCAATCCCTCGGCTAAGCCTTCGGTTCGTCCCTCAGCGAATCCATCTTCTTTGGCTTCTTTTTGGAGCAGTTCCATTACATCTTCTACTTTGCATTCTAATACACTCACGCGTATGGCCTCCCTTCGGTTCTTGCTTAGAAAATCTGCCAAGACTCCATCGGATATGCATTCATCAATGGCGGATATTACGGCGCTTTCAAGGGGCATATCCTTTTGATGATTTCGAATCCGTGATACTAATTCGGTATATTGGCTGAGGGTTTGGCAGGTTTTCATAAGTTCTTCATTGTATCCCTTGTTAATGTTTAAAATTACTGTAGTAAGTTCCATCCAAGGACCAACTTCTGCATTTGGGTTACTTTTCTTGAACAAATCGGAGAGTTTAAGTTCTGTACGATCCGGTAGTTTTTTATCGGCGCCGTTGTAGAATACTACAAAACTTGGAGTCGGAAGTTTTAAGGCCCTGGAACTGTAGATCTGATTTTCCGCTACCATACCGGCATAAATAGCTGCGACATATTGCAGGTTCCGATATGGAAGATTAGGGCTGTAGGTTGACTGGTGCTCGTACAGGGATAGGGTAGTATCAACGATTACCGATATGTCGTTTTTAATAGACAGGTAGACCGCATTTTCCAGGGTGTTAATTTCCAGAGCTTCCGGATCTTCATAGTGCGTTCCATTAATCGCATTATAAAGTTCCAGCAAATGCTTAGGATCCTTAAATAACATCCGAAATAGACTATCCTTGTAAGTTCTCTTGACGATTTGCTTTTGTTCTTTTTCATTGCTGTTTTGTTCTGTCATAGGCATAAGCTCCTTTCTTGGTGAGTGCAGGAGTTAAATGCCGACTGGTCATTTCCGAAATCTCCTGCTGGATTGAATTGATTACAAGCATTGAGATTTCTTTTCCGAGGAAACTCGGTAGATCATGAACAGATGCAAAAGATTTCATGGAGAAAATCCATAGAGAAAATCTGCAAAGAAAAATAAGAAAAATAAATGCTTTTGATACTACTTTTATAACAAGCTTCCGGTGGTTTGTCAACTTGCATTTCTTTTATAGATCTGGGCCTTGATAGCGCTAGTTTGGTGGCCTGCCATGTGTGATGCTATATGGCAAAAAACATGCTCGTTTCCTGCGCCCTGTAAGCCGGCTGATTCGCGAAGATAAATGCAAACTCGCGCTTTGCGCTCACGAGGAGCTAAAGCCCCTCGGCCCTTCGGGCACAATGCATTTATCTTCGCTGCCGGCTCACAGTGCGCGACGGAAGCCTCGCAATCGTTTTTTGCCATATAGCATCACACATGGCAGGAAGCAACTTAGTCTATGAGGCTAAGATCTATGGAAAGATATACTGCGTTTCCGGAAGACGATAGTATAGAGGCTCTCTTTTGCGCACCAAAATAAAGTGCTGTTTTGGGACGCGCATGTTCTTTTGCTATGCAATATGTGTAGCATTGGAAAGCAGTACTGTAGCAGTGAGACATATGTGACTTTGGCTACTGTTGTGGCTATGCGATATATATCTTTGGGGAATAGTAGTGTGGGTGGGGGATGTATGTGGCGTGGGGAAATAGTCCTGCAGGTGGGGGATCTGTCGCAAAACGATTGCGAGGCTTCCGTCGCAAGATGTAGCCGGCAGCGAAGACGAGAGCATTGTGCCCGAAGGGCCGAAGGGCTTTAGCCCTGAGTGAGCGCGAAGCGCGAGTTTGCGGCAGTCTTCGCGAATCAGCCGGCTACATCTTGCAGGAAACGCAGCACGTTTTGCGACAGATCCCCCACCTGCAGGACGTCCAC
>CAVHCX010000037.1:0-12584 GCA_963634745.1 Clostridium sp. CAG:343
GGTTTGTAAACTTCTTTTTTTCTGTTTGCCATAATAAAAGGCCTCCTATGATTTTAAAATTTTATCATAGAAGACCCTTATATTGTCTAATTACAGAAATTTTTTCACAGGCTCGATTTCGATGAGAAATTTTGATTATATTACAAATCCTGCGAAGTTGCTTTAATTCAGAGTACTGATGGGTATGGTGCTTTTTTGATCTACCACATTTCCTCCAGAAAATGTGCCTGTCCATACTTTAATGCCTCCAGAAAGAGTAGTTTGAATCCCCTATATTCCCGAGGAAGAAACCTGGTTGATGCGACCCTGTATTCATAGTCTGATGGACCGCCATTGCTATCCATGATTTTTTCTTTCAACTTCATACTATATTCTTCCGGATCCAGCAGCTTGCGCCCCTTCGTATCCCGATTGACCTTCCCTTCTTTTAAATATTCCAAAAAGCTTGTATATTTTTCCTCGATCTTGTAGCCATTATACTTTGCCGGCTCTTCACAATCCGCGATTGCCGGTGTTAATATGCAGGCACCTCCATTTTTTAAAGTGGATTTCAGGCTATCTGCCTCCACAAAGCGTTCCTGCACAGATAAGACACTACCTTGCCTTCCGTTTTTAATGACAGCATTGCCAAGATCCAGTCTATAAATATATTTATAAGCAGCACATTCAAAGAGATCTGTATACCAGGCCTGAATTCCCATACCTTCTTTTTTATAATTTTTATATTTGGCATCACAGGAAAAATAGATTTCCTTATTTAGAATCAGAAAAATATCCGGTCGCAGCCTGTCTGTACTGTATCTTATATTTCCCTTTTCATTTCTGTCTACCCTTGGGACCAGCCTGCCCCGAAAGGTGCAATTATAGCCTAGATAAATGTCTTTTTTGCCGTTGACAAGATGAATAACCAACTCCTCCAGGCTTTTTACAGAGTCCCTATTTTCACGTACCCGGATATAATCCCGGATTCTGCCAAGAAGCTTTCTGTAATCTCCGGGAGCCCAAGTTTCAAAATAAAAAGCCTCACTTATTTTCCCGGGCCATGACACCCGATCAATTCTATAGTTTTTCTCTAAGATAAAGATTTCCAATATTTTAAAATAAGACCAGATTTCATAAATATCCGGTGATTTGTGGACGCTGTTATATTCTAATTTCAAACCATCTTCCAGGAGTTCTCCTACCTCACGATAAGTCTGCATTTCATGAAAAATCTTCCTGTATTTTTCATGGTTCACAAAAAGATTCGATGCTTTCAAAGGATATACTTTTTGCGGTTTAAAGGCTTCGTTTTGAAACATATTCAGTTTATAAAACTCCTGAAGTTTCATCTGCATTTGGCAAATCATCTGCTGCATTTGGGACAGGGATCTTTTTGCTCCCAAAATTTTAGTTTCTTCCGTCAAAACTGCCTCGTCATACGGATTGTTCTGCTTTTGGCGTTCTGTGATTTCCAGTTCTAATTCCGCCAGACGTTTTTCCAGCAATTTCAGAAAGCTAAAGATTTTCCTGTTTTCATAGGTGTTTACAGTCTTTTGGTGAACCATGGTCCTTACCTTAGGCTTCTTTAACACATAGTGATCCATAATGATATTTGCATCTAACCGCTTCACCTGTCTGAAATCCAGTCTGGCCGGTTCGCTTGTCATATCTGTCATAGGATCTTGATCCAGGGCATTTAAAAGTCTCTCCAGTTCCTTGATACTAAATGCTAACTGTCTGATTTCCAAATCATATTCTGACAAATATTCCTGCCTGATTCTGAGGCTCATTTTTTCCATCTTCGCCTTATAAAGCAATCGAATGCTGATGGCCGTCAGGTCCTTTCGGATTTCTTCATAGGTCTCATCATCCAACATGGAGAGAATCCGCACATGGACGCTGCCGGCTTCACCATCTTTTTGATAGAAAAACCTTGTGTCTCCCACAAGATGTATATTAAAATCTTCCGGAATGAAATAAAGCTTACCATCCAGTTTCTTTGTCAAAAAAGAATATTCCTGATTTTGTACAAACCGGACATTTTCCTCTTCATCTGCCACAAAAGCAAAATCCGGAAAATACTGAGCACCTACTCGAAGGTATTGTCTGATCCATATCTTATGTTCCATTTCGATCGGTTCATTCATTCCGCTATATAAATATTTTTTATTATCTGTCTCTTTTGCAGGGTATACAATTTCATATGTTTTATTATTTAGAAAAACTGCTTCCAATAGTTTAATATTCCTTCTTGTGGGCTGTACATTTGTTTCAAATATTCCACGGTAAGCGGATAAAGTTCTTTCCAGTTGGTATTCTCACCATCTATTCTGAAATCACCAAGCCTAAAATCATCTTTCTCCAGGCTGCCTTCTACGTCTTCTACGTTGAGAGCAGGTAATACCTTGGTGGCAAGATACATATCCCGAAAATCCGATTCAGATAAAATTCCCTTTAAATATCCGCTTTCAAGCCTTGTTTTCATACTTTCCAGCTGGTGGTCTACCCGGTTTGACATCTGCTTATTCAAAGTTTTTAGCAACTGCTTCTCAAATGAATCTGCATCCTTTTGCTCTTTCAACAAGGCATTGCCGGCATCATAATCTCTCAGGCTTTCTCCCGCATCCTTTACCACTTTAATGACAAGACTTCGGTCGATAACCTTAGGACTTAGATCATTGGTGGTGGCATCCATATTGAGTGTTCCGATAAATGTAACATTCTCAGGAAGGATAAATTCAGGCCTATAGCGTTCCGACAGGTTCTTCTGATCAATCTTTGCATCCAGCCATTCTACCGTATTTTCATCCTGATTTTCCAGAATAAACTTCAGTCGTTCCAGGGCGTCCTCCCAGTCCCTTCTTGCATACAAAGGAATCCCTTCCCCGGACTCCATACTGCTAAGTACATCCGAAAAATAATACTCCACATGAGCCAGATTCATCTCATCCAGGCAAATGAGATAATTTTTCTTAGGATTTTCCTTCGCCTCACACAGGGCATCCAGAAAGGCCGTGGAATAATATCTATGTTCCACCGGATTGAAATATCCGGTCAGGTCTTGATTATCCATCCAGTTAGGTCTTACCGGAATGATCTTATATTCAAATCCAAGAGCCCTTGCAATATGAGAGACAAAGCTGGTTTTTCCCATACCCGGAGCGCCGTGGAGGATGATGATCTGATTGGTATGCAGTCCTATAAGGAACTGGGCAAGAACCTTGATATTGCAGTGATAGCCCTGGGCTTCTAATTTATCTTTTAAAGAATAGATGGTCTCAGGATTTGATGCGATTTCTTCATGTTCAGCGGGATCTGTAAGCTCCGGTATTTTAAAAGTTTTATCATCCTTTTTCGCTGTCTCTGCATACAAACGCGGATTTCTGGTAAATATATCCCTCCCGTTGTAGAAAAGAGATTGCATATAATACTGTCCTTTCTGCATTCTCTTTCCTACATTTATTCTGGTAAAGAAAACAGGCTTTCCGTCCCAAAGGGTTTCGGTCTGGTTGGCATCCAGAATTGTCATCTCCACCATCTCGTAGTTCGTCTTTTCATTTCTATAGCAGCTTGTTACTTTTCCAATCACCGACCCAAAGCTGTATTCTGTTCCTTCTTCACCTTCCTGCCTTGTCGCGGGCCCGAAGATCTTCTCTAATTTTCTAAGGCAAAACTCCTGATTTTCAAAATATTTTTGCTGATTATATTCACAAAATTCTGTGATTCTCATTTTTCATCCTTTCTGATTGCAGATTTACACCTGTACCCCCAAATCTCCCAATAGGCTTTCAATATCTTCATAGTAAGATATATTTTCCCATTTAAATTTAAGCGGTTTTATTGAGAAGCATAATTTTTGGCAAAATAAACCTGACCATTTTCTATCATACAATCTATTTCTGCAAGAATAGATTGTAAATCTTTAAAGAATGAATAGCCTTCTGAAATCAGACAATTTTCTTCATATTCATAATAGTCAAGAGCATCATCAAAATCCGGTCGACTTTCTGAATATAAGGCATCTTGAACAATGTAACCATAATTCGATCCGGCATCCAGCTTCTTCACGAATAAAGCTGCATGGTCTTTGCTGATTTCTATCATAATAAATACCACCTTTCCATATCACAAAACATTAGGACTATCGGGTTGTAAGTCCGTATATTGCACGTGTATTTCCTTTATAGATATTATTATACTTGGGGCATAAAAAACAAGCGCATTGTTGAATAAAGGATTATGAAAGGAAGAACAGTTGTAAGAAAATAGGGTTGATCAGCCTGCTTGAAAAAACGAAAGAAACATATTATGATGTCATAAGATTCTCTCATCGGAAGAAAGGACGTGATTCATATGGAATGGACCGACGGCAAGAATCGCTGCCGCTGGGCAAATCCGAAAAATGAGCGCTACATCCGTTACCATGACGAAGAATGGGGTGTTCCGGTCCATGACGATCACAAGCTGTTCGAGATGCTGATTCTGGAATGCTTTCAGGCAGGATTATCCTGGGAATGCGTTCTGAATAAGCGGGATGCATTCCGTGAAGCATTCGATGATTTTGATCTGGATGCGGTCTGCGCTTACGGCGAGGACAAGCTGGAATCACTGCGGAACGATCCCGGCATCATCCGAAATCGCCTGAAGATACAGGCTGCTGTCACCAATGCGCGGATCTTCCGTGAGATACAGCAGGAATATGGCAGCTTTGCAGAGTATCTCTGGCATTGGACATACGGCAAGGTGGTCTATGAAAGAGGGCTGGCACATTCGGAGCTTTCGGATCAGATCTCAAAGGACCTGAAGAAGCGCGGCATGAAATTCGTCGGGACCACAGTGATCTATGCTTATCTGCAGGCGGTGGGCGTGATTTATTCTCATGATGAGGGGTGCTTCCTGGAGCACAAGGTATAAGGCGGTGACGTAAGAATGGGTTGGTGCTGGTATATAAGCATGGAAACGAAATGTTGAACAAACTATACTTATCAAAAGGGTGAATTTTTAGGAGGGCAGACAAATGAGCTATCAAGGAAACAGCAAGATTGACTGATGATAAAGAAATTTTGAGTGATGAAGTAATTGCTGTTCTAAACGACAAGCTGAATATTATTGCTGAAAATCTCGGTACTGAGCAGATGGTGCAGATTACTTACTTTGTGCCTGATGAAAAGAAATCCGGTGGAGCGTATGTCACACATTCCGGTATCGTGAAGAAGATAGATTGCTATGAACACGTTTTGATTATGGCAGATGGTACAGTTATTCCCGTAGGACAGATTAGAGGGATTGAGGGAGAATTGTTTTGAATTTGATCCGTGCTTATGCAAGTGGTGACATACGGATAGTAGCGAGATATAGAAATGACATAGAAAAAGAAAAAAGAGGCAGTGAACCATGAGTAGGTTTGCTGCCTTGTTTTTTTTACTTGCCTTTTGACATAGAAGAATAGTTGTAAGAAAGGCAGGGGTTTTTATGCCCCACCTATTGATTTACACTGTAACCATCAAAGAAGACCTGATGAAAAATTCAAAGAAACGGAGGATCTGGCAATGAAAGGTTTTAACACTGGCGATGGTTACATGGGATTGGTAGATGGTAAATATATCTTGTTTGCCAGCGAATCCGATTACTATGAATATATGAATGATTAAGGAAGGAGCAATTACAATGGCAAAAGTATTTATCACACTGACAGGAACAAAGCATTATTTTGGAAAAGATTTTCTTGAAAAGGGAACAAAAATCCGACTGGAGAAAGAACCAGACAATGAGTATGACAAAGAAGCAATCAAAGTAACTTATGAGGGACTTGGAAAAATCGGATATGTGGCAAACAGTTCCTATACGGTTATCGGTGAATCTATGAGCGCCGGACGCCTATATGACAAGATTGGAGACGTTGCATATGCAAAGGTGGTACTGGTCACCGAGACCGGAACCATTTGCAAAATTTGTAAAAAGAGTCTGATAAAAAAAGCTCCTGATTTTGCAAAAAACCAGATTCCTTGTAAGACTGAAAATGTATAAAAAGATGTACGATATGCATCCCATCTGTGCTATACTTGACTTAATATTGGCAGAAGGGAGAGAAGCATCATGCCAAAGGGAACAAACCAAAAATTCAAGTTATACCGGCTGGCACAGATTATGCAGGATAAGACAGATGATGAGCATTATATTACGATGCCTGAGATCATGGCAAGCCTGGCTGAATATGATGTGACAGCTGACCGTAAAAGTATTTATGCAGACCTGCGGGATCTGAGTGTCCTAGGCGTGGAAGTGGAAGGTGAACCGATTGGCAATCGTTACCACTACCATGTGGTCAACCGCCCATTTGAACTTCCGGAACTGAAGCTTCTGGTGGATGCAATCCAATCTTCCAAATTTATCACGGAAAAGAAAACAAATACCTTGATCAAAAAGCTTGAAAAGCTAGTCAGCAAGTATGATGCACAGAAGCTGCAGAGACAGGTATACGTATCTGGACGGATAAAGACGATGAATGAGAGCATCTACTATACAGTGGATGCTATTCATAATGCCATCTCAGAAAATAAGAAGATCCGATTCCAGTACTATCAATGGAATGTAAAAAAAGAAATGGAACTTCGACATGGCGGAGCCTGGTATCATATTAGCCCCTGGGGGCTTTCCTGGGATGACGAAAACTATTATCTGGTAGCTTATGATTCCGATGCCGAGAAGATCAAACATTACCGGGTAGATAAGATGCTGCATATTAAATTATCAGATGAGAACCGGGAAGGGAAAGAATTCTTTAAAAAACTGGATATGGCAGATTATGCGAAGAAGAGTTTCGGGATGTTCGGCGGAAAAGAACAGACGGTAAAGCTTCTGGTAAAAAATAGTCTGGCAGGTGTTATTATCGACCGATTCGGAAAAGATGTGATGCTGATTCCGGCAGATGAGGAACATTTTACTGTGAATGTAGATGTGCATGTCAGCAGGCAGTTCCTTGGATGGGTATTTTCACTGGGAGAGGATATAAAGATCACTGGTCCGGAAGATGTGGTGGAACAGATGAAAGCGGAAGCTGTAAGACTGATGAAGCAATATTCGTAGAAAAGCATAAAAACTATGGAGGAGTAAAGGCGGCAGAGTATGAGTAATATAAAAACATTGAATTATTATGACAGCAATGCTACCGAATTCTCTGAAGCAACTAAGAATGTAGACTTTTCAGACGTGCAGCAAATATTTATAGATTACCTGCCACCAGATGCCTCAATTCTGGATTTTGGCTGCGGATCCGGACGCGATAGCAAATACTTTTTGGAACATGGTTATCATGTGGTTGCATGCGATGGATCAGAAGCGATATGTAAAATAGCGACCGATTATACGGGCATTCCGGTAAGATATATGCTTTTTGAAGAACTGGATGATCGGAATCGATATGATGGCATCTGGGCCTGTGCTTCTATTCTGCATGTTCCAAAAGAAGAATTGCCGGATATTTTTCATAAAATGTATCAGGCATTAAAAAAAGATGGATTGATTTATACATCATTCAAGTACGGCACTTTTGAGGGTGAACGAAAGGGCAGGTATTTTACGGATTTCACGGAAGAAAGTTTTGTGGAATTTATTGGACATATTTTCGGATTACAGATTGAAAAAATGTGGATTACCGGGGATGTGAGAGAAGGTAGAGGTGATGAGCGGTGGTTGAATATCTTGCTCCGCAAGGCGAGCATTTGCTGAATATTGAAGGAAAATATTATAATAAACTGGATATTGAAGGCTTCTCTCAGATGATGAAAGATCCCTCTTACTGCTATAAGTTTTACTGGCTGGAGGCTGTGGTACAGATTATTTCAGAAGGAAAGACAGAGACCACATTTGATGAGATTATTGATGAAATGATTGCCAATGCCTGGTATTCTGTTCGGGAATTTCACATTCACTTAAGCGGCATGCAGGCAGATGGTTTGGTGAGGGATGGTCTGGAAAGAGCTATTCTGCAGTTGACAGGACTCAGTAAGCTTCCGGCAAATGCCTCGAAAGTAGAAATAAAGAATGCCATTCGGGAGCATCAGACCGAATTAAAGAAGGCAAAAGAACAGCTGACTAATATGGTGCCATATCGAGCGTTGGCGGGATTTTTTACAAGGAGCGATGAAGTACCGGACTGGGGAAGTGTTAAACGTATTACCGCTTACATTCAGAAGATAAATGAACAGGTAACGCCCTTGCCCTATGTATTGGGTGAGAGCAGTAAATTAAAAAAAGAAGTTCACTTTCATCCGGATTGGACAGGGATGATTCAGGATAATACAGTCAATATCCTTGGCTGGATCCAATATGAAAAGGTAAAATGGCTTCAAAATAACAATCCGGAAGTGCCTGGATTAATCTATAAGCTGGCTCCAATGGATGAAAAAATGCGAAAACTGTCAAATGTACGAAAGCTATGGCAGGGAATTATGGAAGTACAGGAAGTACGGGATGTTTTTACAGGGCAGCCAGTGAAGGAAAAACAGTATGATGTAGACCATTTTATTCCGTGGTCATTTGTAATGAATGATGAACTGTGGAATCTGATGCCGATGGATTCTTCTTTGAATTCATCAAAAAGTAACCGACTGCCGAAATGGGATCCATTTTTTGAAGTCTTTGCGGGAAATCAGTATCTGATGTACGAGCTGATCTGTGACAAACCAGAACTTCATAAACGGTTTGAGGCATGTTATCGGGATAACCTGCACTCCATTTGGGCCGGTCAGGAATTGTACCGTAAAGGAAATTCCAGAGATGTGTTTTATAATATCCTGGAAAAGAATATGATGCCTGTATACGACTCTGCCAGAAGGCAGGGGTATGAGATCTGGAATTATGGATAGAAGGAGATCACAATAGGATGGGATTATTTGCTTTCTGTTAAAAAGAGAGAGTTCCGGACACAGTTTCGAAAAATAAAAAAAATTCAATTTTTGAAAGTGAGTGGCTATATGAAAACAATAAAGAGAGCCCACAAATATAACAAGCCCCAGCCAAAAGCCGGGGCTAATGTTTCAATTGTTTTGGGACATTTTCCAAAATGCTTGACACTGTTATTTTTTACTTTTGCAGCTAAAAACTTCCCGTAAATCCCTTAAAAATAGCTGAAGCTGCATGAATCCTGACATCATACAGCCTCCGGCTGCTCCGGCGTCCATCACCTCAGGCAGGCGTTCCATATTAATACCGCCGATGGCATACACCGGAATCGGACAGACCTTGCAGATCTCTCTTACAAAATCAAGTCCTTTCCCCTTCAGACCTTTCTTACAGTCGGTCTCAAAGATCGTCCCCAAAATGATCTGTGTGGCACCGCTGCTCACAGCGTAGTCCATATCTTCCATGCTGTGACAGGAAATGCTCAACTCCCGGAAGTCTTTTCGAAGCACTGTCCGTGTTTTTGCTCACTTAAAGATTGAAGCGCCGGAATAGACAGATGCATCTGCTCACACCCCAGTTTCCATGCTATGGCAATTCTGGAATGCAGAAAGCATAGTACCCCTTCTCTTTCGCACAGAGCCAGTATGTTTTTCGCCAGCTCCTCGTATGCTTCACCAGCCAGATCTTTTTCCCGCAGAATCACTCCGTATGGATGCAGGGCAATGACTTTTTCCATTTGCTTTGTGTATGACTTTTCCGATGACCTTTTCCGGATTGTATTGAAAGATAGCAGAAAAAAGATATAAAATTAATGATGTTGAAAAAGATTAGATTACAAAGGAGTAAGATTAAGATGAATTACATTTCAAGAGACAAAGCATTTGAATTATTAAAGAAGTACAACAAGGATCCATTTCATATCCAGCATGCATTTACTGTGGAAGCTGTTATGAAATGGTATGCGGGGGAGCTTGGTTTTGAGGATGAGGCTGAATACTGGGGGATTGTTGGACTCTTGCATGATATTGATTTTGAACAGTATCCGGATGAGCATTGCCTGAAGGCACCGGACCTTTTGAGGGAAGCGGGTGTAGGAGAAGATATCATTCATGCTGTCTGCTCTCATGGATATGGCATCACGGTTGGCAATGGTACAACTATTGATGTGGAACCGATTCATTTGATGGAGAAAGTTTTATTTGCAGCGGATGAGCTGACCGGACTGATCTGGTCCGCATCTCTTATGAGACCTTCAAAGAGCACGAAGGATATGGAACTTAAGTCCCTTAAGAAGAAATACAAGAGCAAGGGATTTGCTGTGGGCTGTTCCAGGGAAGTGATTGCCAGAGGAGCAGAGCAGCTTGGTTGGGAGCTGGATGAGCTTTTGGAGAAGACACTGGAGGCCATGAAAGCATCTGAGGATATCATTAATGCGGAGATGGAAGCGGAATTTCCAAAGGAAGAGGAAGAAGGGATGAAGCTGATCGAAAAGGAAGATGGCACAGGCATTGAGCCATTATTCCAGGAGCATGTAGATTTTGATACTTTTTCCAAATCTGATTTCAGAGCTGTAAAGGTAAAGGCCTGTGAGGCAGTGCAAAAGTCTAAAAAGCTTCTGCATTTCACGTTGGATGACGGCACCGGAACAGACAGAACGATTCTCTCCGGAATACACGCATATTATGAGCCAGAAGAACTGGTAGGAAAGACTTTGCTTGCCATTACAAACCTTCCGCCAAGAGCTATGATGGGGATCGACTCCTGTGGCATGCTGCTGTCGGCCATTCATTATGAAAATGGTGAGGAGAAACTGAATCTTGTCATGTTAAACGATTCCATCCCGGCAGGAGCGAAGCTTTATTAACAGAAGATCGAATGTATATAATTTTGCCAGAAGGCAGGGGCATAATGAAATCTGGAATTATGGATAGAAGGAGATCACAATACGATGGGATTATTTGGTTTATCCAGAAAAGATAAAGAGAGATGGGCATCTATTGTAATTCAGGGAATGAAGCCCGGCATGCAGATAGATGATGCTCTTTTAAAAAATGCTACAGAGACCTATATCAGCCAGCATATCCGTATTCTGGAAGACAGTATTCGCCTTGTGATGGAATCCAAAAACCAAAAGACAAGAGAAGAACGATATGATTTATGCTTACAGCATTTTGATGCCCTGTCGAAAATCCAGAAGTATGCGGATAAAAAACAGAAAAAGAGGATTGCGGATGCACAGGATCAATTTATGATTATGAATGAATTCTATAAGCACTCGCAGCGTATCAGAAAGCTAGAAAAATAGGCACAAAAAAAGCAGAGGAGAGATGCTTTTTGGAAAACCTATGGAACAATGGAAATCTTAGATGATATTTTTGAGGACCATAAAAAATCATAACAGAAATAAGTTTAAAAAAGAATGAAAATTTCAGGAGGATGAAACAATGAGTAGAAAGAATTTTGGAGCAAAACCATATAGTTTTCCACAGCCGGTATTCATCATCGCATCTTATGATGAGAATGGTATCCCATGTGCCATGAACGCAGCCTGGTGTGGCATCAGTGAAGCAACAGAAGTGACTATGTGCATTTCTCCTGGCCACAAGTCAACCAAGAATATTTTAAGTAAAAAGGCATTTACCATCAGCATGGCAGATGCAAAGCATGTGGCTGAGTGTGATCATTTTGGAATCGCAACTAAGAAGTTTATGTGGATATGAGAGTTTTGGTAATTCCGGATGTTCATCTGAAACCGCAAATGTTTAAACAGGCGGCTGCTTTGCTAAAGGCAGGAGTTGCAGAGCGTGCGGTGTGCCTGATGGATATTCCGGACGACTGGGATAAACAGTTTGATATTGCACTTTATGAAGAAACCTATGACGAGGCAATCTGTTTTGCAAAATTATTTCCGGAAACTGCCTGGTGTTATGGAAATCATGATCTGAGTTATTTCTGGCACTGTCTGGAAAGTGGGTACAGTTCACTTGCGGATTATACAGTGCAGCGAAAGTTATTGGATCTGAGAGCAGCGCTTCCTGAAGATAATCCCATCCAGTATGTTCAAAGAATTGATAATGTTCTCTTTTCTCATGGTGGATTATTGAACTTCTTTGTTGAGGAATATGTTCCAAAGTCAAAATACCATGATGTGGATGCCGTGGTAGAGATAATCAATGGACTTGGCAGATATGAGATGTGGAATGATGTATCACCGATCTGGCTGAGACCTCAGAGTGGAAAAATGCGATTATACAAGCCACGCAAATTGCTTCAGGTTGTTGGTCATACCCCTATGGATCGAATCACAAAAGAAGGGAATCTGATCAGCACGGACGTATTTTCTACATATCGCGACGGGAGACCGATTGGAACAGAAGAGTTCCTTTTGCTGGATACTCTGACGTGGGAATATGATGGAATTAAAATGTGATGCAACTAGAGGTGATCAAATTTCATACGTTTCTTCATGGTATCATATCCTTTCGAGTTGATGGAAGAAATGCCAGGGGATTATTCTCGGACCATCATACCACGTAACCTTGCGTGATCAGCATTAAAGTCCAGAAAATACCCTGCTGGAAGTTGACGGGACAGATGCAACGAGAACACAGCGGTACTCTTTGGAACATTCCTATAGACTCTAGTATAAGCGTCCGGGAAATCTTGGCAATATAAGTAACATGTAAACTGTATAGGGG
>CAVHCX010000038.1:0-11660 GCA_963634745.1 Clostridium sp. CAG:343
TTTTGATTTGTCTACCTGAGCCACGAAGTCGGCAAACTGCTGCTGAAGCTCAATAGGCGGCAATGGCAATTCAAAACCTTCAACCTGCTTCTTGTTGACCTTTGGCAAATTTGTTCTGTTGCTGAAAGCCAAAATATAATCGAGAAAATACTTGCTCCTCATTGTGTAAGCAAGATATTCTTTTTCACAAATCCCATCTTTTGCTAGTATAGGGTACGCGTCAGCAGAACAAACTCCAACAAAATCCGGCATTGCAACCTTATTGAGATTTGGACGTATCTTACTGTAGATGATGTGGTTTTCAGAAAAAAGATATTTGCCGCTAATAACACCATCCTCAGCAACAGTTCTGTATCCACTCAAACGACCTGTTCCCTTCTCTATGCTATCAATCCCAATATGCGGATAATCTTCATAGCCTTTAAAATCATGTATCATGTTTGTATCAATCTCAGCACATTCAGTAAAGGCAACTATAGGCCAGCCTTTGCTATTGCTTTTCAGATCTCCAAACAATTCCATAAATCGGGATTTCACAAGTTCATCTAATGCATTAATCTGCTGCTCATGTTTGTCAATCAAATCAGATATGCAATCCAATTCATCCGCTATTCTCTTCTGCTCCTCTAAGTTTGGAAGATAAAACGGCAAAGCATTAAATACTGATCTAGTCAGATGTTTCATTGTTGCACCATGAGCCTGCGGCCCTGCTTTTTCAAGAATATACTCAACTTGATGGATATAAAAAGGCTTTAAAACATGTTTTTCATCAAGGATAACTTTGAAAATATGTTGATTTAAAAAAGATTTCTCACCTTTCCAAACATATATACCTAAACTTGCAGACCATGAAATTAATATATCTCCTTCTAGAACTTCATACTTAGAATCAATAGTTCCATTAAAACGATTCATCTGATATGAATTTCCAGTCAAATCTTGAATCCTTATAATTGGGGCCCCCTCATTCGACCAATCAGATGGTTTGAATGCATATCCATTTATATAGGATGCAATATCACCTAATTTAGTTTTCATAGCATCCCCCTCAATTCTTTCAAACCTGCCGTAATCTCCTCCTCCAGCTTATCCAGCTTATCCAGGATCTCGCTTGTCGGCGGATACTCTACAGGCACATACTCTGTTTTTTTGTATTTGTTGATGGATAAATCATATCCATTATCTACAATCTCATCTTTTGGAACGAAAAAGCTCTGCTCAGTACGTTCACGCTCTTCTTCCTGATCCAGGTGGTGGAATCGCTCAATAATATCCGGAATATCATTCTCACTGATCTCAGAACGCTTATCGTCCAGACTGAAACCATCTGCTTTCATATCATAGAACCATACTTTATCGGTTCCACCTGCACCGGTCTTTGTAAATACCAATACCGCTGTAGATACTCCGGCATAAGGCTTGAACACTCCGGAAGGCATTGAAATCACTGCCCGGAGCTGATGATTTTCTACCAGTTCTTTGCGGATAGACTTATGTGCTTTTGAAGATCCAAACAATACTCCATCAGGCACAATACAAGCACACCGACCACCTTTCTTAAGCATTCTTAAAAACAATGCTAAAAATAACAGCTCTGTCTTCTTTGTATTGGTCACAGCCTTCAGGTTATCGTTAATGCTTTCAGCATCTACCGTTCCTTTGAAAGGCGGATTTGCTAAGCACATGGTATATTTTTCACTGATTTCATTCTGCTTGGACACGCTGTCCTTGTAATCAATATCCGGATTGCTGATTGAATGCAGCATCAGGTTCATTGCAGAAATGCGAAGCATGGTGCGGTCTGTATCAAAACCCGAAAATGCCGGACCCGCAAAATGATCCCATTGCTTTTCTGTCATTGTGTCTTCGTATTTCTTACGGATGTATTCTGCTGAGCTAACCAAAAATCCGGCTGTACCGCATGCAGGATCACATATTGTATCATCCGGTGTAGGGGAGAGAAGCTCTACCATCATCTCACGGATATGCTTTGGTGTACGGAACTGTCCATTCTGACCGGCTGTAGCTAGCTTTCCAAGCATATACTCATAGAGATCGCCCTGCATATCCAGATCTGCAATATCATGTTCATACAGATCATCTAGACCTGTGATGATTTTCTGCAACACCTGTGGCGTTGGAATCAGGAACATGGCATCTTCCATATATCTCGCAAATGCTGTGCTTCCTTGAGATTCCACTACAGTATCATCTTGAACTTCGATCATTTCACCTTGCTCATTAAAATCCGGCAAGCATCCATTTTTTAGAGACTTAATAGCCGGGAAGATTCTCTGAGACATTACTGCATAAATATCTCGCGGATCATTATTTTTGAATTTGCTCCAACGCATTGACTGACCAGACGGTGTCTGCGGAAAGATCTTAGGCATCGCCTCTCCAGTCATATTTTCAAATTCTTCATTCTCTAATTCTTTTTCATCTAATGAACGGATGAACATCAAATAAGTGAGCTGTTCAATTACAGTCAAGGGATTTGTAATTCCACCTGCCCAGATATCTGTCCAGATTTTATCTACCTTATTTTTGATAGCACCTGTTATCATATTTATTTTTCTCCCTCCTGAGCAAATTTTCCCTGCTCATTCTGTTTATGTTTGATATACTTTCCACTCTTTACTCTTGCATCTTTCGGCTTCTCAGCATCTGCCGGTACAGCCCATACAGTACCAATTCGCATGATCCCCGGAATGCGTCCTTCCGAGCAAAGCACCTGTACACGCCTTTTTGATAAGCCCCATTTTTCTGCTGTCTGAGCAATTGAAAGATATTCCATAAGTCAAATTCTCCATTGTCTTCTTCAACCGTTTTTAACTGCAAAAGCTCAAATATATTATAGTCTTAATGGCGAATAATGTCAATTTTAGGCTGTCGGTTAGAGCTAACACTTCAATAAATTATCTTTGGTTTACGCAACTTTTAGTTCGAGGACTAGATATTCCAACGTATCTCTGAATGAAGATTTTGTAATCCAGAGCAAGTTTCGCCTTGGCTGCCAGTAATTCATTTCATGAATCACCGCAACCGGCAACTTGTTGGGGAACTCGCGCCTCCCCAAACCCACCTGAAAGCCATGATTTTCTAAATTTTTTGAGAAATTTTCAATTTTCTTCAACCATTTCGGATTTATCCGTCCCCATCTAAGATATAGGAGATGTCAATCAGGCTTTGGTTCCTTGCGTCACAGTCTTTGATGTCTCCGAGCATCAAAGGGAGGAAAAATTTATGGCAAGACCTAAGAAAAATCTGCCGCCAGCCCGCACTCACCGCATCACCGTCAGGCTCACGGATGAGATGTTCGATGTAGTGACAAGGGACGCAAAAGCGGCCAACTTATCCAATGCCGAGTACATCCGGCAATTGATTTTAAAACGAACCATCAAATATGCGCCAACCATCGTTCATGATGACACGAAGATCATTCAGGAGTTGGGGCGCATGGGCAAGATTGGAAGCAACCTCAATCAGATTGCCCGCTACTTAAATCAGGGTGGCAGCATGACCAATCCCTTGGCAAAGGAACTCCGCGAAACCCTGTGGCATCTCACCGATTGCTGCAACACACTGAATCAGAAAGTTGAGGAAGAATATGGCCGTTATTAAACACATTGCAATCAAAAATTCCAGTTACACTGCCGCCGTGCAGTATCTAAGCTACAAGCACGATGAGTACGCCAACAAGCCCATTCTGGATGAGTCCGGAAATATGATCCTGCGGGATTCTTTTCTGTTGGAGGGTATCAACTGCTCACCCACGACTTATGGCATGGAATGCAGTCGCACCAATGAGCATTTTGGCAAAAATAAAGACCGTTCCGAGATCAAAGCCCACCACTATATCATCAGCTTTGATCCCAGAGACCGGGACGAAAACGGTCTCACTGCGGAGCATGCCCAGGAGCTTGGGCTTGCCTTTGCAAAGAAGAATTTTCCCGGGCATCAGGTGCTGGTCTGCACCCATCCGGACGGGCATAATTCTGCAGGAAACATTCACGTTCACATTGTGCTGAACAGCGTCCGCGCCTTCGATGTGCCTCAGGAAAATTTCATGGAAAGACCTGGGGATGCTCTGGCCGGACATAAGCATCATGTCACGAAGAATTTTCTGGAATATCTGAAGCAGGAAACTATGGAAATGTGCCAGCGAGAAAAGCTGAATCAGGTGGATCTCATGAGCCCCGCCAAGGTGAGAATTACCGACAGGGAGTACTGGGCACAGAGGCGCGGGCAGAAAAAAATCGACGATGCATTTGTCCCATCACCGGACGCTCCGGATCAGAAGCCGCCCCGCTACGAAACCCAGAAAATGATCCTCAGAAGATCCATTACCGAGACTGCCAAAGACTCCTCTTCCTTCTGGGAATTTGAGAAGAAATTGTTTGAAAATTATGGAATCGCCGTGCACGAAAGCCGCGGTGCCATCAGCTACATTTTGCCGGGCCGAAACAAACCCATCCGAGGCCGTTCCCTGGGGACGGATTTCGAAAAAGCAGCCCTCATACATTTCTTTATGGGAAAGGAAAAGCAAAATAAGCCAAACGGAAATTACCGGAAGCACCTTTCTTCCAAAGGCCAGAAGGTTATTTCTACGGATAGAAAATCCATCGGCCTCATTACGGATCTTGACACCTGTATTAAGGCACAGCAAAGCCCGGCTTATGCCAGAGCCGTGAAGATCGGCAACCTGCAGCAAATGGCCCAGACTAGGAATTTTCTTACGGAGCAGGGCATTGATTCTCTGGAAGAATTGGAGCGAATCTGCTCTTCCACCAAGGCTAATTGCGATGAAAAACTTACCCTGCTAAAGGCTACCGAAGCCGACTTAAGACAGACCAACGCCCTCATCCACGCGACCGGCCAGTACCTTTCTACCAAGGCTGTGCATTCGGAATACCTGAAGGCGAAGAATAAGAAAAAATTCCGCGAAGAACATTCCTCCCAGCTCGCCATTTACGATGCGGCTCGGAAGGAACTGCGGGAAAATTATGGGGATGAAAAATTCATGACTATGAAAATGCTGAAAGGAAAGAAGGCCGGTTTGACAGCCACAAAAAATGCCCGGTATGAGGATTTCTGCTTTGCCAGATCCAAGCATCGGGAAATTCAGAATGTGGAAAGGAATGTTAGAAGTATGCTGGATCTGAAGCCTGAAATTGAGCAGGAAAAGGGAGATGTTCAGAGACAGGATTCTAGCGATACAAAAGACAGAAATTAAAATTCATAAAAAAACAGCCCAAGAGGTATTGTGAATATGTCACTTGCCTCAGGGCTGCTGTTAGCGTCTTATTCAATTTTTGTGATTGCCTGTGTAATGGCATCTGTCAAATCATATTGCTCATCATCACTCAGCAAGTATGATGTTCTAATAACCATCGTTCCTACAATAGCATATGAGCCAGAATATAAAATTGTATCGTCAAACTCTTTAAGATACTCTACTCTGTTCTCTGCTTCCTTCAATGTTCCATAACTTTCGATTGCTCCACCACAATCGGTTCCTTTATCAATAATAGAATCTCCAGGCACCGAGGAATCATCCACTTTATCATAAGAAAAATAGATGCATGACACATAGCCATCTTCCTTATTCAGCATACCATTTGGATCATCATCCTTCGTAACAGCCTCAACTTTCTGAACACCATCTACAGATTGCAATCTTCCTATCAGCCATGCTTCATCTGGTACGGTAATCTGTTCTACGACTCTTACATTTTCTTCAAGTGCTTCAGACATTTCCTCCAGCGTAGCTACATCCTTCAGGATTTTCTCCTTGCTATTGCCACCCATTACAGATATGATCACTGCAAAATATGATTCCGAAACACGATCCAAAGTATCTGCTTTTGTAATTAATCCATCAATATTGGCCAGCGAAGTTTTCGCCGCCGCATCGTTATATTTTTCCGCTACTGTATTGTAGTTCTCCACTGCTACATTGTAATTTTTTGTGGCATTTTGTGCTGGAATAATCAATGATACAAACAAAGTTCCTGCAACTACTGCCATGGCAAGTACGCATACAATAAATACCTTTTTCCACGGTCTCTTTTTGTTTTCTGTACTATTATTTTCAGTGGTATCAGCTTGTTTTTCTACAGCATTCTTTTTCATTTCAGAAGCTCCCTCTCAAATTTGTTAATTGCCTTTCTGGCTGTATGCTGCTTTATCAAGCCTTCCCTTGCATAACAACAAACGTCCAGACTATTCTTATTCTTTTTTATGATAATATAAGCCGTATTTTTATTTCCTATTCCGGCCGCTAGCGTTCCAATATAATACTCTTCTTCCAAGTTTTCTTGAAGTAGAGTTCCAATTTTCAACAATGTATCCCTAATCTTCAGCATGCTAACATCTGTTGCTATTTCTCTAGTTTCAACAAGTTTCTCCTTTATCCGGATAAACTCACTTAATTTTTTTATTAACCCTTTATTCATAACGTCCCCTCTCATTAATGAACGAAAACAATTCCCTGCATTTCATCCAGCATTGCATATCTTACTTCATCTTCGGATGGCGTACTGATTTTTCCCCTGTTTGCAAGCTGATCTTCAAACATCGGTGTCATCAGTTCTACCGCAAAGCTCTCTCGATCCTCACTAGCATACATATCCTTAAGTTTTGATGAACTGAGTGCTTCCTGCAACTGAGTGACGATAGCATCTCCTTCTTCCTGCGTAATCATATAATCTTCACTCAGATCTTCAAATTTCGCAGAAATGATTTCATACATCTGCTGAGCATCGCCTTCATACACTTTTCCAGCAACCCAATTGCTTCCTATCCCTGCTACAGTTCCTCCTACGATACCTCCAGCTACTTTTCCGACAGCCGTTCCTACACCTGGAGCAATTGCGGTTCCTGCTGCTGCACCTGCTATGCTTCCCACCGTAGCTCCTCCAACACTCGCAACTGTTACTGTCAAATTCTTCAATAGCTGTTCTGTTGAAATTCTTCCAGCAAACAGGTTATATACATCATCAGCTGATAATACAACAACAATCACTGCATCAGATACTATCGTATTTTGCAAGAGCTTGGATGCCTGTTTGATAATAGACTCCTTTGTTGCTCCAGATGCTGTTACTCCAAAAGTATCTATTATAGCTTGGCATGTTTTTTCACCAAGCTGATTAGCAATTGCATCTGTAGTCGGTGCCAGCGCACTGGCTGCACCTGTTTTTACAATCTGAGAAGATATTACATACGAGGCAAATACTACACTCCCTGTTTTAATTCCATTTATTGTCGAGTCTTTTAATGCAGTTTCCGTATCATATCCATTTAGCTTACACACAGCAAAATCTAATGCAAAACTAATTCCAAATGCGCAAGCTGCCGTAACAGCTCCATTTGCCGCATCATATTTCAGGGAATCTACTGTTCCTGCCTTTGCGATATTTTTCGCCTGCTCATAAGTTATATTGCCTTTTCTAACAAGATTTTTAGCTTCTGCCGTGTCTGAAACTCCAGGAACTTTCCCTTCCTCAATTTTCTTTTCCATTGCCTCTACAGCTTTTTCATACTGATCAGCAGGAACCTCCAGCTGCATCGGTTTATTGTCAGCATCTATGTATCGATAATTTCCAGTTTCATTGTCAAATGCAGCTTCAACACTCTTTGATGCCGTCGAATAATATTTATCCTGAATCCAGGTAATGCTACCATCTCGGTTTATAATTTTTCGATCTGCTCCATTTTTTGCATTATCTCCACCAACTACGCTTGCATTTTTACCTTGCAATTTATCAATGAGATTATTTCCTTGTTCTGCAGCAAAACCGTGTCCTGTTGGATTTGAAAACATTCTTTCTGTTTCCATTTGATTTACAGTTTTAATACTGCCAGCCAAATATCCACCAATCTCACCAATTGTATTGGTATTGTCTTCAGTTGATACTTCTATATTGGCTGCTAACACACTAACCGGCACAGCAGAAGCACATAAACATAATGCCATTGCAACTGCAATAATTCTTTTGTATCTCATTCTTTTTCACTCTCCCATCCTCAAGAATGCTTATTGTTCATTATAAGCCAAATCGTAAATCATTGGTTTAAATTTCTTTTTCATTGTTGTTTCTTTATGCTTCAAGTATAATGATAAGCATAAGACTAATACACATCCACCACGCGGAATTAAGGGCTGCTATTCCTCGTGTTTGGTGTTATCTAGGGAGGGGATTTCCATAGGAAGACAATCAACAAAAGAAAATAAGACCATTTACCAGGTCTTTCGAGAAGAAGCAGGGCTGACAAGATCCGAAGCCCAGGATCTGATGACCGCTGTTTCAGACTCCAAAATCGAAAAATTCGAATACGAAACACAAGAACCCACACCATATGACATCGTTCAGATGGCCGACGCCTACAAGCGTCCTGATCTTTGCAATTATTACTGCTCTCACAAATGCGAAATCGGACAGCGCTATGTCCCAGCTGTTGAAGTTACCGATCTTTCCAATATCATTCTTGAGACTATTGCCAGTTTAAATGAAATCAATCCGCTGACTTCCCGTCTGGTGCAGATCGCACGGGATGGCAAGATTACAGATGATGAGATTAAAGATTTTGCTCTGATCAGTAAGAAACTGGATGAGGTTTCTCTTGCTGTAGATTCTTTGAATCTTTGGGTAGATAAGACTGCCAGCGAGCAAGGACTTAATATCGAACTGCTCAATGCTGAAAAGGAGAAACTGAAATAAAAAAATCCCTCCGAGCTGTATCGCGTAAATCAGACTTTATATCTGATGATTGGATACTTCCAGCCCGGAGGGATTTTTCTTGTTTATTAATGGTCACCTGCAAGTAATGCAATGATTCCACCAATGATTAAGATTGGCAAGGCTAGGTAAACAAGGCCGCCTACCACCATTCCGATCAGGATCACTGGGAAGAAAATGACGTAGCAAAGCAATTTCAAAATTCCCCAGGATGCTTTCAGTCCGAAGACGAAACATTTTCCCATAAATCCGATTAAACAAATAGCAAATAATAACGTTAACATGATATCTCCTTCTGCCGGTTCACTTTCCGGCTGTAACTTTCTTTGAATTTTTCTTCTCTGGTTTAAATGTAGATGTATTTTTTACACCGATCTTTTTGCTGAAATCCGGATTATTGTCGATTTTTGTAATGATCCGAATTAAATGAAGTCTCTGTGCTGTATTCATCGGTCTACCTCTTTTCTGGAACTGTTCCCCTTGTGTTAACCTCATTATAAAGAAACAAGTTAGACAAATACACAACTCAGTTATGGAAATGCCACAAGCTATTTCTCTTTTTTGGGGAAATAGCAAAAAGCTGAAGTCCTCTCCCAGACTTCAGCCTTTCTTCTTCGTACCGGTTAACTACTTACATTCTATCCCATTCACACATCCCTACTTACCCTGCCTATACATTTTGGCCATGGCAGCATCATAAGCCTTTCTTGTTTTGGAATCAAAAAGGACAAATCTGACTATCTCAATCTTTCCCGGATGGGCTACGCAGAATTCCTGAACCGTATTCACTGCGATGTCTGCTGCTTTTTCCAGCGGGTAACTGTATACGCCTGTGGAAATGGACGGAAATGCAATGGTGCTGATCCCCTTATCTACTGCACATTGCAGGGAATTTTGATAGGCATTGGCCAGCAGCTGCGGCTCGCCATCATTGCCACCATGCCAGATCGGGCCAACAGTATGGATCACATATTTACAGGGAAGTTTATATGCCTTTGTGATCTTTGCCTCACCGGTCTTGCAGCCATGAATCGTCCGGCACTCCTCTAAAAGTTCCGGACCGGCTGCGCGGTGTATTGCCCCATCTACTCCCCCTCCGCCAAGAAGGCTCTTATTTGCTGCATTTACGATTGCTTCCAGGTCGTCAACTTTTGTAATATCCCCCTGGACTGTCTGAATATGAAAACCCATGGCTGATTCCTCCTTTATTTTCTGCTTGCTAATGCTTTCTGCTGATATTCGTGCAGGCATCGCCCGCACTTCTTACAGATCATCATATGACAATACCATTGCAATGGTCGATCTCATGCTGGGCGATCTGGGCTGTCCAGCCGGTTAGTTTCTGCCTCTGCTTCTTCCAGGCAAAATCATAATATTCCACTTCGATATCCTGATACCTGGTGGTTTTTCGCACGCCTATCAGGGACAGGCAGCCTTCTTCTGTCTGATAAGGGCCGCTCTTGGATGTAATGACCGGATTGAACATGACCACGTCTATGAAGCCCATATTTACAATGATGATATTTTTCTTCACACCGATCATGTTTGCCGCCATACCAACGCAGCCTTCCCGATGTGCCTTTAATGTATCCATAAGATCCCGCCCCACCTGCAGATCCTCCTTGCTTGCAGGGACTGACTTCTGTGCCAGGAAGAAGGGATCCCGCATTATCTCTCTTACCATGACTTAATTCCATCCCTTCCATACATCCGGCTGATATCCTAAAGTTGACTGCTTGCCATTGCGGACTACCGGTGTTTTGATTACCTGGGGATTGTCCAGAACTTTCTGAAGCTTGTCTTCCTCAGCGATGTATTTGATCAGATTCAGGGTGTCCTGATCCTTGCCTTCCCAGTTAATCATGTTCTCAAGGCCGCCGTTTACCTGGGCTACGGAGTTAAACTCACCCTTAGACATGCCTTTTTCCTTCATATCGATGAATTGATATTTGATACCGCGTTCCTTGAAGAATCGTTCCGCTTTCTTTGTATCATTGCACTTCTTCGTGCCAAAAATCTGTATGTTCATTTTCTAATCGTCTCCATTTACTGTATTTTTGAAACAATGCCATTCGGTGTCAATGTTTGCAGGCACTCCATGGCATTATCATCATGCATCATCTGCCAAACCTGCTCCATCCCCGGTGCCAGTGGCTTTCTCAGGAATTCTTCTCCGGAGATCCAATAGACTTTTCCTTCTTCTGAAGATAAAAGTTCTCCTTCGTATTCATTGGTTTTGTACATGAAGCCTACATTTCGAATACCATCCCTCATCCAGTGATAGACCCCTGTAAGCTTAGGGCTCCTTATAGTCAATCCCGTCTCTTCTTTGATTTCCCGGATTACAGATTCTGTAAATTTTTCTCCATGAATCTCTTCACTTCTTTCACATATTATTTTACATCCCTTTTTATAGCCTACTCGACAACGCTTTTATAGTAGTTGCAAAAATCTACCAAGGCCGTTTAACAGAATTGCAGACAATACAGCAGGATGATTTTAACGCCCGGCGTGAAACCGTTCTGTATGTAAATAATCGTTCTCCATGTGCACATACGTTTCTGTACTTAGTAAGAACAGATAGAAACAGCTCCATCTGATGCTGATTCAATGGTTCAAAGTTTTTGGATACTTTTGATTTTAAGGATTGAGGAAATACCCTTGTTGCAAGATTTCTCAATCCCGGTTTCTTTTTTAGCTGATAAACTGTAAACTGACTTGTACTCATTCTCCATCCACCTCCAGATCTGCTTTATAGATTTCTACCGTTTTGGTAAATGGCCTGTGTTGTCATAGTTGCTTTATACGGCTATGAATGGTTACGTTATTTACTTTTTGGTATCTTAATCTGAATCGCCCTCTTACTTTGTCAGAACTTTTTTATGATATGCTCTCTGATTGCAATAAGGGCATTTC
>CAVHCX010000039.1:0-5840 GCA_963634745.1 Clostridium sp. CAG:343
TTGATGCTCCGGACGGTTACAAGATCGATGATACCAAGTATGAATTCTCCATCAGTGAGGATGGCCAGGTGGTATCCGTGGTCATGACCAACCAGCTGGAAGAGACTCCTAAGGAAGAAACACCGAAGTCAGATACGACAAAAACCGACACTCCGACAACCAATACAGGCACTACAACACCTTCTACAAATACGACAGCTTCAACCACAACATCAACCGATGGCCCGAAGACGGGGGATGATTCCCATATGATCCTTTGGGCACTTATTGCAGCTGCATGCGCGCTGGCAGGCGGAACTTGTGGCTATTATGGGGTTTTCCGTAAGAAAAAAGCAGATGAGGATGGAGAGGGTATCTCCAATAATTCGAATGCAAAAGTAAATTCCGGCAATGAAAAGTCCGAAGACGAGGATTAAGCTAATGAAGAATAAGCTTGTTCGTATCGTGGCAGCCTTGGCAGCAATTGTCTGCCTGGGCACAGCTGCCTACTTTGCAGAACTGATCTGGAGTACGGAAAGAGAGTATCAAAAGGGTGATGATACCTATGATACTCTGGCAGAACTGGTGAAGGAAGATCCGGGTGAAAGCCCGGATTCTTCCGGATCTGATGGTAGTAACAATGAGGATGGAGATGCTGCAGATTCAGAAGATGAGGAAAGTGCACAGGATATCAATTTAGATCTGGCCAAGCAACTCAACAACGATATCACAGCCTGGCTCTATTGCACGGATACGGTGATCGATTATCCGGTCTGTCATGGAGAAGATAATTCCTATTACCTGACGCATTTGGCAGACGGAACTTATAACCGCAATGGATGCCTCTTTGTAGACTGCAAGAATAGCAGTGATTTCTCAGACGATAATACCATTATCTACGGCCATCACATGGCCAGCGGCAAGATGTTCGCCAGTCTGATCAAGTATAAGGAGCAGGATTATTACGAAGAACATCCCATCATGTATTTGACCACAGAGGAAGGCACTTACAAGATTGAACTCTTCTCCAGTTATGTGACGGAGATTGACTCCTCGGCCTATATCATGAATTTTGGCACAGCAAAGGAGAGAGCAGCATGGCTGAAGGAAATCAGCAACAAATCTGATTTCACAGCCAATGCCATGACTATCAGCAGCACAGACAGGATCATCACCCTGTCCACCTGTGCCTATGATTTTCAGAATGCCAGGTATGTGGTGCATGGGAAAATCAGCAAAATAAAATAACAACGAAAAATGCGTTGATAAATTTGGAAATATGGGATATACTAAAACAAACTGAAAATAACAACGAAAAACACGTTTTTAACATGGAGGGCAGCCAATGAAATTGTTGAGAATTACCGCAGAAGGATTGCCATTATTTAAGGAAAAGCTGGATTTAATATTTTACGCCCAGCAGAGAGTGCGGGATGAAGATAAAGAAAATCTACATCTCTTATTTTCAAATGTATATTTAAATCCGGCAAATGCCTTCATCGGAATTAATGCATCCGGAAAGACATCAGTGTTAAAAGTTATTCTTCTGGCCTTAGGTATTTTGGATAATGATCCGATCAATCATATGGCAACAAAAGAGATTCTTGGTGAGACTGAGAAGGCAATTTTAAATATTTTCTTCTATGTGGAAAGCACAAAGGAAATTTGCCGGTTGGAGACTGTAATTACATCCAGCAAAAGCAAAACAGAAGGGGTTACTTACAAAATTGTTTCAGAGTCCTTATGGACAAAAGAGACAAGTGAAGTGGTAACTCGAAAAGCGATGCTTGATTTTGGAAAGAAAGCACCGGTTATGGTGCGAAGCGATCAAGAAGCTTTCTTATCTGATGATGTCAGTATTATGATTGCAAAAAATAAAAAAACAGGTGAGCAGACAAATGCTGTCAGCCTACTGCTTTTTACCAATATCAATGTATTGCCATTTTCTGAGGATATTCCGGCAGAGGTTATTACTTATCTGGATCCAACAATCGAATATCTTCATTTTGAAGAGAAAAATAAAAAACCCATCATTCATTTGAAGTTTAAGGAGAAGGAAGAGATCATATTAAATGCGCCGCTTGAACTGAATAATTATCTTTCATCAGGAACAGTTAAGGGAATGATTACATTTACTTTGGCTCAGGAGGTGTTAAACGACGGAGGATATCTGGTTGTTGATGAGATAGAAAATCACTTCAACAAGGAAATCGTAGGAACATTGATGCGATTTTTTATGGACAGCAAGTTAAATAAAAAAGGTGGAACCCTTATATTTACAACGCATTACCCGGAACTTCTGGATGAATACGACCGCAACGATAGTATTTACATTACCCGAAATCTGAATGGAATCAGTGCAGAGAATCTGATTCACATCCTTAAGAGAAATGACATAAAGAAGAGTGACGCTTATCAGAGCGGATTCCTGCAAGGAACAACACCGACTTATGAAGCCTATATGCGTTTAAAGAAAAGCATTGCGGCCTCTCTTGAGTAGGAGGTGCCTATGGAATTAGCGAAATATAAAGCCTGTATATGTGAAGGTGCGGCAGAACAGGCAATTATGGATCTTTTGCTCGATCATGATCTGCTTATATTTGGCAGGGATGAAATGATTGAGGAAGAAGTAATCCGATGTCGAGAGGGCAAGAAATTTGAGCAAAAATACTTGAGAAAAGGATTCGATGATAAGATTTCAGTTATAAGAATTCTGGATTCAAGGCGAGAGAATTTTAAAATCAGTAAAGCCTATCAACATAAAATCGACGTGATTAATGTGATCACGGCACCTGAAATAGAGATGTTGATTGTATTTGCTGAAGATCAGTATAAAGAGTTTAAGAAATCGGGAAAGAAACCTAGTGATTTTTGCAAGGAAAATCTACGGATGTCGGGTGTAAAGGCGTATGAGTATGTCTATAATTATTTTTTTGATGTAAATCTTCTAGTTGAGGCAATTAAAAAGTATCATGCGATATCCAAGATTCAAAAGGGCGAGTTTACCTTGCTAGATTTATTGAAGTAACAAGATAGAGGAAGTGAAAAAGATGGCATTTTTATATGTAGCACTTGGTGGTGCAATCGGAGCGATGGCAAGATATGCCATAAGCCTTATCCCGGTAAAAACAGGATTTCCGGTGCTGACCTTAATAACCAATATCCTGGGAGCAATCCTGATCGGATTCATTGTTGGCCTTGCAAGCAGTCACGAGAATGTTTCTGAAAATGCGATCCTCTTTTTAAAGACAGGCGTATGCGGAGGATTCACCACATTCTCCACATTTTCCCTGGAAGCATACAATCTCTTTGAAGGAAAACAGTATGCAATGGGCGGCGCCTATGTAGTCTTAAGCTGTCTGGGATGTATACTGGGCGTGCTGTGTGGGAAAAAGCTGGCTGGGCTTATGAAGGTTTAGAGTTGACCGAGCTGAAGGCGAGGGATGCTTCTTGTCCGAAGGGCAAGAAGATAAAATATAGACTGAGGTTATTCACATATCAATTTATCTAATAAAAAATAATATTATCAACTAGGCAGTTAGTCTTCGGATTAGCTGCTTTTTCTTTACCCTGAAGGGAAGGTGATGAGATGGGCAGCATTTTATATCTGGGCAGCATTTTCCTGGCGAAAGTCATGGATAATGCTCTCAGCACAACAAAAACAATATTGATTCAGAGAAGTCGGTGGTTACTTGCAGGAATTGCAGTTGTGATCTCCGATTTTATTTATTTCTGGGTGACCAAGCGGGTTGTATCCGCAGACAGCTATGCGGCCATGCTGGTGGTGGCTCTGGCAGGAGGCGTGGGATGCGCACTGGCCTGTATCTTAAGTGATAGGCTGTCAAAAGACCGTACCTACGTAAATGTGATCATGTCCGATGACCTGAATTCCATGAAACATTTCAGGGATTTTCTGGCAAAACATCACATTACAAATGTGGCGGCTGATAGCTATACCAGAGAATGGAACCGGAAGACCATAACCATCACGGCCTATGCGGAGACAAAAGCGGAGAGCCGTCTGATCAACCAGTATATTTCGGAGAATCCGCTGAAATTTAAGCGGGTGATCCAGAAAGCATAAGGAGGAGTAAGTTTATGCAGTTAGTAATAAGTGAGAAACCAAGTGTGGCACAGGCCATTGCCAAGGTGATCGGTGCCTACAAGCGGGAGGATGGCTATCTGGAAGGTTCCGGATATATCGTTTCCTGGTGCGTGGGGCATCTGGTGGAGCTGGCCCAGCCACATATCTATGATGAAAGCCTGAAAAAATGGCGTATTGAGGATCTGCCTATTGTTCCGGATCATTGGAAATATCAGATTTCCGAAGGGACAAAGAAGCAGTTTTTTATTTTGAAGAAATTAATGGAGAGAGCAGATGTAACAGAGATTATCTGTGCTACTGATGCAGGACGTGAGGGAGAGCTGATCTTTCGCCTGGTCTATCAGCAGGCCGGATGCAAGAAGCCCTTTAAGAGATTATGGATCAGTTCCATGGAAGACTCTGCCATTCGTGACGGCTTTGCAAACCTAAGAGAGGGTCATGATTATGATTCCCTCTATGCGGCAGCGCAAGCTAGATCTTGGGCAGATTGGCTGGTGGGAATGAATGGCACAAGGCTTTTTACCAAGCTATATGACAGGAAGCTGACTGTCGGCCGGGTGCAGACACCAACCCTTGCCATGCTGGTGAATCGTCAGGAGCAGATCGACGGATTTCAGAAAGAGAAATACTGGAATGTACATCTGTATTTAGAAGGCGCGGATCTGGCCAGGGAAAAGATCTTTGATGAGGAAGAAGCTAAGAAAATCGCTGAGGAATGCCGGAATCAGGAGGCAGAGATCACATTTTGTGAAAGCAAAGAGAAAAGCCTGGCTCCGCCTCACCTTTATGATCTGACCACTTTGCAGAGAGAAGCCAATCGTTACTTTGGCTATACCGCTCAGGAGACCCTGAATTTTACTCAGAGTCTCTATGAGAAAAAGCTGGTAACCTATCCGAGAACCGACAGTCAGTATCTGTCGGATGATATGGAAGAGACCGCCCGGGAAATGGTGAAACTGGTGTCGAAAAGAGTTGAGGATTGTCTGAGGGAGCGTGACAGAGTGTCACGTTTTTATACGTTTAAAGACGATAAATGTGATGAAATGTCACATTTTGTAAAAGGAATCCTTAATAGCAACAAGGTAACAGACCACCACGCCATCATTCCTACAGCAGAAATAGCAAATCTTGATCAGTCCCGTCTCAGCAAAGGAGAGCGGGATATTTTATTGCTCATTTCCATGCGGCTTCTGGCTGCAACAGCCCCGAAACAGAGGCTTTTGGAGACAGAAATCAGGGCAGAATGTGCGGGATATGAGTTTACCGCCAAGACAAAATCCCTTGTGGATCCTGGTTGGAAGTTTTACGAGGATGCATTAAAGGCCCAGATCAATTTGGAAAGGGGGACAGCAGGTCAAGCTAAGAATACAGACCAGGGCAGCGTATCAAGGGCATCGAAGGATTCACAGAATGTGACAGAGAATCACATCGACAATATCAGACGATTTTCGAAAGGTGAGACATTTTCCCACCCCAAGACATCCCTCTCGGAACATTTCACATCGCCACCGAAAGCATACAGCGAAGACACCCTGCTCTCCGCAATGGAAACAGCCGGTAATGACAGTTTTGACGAAGATACCGAGAAGAAAGGTCTGGGTACTCCGGCTACCCGTGCAGAGATGATCGAGAAGCTGGTGCGAAATGATTTTGTAAGGCGCAAGGGAAAGCAGCTCATTCCCACAGAGGATGGCATGGCCCTGGTGCAGATTCTCCCGGAGGAGGTGAAATCTCCCAAAATGACGGCAGATTGGGA
>CAVHCX010000039.1:6232-11166 GCA_963634745.1 Clostridium sp. CAG:343
TGGAAGATACCGGAACATATGTGAACTATTCGTTGGATTTTGAAAGGTAAAGGTACTATTTTTATGATGGATTACAGAGAATTTGTTAATCAGGTAACTGAAGATTTGAATGAACATCTCCCGGAAGAACTGTCCGGAGCTAGAGTATTTGCCCGTGATGTGGAGAAACTCCAGGGCACTTCCTATTATGGGATCACCGTGCAGCCGGAGAACTCATCCATTGGCGTAAGTCTGGATCTGAAGCCGGTCTATCAGATGATGGAGGAAGGCCTTGACTATGACGGGGCGCTGGACCGGATTGCAAATACCGTGGAGGATGGTATTTCGCATCGACCGGAAATTACAGTGGATGAGATTTCGGATTATGAGCGCATGAAGGACAGCCTCATGATCCAGCTGGTTCCGACGGCTGGAAATGAGGAAATGCTCTCTACCATACCTCATGTGGAAAAGGAAGATATGTCCATAGTTTACCGTATGGTCATTGATAGCAATACCCAGGGCATGTCCTCTACCCTGATCACCAATCAGATGCTTAATACCTATGGTATTGCGGCTGAGCAGCTCCATGCAGATGCCCTAGCCAATGCCTCCGTGAATTTTCCGGCGGAGGTTCGCAGCTTGAGGGAAATGATGGCGGAAATTATGGATATGGATCCCGACATGCTGCCGGATGATCCGGGTATGTATGTAGCAACCTGCAATCAAGGCATGAACGGAGCAGGCTGCATTTTCTATCCGGAATTCATGGATCAGACTGCCGAAAAGGTTGGAGGAGACTTCTTTATTCTCCCTTCCTCCATCCACGAAGTCATCCTGGTGCCGGACAATGGAACCATGACCGCTCAGGAACTGGATGCCATGGTGCAGGAGGTCAATGCAAATGAAGTGCTTCCGGAGGAACGCCTCTCGGAAAATGCCTTTCACTATGATTCCAAAGATCATGTCTTTGAGAAGGCAGCAAGCTTCGAGAATCGTATGCAGGAGAAGGAGAAATCCCTTTCCAAGGGCAAGGATCGTCCCAAGGAAAAGACTTCAATTATGGAGAAATTAGATGCAAAGAAGAAAGAAGCCAAAGCTTTGGATGACGGCAAGAAGCCGGTGCACAAATCCAAAGAGGCTGAAATTTAAGGAGGGAATGACAATGGCAGCAAAGAGAATGAAAAGATATGTGGAACTGATGGAGAAGCTAGTAGCAGAGCATGAGGGGCAGTCCGGAAGGGCTGCCTCTTTTAGCTCAGGAAAGGAAAAAATATGGCTGAAAAAATAACACAGTATGACCGTGTGAAGGAGATTACCGATCAGCTGGAGGCAGGCATAGCGGAATTGTTTGAGTCGGATCAGTATAAGCAGTGGCTCACCACCATGAGCCGCTTCCACGATTACAGTCTGAACAATACGATTCTGATCGCCATGCAAAAGCCGGACGCCACACTGGTGGCAGGCTATACCGCCTGGAAGAAGCAGTTTGGCCGCCAGGTAAATAAGGGAGAAAAGGGAATCCGTATCCTGGCTCCCACACCTTATAAGCAAAAGGTAGAAGTCGATAAAAAGGATCCAAATACAGGGGAAATCCTGAAGAATCCTGACGGCACGAATCAGAAAGAAATCAAAGAAATCCTGCACCCGGCCTTTAAGGTAGTAAATGTTTTTGATGTAAGCCAGACCGATGGCCGTGAAATACCATCCCTTGGAGTCAATGAATTGACCGGGGATGTGGCGGAGTTCGAAATGTTCTTCGAAGCACTGAAACGCACCTGCCCGGTACCTATGGAGTTTGAAGAAATAAATGGCAAGGCCAAAGGATATTACCATCAGACGGAGTGTCGCATTGCTATTCAGAAAGATATGAGCCAGATTCAGACCGTAAAAACAGCCATTCATGAAATGGCCCACCAGAAGCTTCATGCCATTGATCCGACTAAGAAAAAGTCCGATCAAGAGCTGGAAGAATTGACCAGAAATGGCAAGGAAGTGGAAGCAGAGTCAGTAGCTTATACGGTCTGCCAGCATTATGGCATCGATACTTCAGATTACAGTTTTTCTTATATCGCAGGCTGGTCTCAGGGCAAGGAAACACCTGAACTGAAGGCCTCCCTTAATACCATCCGTAAAGCCGCTTCGGAAATGATCAATGAAATCGATGAGCATATGCAGGAGCTTGTGGCGGAGAAAGAGGTGGAAAAGTCAGAGGCCGCTTTTCAGCTGGGTGACAAATATCTGGAAATTCATGAGGCATCTGACGGCAGTTGGGATTTCACTTTCTACGGGCCAAATTTCGGAGAAATCGATGGCGGGCAGATCGGGGAGCCTGGATCCTTCAATTTGAAACAGGCTGCAGAGGAGATCTGTAAATTTTATAATATCAGCCCAGACATGCTCTCGGAAATTGACAGGGATATGCTGGCAAGCCTGACCGAAATGTATAACCCGACAAAATCCGACGCCCATATGAGCTTTATGGGAGAGATTGTAAAGCAGGGTTTTGATCCCCATGCCTACTGGGTAAATGGTCAGGCTATGGATCTGACCACCATGAATCTTACCCGGGAAATGGTGGATGATATCAAGTATAAGGTAAAGATCGATGCCATCCCGAAAATGCTCTTTACCAGTGAGCAGTGGCATGAGATTGAAAAGGGTATCAAGGATCATTTTGATGTAACAATCTATGCAGATCCGGCATTTACAGTAGAGCAGATGCAGGCAATCCGCTCCGGACTGAATACAGAATATCATGGATACAACACCCGCGAAGACATCCTTAGCATTGCAGATCCATCGAAATCTCCAGAACAGATGAAGCAGGAGCTTAAAAACTTGTGGAAGCAGCATAAAGAGGAGAAAAAGCAGATGGAGACAGGCCAGCCTGCACTATCAGAAAATGGCACCTATCGCTATTATTCGACACAGCGGCCGCTAAGTCCCAGTACCTATCCAAGGCCATCAGAAAATAAGGTGGCAGAGATTCAAAACTTCGATAATCGGCAGTCTGTGGAAGAAGGGAAAATGCAGGCCTGGGGTTATGTGGAATACACCAAGCCCCTCACGGCAAAAGAGATGCAGGATTATGAGTTGAAGTGTGTGCCATCACGCCCTAAGGCAAGAAAGTCTGTATTAGCGGACCTTCGCAGCAAACAGGCACAGATTTCAGAAGCTACAGCTCCGGAAAAGCCACAAAACAAGCATAAATCAAAGGAGATGGAATAGATGAGAAGGACAACATTAAACGCAGAAGAAATTATTTTACTTGGGATCTTTGATACCTTAAGCAAGGAAAATGCAATCCGAGATATTCTGGCGATGATCCCCACAGTAAAGATTGAGAGTATGAGAGACAGCCTCATGCAGCTGGCTATGAAGCTGGATCGCATGGAAGACAGTGAATTTGCAGAAATAGATTTCGATGTGTATAAGGAGGAACTTGCGGATGAATAATTATAATAGTAGCACGGATAATAGCCAGATAAATATAAATCATGATATTCGCTTTATCAACAGCCGGTATGATGAGCTCTTTCGCATTTGCGATGGCGGTCAGATTCATGTAGAAAAGCCTGAGGGCGGTAGTTTTGATGCTACCTGTGAGTATATTGATGATTATCATACCAGAGTAAATGATCGTGTTTTCCATATCTGCGAATTTGCAGAGATGATGGAACGTAACAACTGGACTTATGAGCCAATCCTCCCAGCAAATGAGATTTCGGGAGACGACAGGGAGTGCGTCATCGAAGCTATGGAAGCAGTCCTGGATCCGTCCTTCTATAAGCAGGATCATGGCAGCTATGAAATCTATCAGCTGAAAGATATACCGGAAAACAGAGATATCCGCTTCGAACGATTCTCTCACCTGAAAAAAAGAGGCATTGCCGTATCGGCTAAAAATTACAATGCAGTTTACAGTGGCAAGCTTTCAGCCGGTGAAAACCTGGCCAGCATTTATGAACGCTTTAACCTGCATCATCCGGATGACTTCCGTGGCCATTCCTTAAGTGTCAGCGATGTGGTGGTCATTCACGAAAATGACCGAGAAATTCCATATTACGTAGATGCTTTCGGCTTTCGCCAGGTACCGGAATTTTTCTCCGATAATCCCTTGAAGACAGTAGAAGAACTCTTGGAAGATGACTACGGCATGATTGATGGCATTATCAATAATGGAGATCGCCGCAAGGATGAAGAAGAGAAGAAGCCTTCCGTCATGGAGAAGATCCAGGAGAAGAAAAAAGAAGCAGCAGAGGCGGAGGCCAGCAGACCTAAAACGTTGAAGCGGGAGAAAAGTGCGGATCAGGAGATGGATTTGGGTTAAAAAATTTTAACATAGCTTTTAAAATCGCATAAATTCCCCAGTCTAGGATATCGGAATTGTAATGGTTCCGGTTCCTAGGCTGGGGGATTTTTTTGTTTACATGCACATAATAACCATTTACGCACTCAAATAATAGTACGCACCTTTTTATAACTATGCACTCAAAAATGAATGTGTTATACTAAGTGTTGTACTAGGAGAAAAAGGAATAATAAAGCATTTGGAGATACAAGAATATGAAAACAAAAGACGAACTTCCGGCTTGCCCGGTGGCAACATCAGTGGCTTTAGTTGGCGGAAAATGGAAGCTGCTCATTATACGAAATCTAAGAGTCCGTCCCTGGAGATTCAATGAATTACAGAGAGACTTAGAAGGAATCTCCCAGAAAGTCCTGACGGATAGTTTAAGGCAGATGATGGATGATGGTCTTGTATATCGTCATGACTATCATGAACTTCCGCCCAGGGTAGATTACAGTCTGACAGAACTGGGCGAGAAGATGTTGCCGATCATAGATGCTTTGGCAGACTTTGGCAACTACTATAAAAGCGTTGTCGAGTAGGCTATAAAAAGGGATGTAAAATAATATGTGAAAGAAGTGAAGAGATTCATGGAGAAAAA
>CAVHCX010000040.1:0-7543 GCA_963634745.1 Clostridium sp. CAG:343
GAACCCTCGCGCCGGTCACCCGACCTACACCCTTAGCAGGGGCGCCTCTTCAGCCTCTTGAGTATTTCTCCTGACGCTAAATATTATTGTTTTATAATATTTCTGTGATTTAAAACTCACAGCGCATGAATAATTATATCCAAGAGTATCTGCATTGTCAATATATTTTCTTCACTTTTTCCAACATTTTTTCCAAATAAAAATCAGAGCCAGTCAAGCTGCTTGACTAACTCTGAACTTTCTTCTAACTACTTATTGTTATTGATGGTCTCCTGAATCTGCTTTCTTACGAACTCTGCGATCTCAGGGGTTTTCATATCTTTATAATCTTCATAATACAGGGGCTTCAGGAAATGTACCTGGACCGTCACCGGATCTATGGTATGGGAATCAAAAGGGGTAAATGAATTGATAAGTGCCACCGGCACAATCGGGCATTTAGCCTTGGTAGCCGCCTTAAAGCTTCCGCCCTTAAATTCTCCCACCTGATTTCCCTTCTTTGACCTGGTGCCCTCCGGAAAGATCAGGAAATTCTTTCCTTTTGATACTTCCTTGGATACCTCCAAGATCACGGTCATGGACTGCCGGATATTCTCCCGATCAATCATTAGGGATTTTGTGCAGGCAAATACCTGTTTTAGGAAGGGAACCTTGGCCACTTCTTTCTTGGCCACGACTCCGAAGTTTGCGTCACATGCATCTATAATTGCCAGCACATCATAAAGGCCCTGGTGGTTGGGAAAGAACATGTAACCGTCTTCTTTTGGGATATTTTCTGTTCCATGGGAAACTACAGTTACATTACCACCCTTGTTGGCCCGCCCCACGATATAGCGAAGCAATTGAAAATGCTCTTTTAATGTATACTTATCCACATGGGCAGCGTGATAACACAATCTTATCCACATATAGGGAACAAATAGGATATTTCTTAAAACCATAACTAGGATTCTTTTCATATTAAATTCGCTCCTCCTTCCTTATGGAATTTGATTCTCTATTGGAATTTGATTTTCTAAATTTATAAGTCCTGGTATTCCTTAATGGCGGATTCGTATAAATTATTTCCTTGACAATCGGCCACCACGATCACCGGTAGGTTTTCTACCTCAAGCTTGCGGATGGCTTCCGTTCCCAAATCTTCGTAAGCTACAATTTCTGAGGACTTAATACATTTAGAAAGAAGGGCCCCTGCTCCGCCAATAGCTGCCAAATACACAGCCTTGTTTCTAACGACTGCATCTAGGACTTCCTTGGTGCGCTTTCCTTTCCCGATCATGGCTGATTGGCCTAGGTCCAGGAGTCTTGGAGCGTACTTGTCCATACGACTGGCGGTAGTTGGGCCTGCGGATCCGATGGGGCGTCCCGGTCTTGCCGGAGAAGGTCCCATGTAGTAAATCGCCTGATCTTTTATATTAATAGGAAGTTCTTCCCCGCGATCCAAGGTCTCGTCCATGCGCTTGTGGGCTGCATCCCTGGCCGTGTAAATCGTTCCGGTGATATAAACATAATCTCCTGCTCTTAATGTGGAAGATACTTCTTTTGTAATTGGCGCTGTTATATGCTTGTCCATCTTCTACACCTCCCTGATCACGTGTCTGTTTACATGGCAGCAAATATTAATTCCCACGGGAAGTCCCGCAATGTGGGTTGGATAGGTATTCACATTAACCGCAAGGGCTGTGGTAGTTCCCCCTAAACCTCCCGGTCCAATACCCAGCTTATTGATCTTTTCTAGCATTTCCTCTTCCAGATCCTTTACCCAGGAAATCTCAGAATGAGAACCCACCTCTCTTGTGAGAGCTTCCTTGGCCATAAGGGCACATTTTTCAAAAGTTCCGCCCACACCAACTCCCACGACCATAGGTGGACAGGCATTGGGGCCTGCATCCTTTACAGCTGTGAGAATAGCATTTTTCACTCCCTCGATTCCATCTGCCGGCTTCAGCATAAATACACGACTCATATTCTCACTGCCGAATCCCTTAGGAGCCAATTTAATCTTCACCTTATCCCCCTCCACAATACTGTAGTGAATAATGGCCGGGGTATTATCTTTAGTATTCTCTCTGAGAATAGGATCTCCTACCACAGATTTTCTTAAATATCCATCTACGTATCCCTGGCGAACACCCTCATTGATGGCAGCTTCTAAAGACCCACCTACAAGATGAACCTCCTGCCCCACCTCAATAAAGACCACTGCCATTCCCGTATCCTGGCAAATCGGGATCATATCCTCAGCAGCAATTTTCAAATTATCCTGCAATTGGTTCAAAATCTGCTTACCCAGGGGAGCTTTTTCCTCTTCTGTAGCCTTTTTCATAGCCTCATCCATATCCTTGGAAAGAAAATGGTTGGCTTCTATGCACATTTCTTTGATATTCCTTGTAATCTCTTTTACATCAATGTCTCGCACGCTTCTTCTCCTTTTAAGATTCCCAAATAAGAGTTTTATTGGTTTTTCTTTAAAGTATACGGGATTCCAGACTGTTTTTCAACAGACTTAAAGTTGGCATACGACAGCTCTATGTCGATATACGGCAAGGTGGGATACATATTCTGCCTAATGTCATTTATACAAAAATCAAAAAAAGATATACTGTAGTTTACATACACTCATAAAAAAGTTAAAATATTGCTTACAACAAACAAAGACACCCCTAAAACTCTTTTAAAAGGAATCCCATTATGAAATCAACAAAAAAGAATACCAAGAAAATGTCTATGGCAACAAAACGTTTCGTTGTCTTGATTCTTCTGATTTTACTGGTGATATTATTGGCTTGCGTCTTTATGCTTCTATGGCAGAACGATCCAAGACACTAAAGGCACTGATTGTAACAATACAAAGTCATGTAGAACCGCAGGTAATTACACTTGCGGTTTTTTCATTATATTTCTTAAGCTTCCGCTGAATAAGAGAGTCGCTGATGATTTTATTGCGGGATGGGAAGGGAGTACTGCAGGAGTGGAATCGATCGCAAAATACAATAGCAAGGCTTCGCGAATCAGCCGGCTGCCAGCGAGTAGGAAACGCAGCTTGTTTTTGCGACCGATCCCACCCCTGCAGTACGGTCCCCCACCCCACAAAAAAAATCCCAGCACTCACTTACCAGCAACGACGCCCTTTTGATATTGACTTTGTCGCATTATAACTTTAAAATCAAAAGGCATCTTACGATTGCTATTATCACTAAGGTCATTGGGGGAATTATGAAAAATAATACGAAAAATTTTGCTAGTCGCTGGGGCTTTATCCTGGCTTCTGTCGGTTCTGCGGTAGGTATGGCCAATGTCTGGGGCTTCCCCAACAAGTTAGGCAGTAACGGTGGCGGTGCCTTCTTGCTGATCTATCTGCTTTTTATTTTTATTTTCAGCTATCTTGGTTTGCCGGCTGAATTTGCCATCGGAAGGCAATCCGGGACCGGTACCCTAGGCTCTTATGAGAAGGCCTGGGCGACACGCGGAGAAAAAGCCGGAAAGGCAGGGGGCATTTTAGGCTGGCTTCCTCTTGCAGGTTCCATGTGCATTGCAATTGGTTATGCCGTTATTTTAACCTATATTCTTAAGGCACTTGTTGACTCCCTTCTTGGAAGTTTGATGACTGCAGATACTGCCAGCTGGTTTGAGAGCTTTTCTGCCTCCTCATATTCTGTCGTTCCCTACCACGTGATTGTGGTTGTAGGAACCTTGCTCACCCTTTATCTGGGGGCCCAGAGTATTGAGAAAACAAATAAGATTATGATGCCCTTGTTCTTCATTATCTTTATCATCCTGGCAATCCGTGTGGCTATGCTGCCCGGATCCCTAAAGGGCTATATCTTTATGTTTACGCCCCGCTGGGAGGCTCTTCTTGATCCAATGATCTGGATCTGGGCTATGGGCCAGGCCTTCTTTTCCCTTTCTGTCACAGGAAGTGGTATGATCGCCTACGGGGCCTACCTTTCCAAGGACGAGGATGTTGTAGGATGTGCCGGACATACGGCCCTCTTTGATACCATTGCAGCTGTGGTAGCAGCTCTTGTGATTATTCCCGCCTGCTTTTCCTACGGGCTGGATATAGGATCAGGGCCAAGCCTTCTCTTTGTCACCCTTCCTACGATTTTGCAGGATATACCTTTGGGCCGGCTCTTTGCTGTCATTCTCTACATTGCCATGATTTTTGCCGGGGTCAGCTCTCTTCAAAATATGTTTGAAGCAGTTGCCGAATCCCTGCTTTATAAATTTCCAAAGCTTAACCGCATGAGCGTTTTGATTCTCCTCTGCGTGATCTGCCTAGGATTTGGCCTTACTATGGAACCGATTTCCAAATGGGGGCCTTGGATGGATATTGTTTCTATCTATATTATTCCGATCGGAGCAACCTTAGGAGCTATCACCTGGTTCTATGTTATGAAAAAGGAAGTTCTCCTCTCCGCCATCAATACCGGAAGCAGGAAAATACGTGGAGAGCTTTGGTACAAGCTGGGCCGCTTCCTTTACGTTCCTTTGGCCTTGATTCTTTGCTGCGTTGCACTCTTTATGCACGTTGCATTTTAAATCTTTTTGAAAAATTAAGATTTTTTTAGATTTTATTTCTATTTATCTTTATAAATTGCTGTTATTGTATTTCAGTGATTATAAGGAGCTTGCTTTATGAATTTAATTACGAATATTTTTAAAAATAAGAAACTTAAGGGGCAAGCAATTGTCCCTTATTTATTGTTAACGATACTGACTCTGATCTTCTGCTACCTCTTCTGTACGAAATATGGAATCTTCGGATCCAAGGTGGACTGGATCAGCCAACACAGTGTATTTCCTGATTACTTCAGACAACAATTTTATGAAACCGGAAAATTGATTCCCGAATTTGCTGCCAATATCGGCGGTGGACAAAATATTTTTAACTTTGCCTACTATGGACTTCTTAGTCCTTTATTTTTGCCATCCTATGCCCTGCCCTTTGTGAAAATGACCGATTATGTCATGGGCATGTCTTTTGTCTGCCTCCTGGCCTCTGTACTTCTTTTGTACCATTGGCTTCGAAACAGAGACTTTTCCACGAAGATTAGTTTTTCTTCTGCCCTTGTATTTTTACTGACCGGTCCTGTGATCTATCACTCCTACAGCCAGATCATGTTTATGAATTATATGCCTTTTCTGATTCTTGGCTTTCTGAGTGTGGACAAATATTTTCAGGAAATTTCTTTTTTGGAGACTCATAAGATGCTGCCCTTTAGCAGACAAGTGCCGCTGATCATCAGTCTTTTTCTGATGATTATGACCAGCTTCTATTTCAGCATCGGAGGGATGCTGGCCTTGGTCATTTACGGAATTTATCGCTATGGACAGGCCTTGGAGTTCCTCCATCAAAAAGTAAGGCTTGGAAATTTTCTAATTGACGGGATTCATTTTATAGAATCCTTTGTGATTGCAATTTGCCTAAGCGGGGTCTTTCTGGTACCTACGGCTTATGCCTTGTTCGGACGAAACAGTAATAACACGGCCTCCACTGCGAAAGAGATCAGTTCCCTGGCAAGCCTCCTTCTTCCGCGTATCAAGCTGGCAGGATTTTTATATTCCCCTTACGGCCTGGGATTCGGAACTTTTATTTTAACTGTACTTTTTGCATCCTTGGCCTACCGGAAGTGGAGCGAACGTTTTCTTGCATGGAGTGTTTTTATCCTCCTGACCGTCCCCATTTTTCTTTATATATTAAATGGCGGTCTCTACCTGCGTTATAAGGCTTTTATTCCATTTTTGCCCCTGCTGTGTTATATGATGGCAAACTATTTAAGGTCTCTGGATCGGTCCTCGGACCATAGAATTTTAAGTCCCGGCCTGATTCCATATTTGCTTACAATTTTCAGCATCCTGCTCTTTCGCCACGGAAATAAATTTGAAAATTCCTGGAAACTGATTTTGCTTGATGCCGTAATTATGCTGGCGGTTTACCTTTTCTTGCGAAAATGGCAGCCTTCGAAAAAGAGTTATCTCCTGGCCCTGCCCATGGTTTTCTTTCTTGCAGTCTTCGGAAGTATTTACGGAAGTAAGTATGGAACAGCAACCGATGTGAATTTCTTTAAGAAGGTAACAGATCCCTCCATCGACAAGGCAATCTCCAAGATCCTTGATGAAGACCAGGGCTACTACCGCATCTCACAGTTAGGATGCTCCAGTGAAAATGCCGCCGACCTTAATAGAATTTGGGATATTAGGCAAAATATATCTTCGGTCTATACCTCTTCCTATAACACGGACTACCAGAACTTTCGCCAAAAAACATTTGACGTTGAACAACCCTTCCGTAATTACCTTATGCAGTCGGTCTCACAGAATCCGGTTTATCAAAGGTTTATGGGAGAGAAATATATCATATCGACCAAAACATTGACCGGTTATACTTTGTATAAAGATTACGGAAATTTTAAAGTATATCAAAATCCGGAGGCAGCGCCAATTGCCTATGGAACAGACCAGCTAATGTCCGAGACTGATTACAAAAAATTAGAATTTCCTTATAAGCAAACAGCCCTCTTATCCTATGCAGTGATTAAGGACGGCAATGTAAGGGATAGCTCTGCGAATGATAAGTCCGAAACCGGCTCTGTGAATGACAGCATTCAAAAAACATCTGCGATTAAAAACGCACAGGGGCAAACTGGCATGGAAGAAGCTTCCGGCGCAGCCAATGTGCAAAAAACAAAACTCCACCTAGCCGACCAAAATAGTCCGGATTCAAATTCCGTTACCCCGTCCTGGTTGTCAGAAACAAGCAATGGATACCAGATAAAAGCCAAGAAAGCCCACAGTATAAAAATGTATTTATATACGGATGAAGGATCCGCTCAGGACCAGTACCAGGCCCAGAATATCAAATCCAAGGACCACCTTCTCTTCCTAAGATTTCATGTTAAAAATCTTCATCCAAACAAAGACCTCTTGATCAGCGTAAATGGCGAGCGAAACAAACTAAGTGCCAAAAAGCATTTATACTATAACAATAATACGACTTTCACTTATGCCATTTGGCTTGCTGCGGGACAAGATTCTGTGAAGCTTACTTTTGATAAGGGATCTTATCAGATCTCGGATATAGAAAGCTATATTGGAACCCTGCCGGATACTTCCCTATATCAATCCGAGTTTAAAGCAAACCGGACACAGACCAAGGGGAATGTGATTAGTGGAAGTATACAAATGCAAGCGGATGGATATTTTATTACCAGCATACCCTATGACAAGGCCTTTGAGATTCAAGTGGATAAAAAGTCTGTAAAAGCAGAAAAAGTAAATACTGCATTTTTAGGATGCAAATTATCAAAAGGCAAGCATAACATCCGGATCAGCTACCATGCTCCGGGACTTGCCGCCGGAAAATGCATATCTGTAATAGGACTTTTATTATTAATAGCCCTATACATGAAAACAAAGAGGGAACAGTCGCATTAAGCGGCAGCTCCCTCTTATTACTTTTACACGCATTTTTCAATAGTTTTCGAAAAGCTAGGGTAAAATTTTAGTAGGAAAAATAAAAAAGAAGAAAGCATCCTTCTGT
>CAVHCX010000041.1:0-7299 GCA_963634745.1 Clostridium sp. CAG:343
TGGCAGATGAGATGCTGGCTATCCTGAGCGACCGCAATCGGATTATGCAGAAAAAGGATTTGGAGGCCGTAAATGCAAGGTGGAATGCGATGACTTATAACGGCTTTCCGGGTGATGACGAATAAAGACGAAAGAAGCAATGCGTAGATTGGCATACTATTAGGCATAGGAAGAAATACCGGCAATGTAGAATTAAATTTAGATAGAAGTCTACAAGAAATTGAGATGGCATCAGAACAGGGAGCTGACCTTGTGTTGTTTCCTGAAGTGCAATTGACAGAATTTTTTCCACAGTATCAAAGCGTTATGACAAGTATTTTAGCTTTGCTAAAACGATGTCTAAAAAAGAAATAAATGAGGCCTATGCTGAGGCAGTGGTCGAGTTGGAAAAATATCAGAAAAAGGAAAAGTACGGGAAATAATGGGTAACGAGAGTGGTACATGGGTAATGTATGGCGTGGATTGGAATGATCCGGAGTGCATACATACTGCCCAAGAGGCAATTGAATATATAAACGAGATTGGCTTTCTGCCACTTTTTAAGAACGAAATTCCGGGATTTTCTCTTGAGGAAAGGACTGTACCAGAATACTGGTGGTGTGAAGATCCGGAGCGAGATCCATGGAAGTGGCGTGAAATTATAGCCAGGAGCGGTAAAGTTGCTTATGGCAAATTTTTTGACAAGAAGGCTGGCTTTATTTCTAAGGAATGGTTTCCGTATTTTGTCAATTATAGGAGAGATGGCTACGACTTCGATGCGTTGTGGGACGATGAAAAAGCTTCCAGGCGGCAGAAGAAGATAATGGACTTGTTTGCAGAAGAGAATTCTGAAAAGGAATATTATACAAATGAGTTAAAGCAGACCGCAGGGTATGGTAAAGAAGGCGAGAAGGGATTTGAAGGAATCATTACAAGCCTTCAAATGCAGACATACCTTTGCCTTAGGGATTTTCGCCAAAGGAAAAATAAGAAGGGCGAATATTGTGGCTGGCCAATTGCTATTTATTCTACGCCGGAGCACATCTTTGGTTATGATCATGTAACAAGTGCATATAATGAGACTCCCACAGAATCAGGGAAACGAATTGCAATGCATTTGATAGAAAACTATCCAATTGCAACGGCAGAGCAGATTAAGCATATCCTGGGAAACACGGTGGGTATGCCAACAGAAAAAACAAAGAAAGAGAAAAAAGTAGATTATCCGGCGAACCTCTTAAAGGAACTTGGACTTGGAATAACAACTTTAAATGACGATCAGGTAGTAGGCTTGGAATATGCCCTCAGTACATTAAAGTCAGAACGCCATGGTTACATAGAAGCACGTTTTGAAAAAGGAATGACTTTTTCCGAAATAGGAAAGCAAAACTTTTGCTCAGAAACCACAGCAAGTAAACGTTGCAGGCAGGCTATCAATCATCTAAAAAAAGTGGAGATACTGGTCTGGATTTCAGAAGGGTTTAATGGTCATACAGGAAATAATAATGAAAGAATTGCTGAACTTAAGGAAGAATTTATTAAGCGAGGCTTATTAAAGCAGGCAACACTGCTAGATAAGACACCGGATGTTTTGGTTGGTGTAAGTAAATCACAGGCGCAGATGTTCTTTAGAGCAGGATTTCCGGCGATTGGAAATATAGTTGAGCTAATCGAAAATAATGCATTATGGTTTTCCAAGATTTCAGGTATTGGGTATGAAACCGGAAGACAATTATTATGGGTATTCCAAAGAGAAGGTTTCATCAGTCGGGATTGTGAGGCTTATAAGGTTTCCGCGGACAGGGATTATTATAGAGAATTAGAGCATAAAAGATGGATAGAAAAGTATGGGAAATAATATGAATATACAGATTTGGGTGTAAAGAAGTTTTATTTTGAACTGATGCCTGATGACAGCGTCAAGGTAATCTGCAAAAGAGGGCCTTATGCAAGAGTTGATTTAGGCATTGTGAAATATCATTTCAAAATTGGCAAGGAATTCTTAGAACGATAAGTAAAAACGATTGTGTAAAGGAGACAACGAACATGGAAAGAGTAGAAAAATTCTTAAAAGAAGCAGGAACTTATTATCTTGCAACAGTAGAAGGTGACCAGCCAAGAGTCAGACCTTTTGGCACGGCTCATATCTTTGAAGGCAAGCTGTATATTCAGACAGGTAAAGTAAAGGATATATCCAAGCAGCTTCATGCAAATCCGAAGGCAGAAATCTGCGCATTTAAGAATGGCGAGTGGCTTCGCGTGGGAGGAGAGCTGGTAGAGGATGATCGAAACGAGGCAAGGCAGTCCATGCTGGATGCTTATCCATCCCTTCAGAAGATGTACAAAGCAGATGATGGAAATACAGAGGTATTTTATTTCAAAGATGCCACAGCAACATTTTCTTCATTCACTCATGAACCGGAAGTAGTTAAGTTCTAAGGCGTATGAGTGATTATATTATAACTTACACAGGAAAACATTTTGAACCGTTGAATCCGGATCCGGTTGTTATTGATATTCAGGATATTGCCCATGCCTTATCCCTAATTTGTCGGGGAAATGGTCATGTGCATACGTTCTGGTCTGTGGGAGAGCATTGTATTTGCTGTGCCAGGGAAGCCGAGGCTAGGGGAATGTCAGAGAAAATGATTCTGGCTTGCCTGCTTCATGATGCCAGCGAATGCTATATGTCAGACGTCCCCAGACCGTTTAAGAAATCCCTTCCGGCTTATGGTGAGCAAGAGGATAAACTTTTGAGTTTGATCTATGAGAAATTTCTTGGGACAGAGTTGACAGAGGAGGAGCAGAAGCAGCTTAAGGAAATTGACAATGCCATGCTCTGGTACGATCTTAAGAAGCTTCTTGGAGAACCACAGATAAGTGAGAAACCAGAAATTCATATCGAGCTGAAATATACGCTAAGATCATTTAAAGAAGTGGAAGAAGAATACCTTTCCATCTATGAAAAACATATTTGCGGTGTGAAGAATCCTTCTGAAACATGGAAGATAAAACATATTTTTGATGGAGATTATGGCTGTGAGGAACGCCTGCCTGGAGAAGGTCCGAAAGTATCGGTTACTCTGGTAAACGAGTCCGGAGAGGAAAAACAGGTCACGGTAGAAGATGCCTGGCTGACAGAAAATGGTCTGGATATCGGTTCCAAGTGGCCGCTTAATGTCATCAGAAACTGAAAATTTAATGTTAACTTCCAATAGCGGGTACGACTAAGACGAAATCACGGTTTGCTACACAAAGAAAAACGGCGAAAATAAGGGATAAGCGAAAAAACAGCATTTTCACAGGACCTGGGAATGGCATGATTTTAAAATAACTCAAAAACTTGATTTATAACATTATCTAAGTTAAAATAAAAGAAATTGAGTTAAAAGGAGAATGAGAAATATGCTTACAAGCGTATTCGGGATTTCTATAAAATATGAAGCATGGAATCATCAGGCTTCTTTGCCTGTTTATATCGCAGGAAGTTATGATTTTCAAACAGCGTATATTGGAAACAAACGTTGTATAATACTTGTTCCGACAGAAGAACTTGCGACACTTCCAGCACTGAAAAAGCAAATTACAAAAATACAGCAGATTGATAATGTTCCAGTTGTATTTGAACTTGCAACGGTATCAAATTATCGAAGAAAAAGCCTTATAGAAAATAACATACCGTTTATTACGGATAAGCAGGTCTTTCTTCCTTTCATCGGAACATTGCTTTCTGATGAGAAAGAACCCCAAAAGCTGACGGGTAAGTTTGTTTACTCCACGCAGCAGTTGTTTTTGTTTTATCTGTATAGTAAGAAAAAACGATTGTATATTTCAGAAGCCGGAAAAGTGCTTCCATTTACAGCAATGACATTGACCAGAGCAGTAAAGCAGTTGGAAGCGACGGATTTGTTTCTTGTAGCAAAAGACGGTGTCAACAAGTTTATTGAGTCAAAATATAAGCGAGATGAATTATTTGAAAAAGCAAAAATATATTTGACGACTCCTGTCCGCAAAGCAGGATATATAGATAAGACGCAAGTTACAGAAAATATGGCCCTTGCGGGGGAAACGGCACTTTCTGAAAAAACAATGTTAAATCCAAGCCGAGTTGTTACCTATGCAATTAGTGAGAAAGATTATGATAAAACCTTGCTGACTGATGAATTGATAGACCCAGATAAGCAGGTCAGACTTGAATTATGGGCATATAACCCAAAACAATTTTCAGAGGATAACAGTGCTGATGATATTTCTGTTGTTTTATCTTTTAGAGATACAAACGATGAAAGAATTGAGGAAGCAGTGGATGAATTGCAGGAAAGAAGGTTGCAGGAGTAATGGTCAACGGATTTACAAAATTTAAAGAAAGATTTCAGGGCTTTGAAAATCAATATATCATCATCGGCGGGACAGCTTGTGATTTGATTATGGAAAACGAAGAATTACCGTTTCGTGCTACAAAAGATGTAGATATTGTGTTGATTGTTGAATCCATAACAGTGGAGTTTGGCAGGTGTTTTTGGGAGTATGTCAAAGAAGCAGGATATGAGCATTTGAATAAAAGCACTGGAAATGCACAGTTTTATCGTTTTACATCTCCGAAAAGCAAAGAATATCCATATATGATAGAAATATTTTCCAGAAATCCAGATTTTATTATATTGGAAGATGATGCAGTTCTCACACCGCTTCCGATAGATGATGAAATCTCCAGTTTGTCGGCAATCCTTTTAAATGAAGCGTATTATGAATTGCTAAAAACCGGACAAATGATAGTTGATGGCATTCCGGTATTAAGTCCGACTTGCCTGATACCATTTAAGGCGAAAGCGTGGCTGGATTTAAAGGAACGCAAGCTGAATGGAGAGCAGGTTGATAGCAAAAATATAAAGAAACATAAAAACGATGTGTTCCGATTAGCACAGTTAATCACAGCCGATACAAGGCAGGCTCTTAGCACGGAAATAGCAGAGGATATGAAAAGATTCTTATCTGAAATAACTGATGAAACAGTGGATTTAAAGTCCTTGGGTATAAGAGGAACAGATAAGCAAAAAATGACAGATATGTTGTACCAGTGTTATGGGTTGAAGGATAATACATAGTAAAAGTGCATTGAATGAAAAATTCGGTAGTATTGATTGCCACGAATATCCTCTTAAATTATCTTACAATTGTTAGGTTCCATATTTTGAGTAGCCTGGATGTTGGCTCCATGTGGCCGGGGAATGCCATCAGAAGATGAAATATAATAAAAATAGTCGAAGGTGTCACTGCAATGTGACACCTTCTTGTTTTCGATGAAAAAAGTATTGCATTATGAATCATTATGGTTTATATTGAATCTATCGAAAGCAATCTGCTCAAGTAATGGGCTTAGAAAGAGAGGATTTCTTATGAGGCATAAGGATCCGGAATTAATGGATAGAATTCAGAATTATATCAGTGATTACTACCTGCAGAATGCAGGTGCCATGCCTTCCACCACCCAGATTGCCAAGGCAGTAGGCGTTGTACGGAGTACAGCCTATAATTATCTGGTGGCTATGGATGAAAGAGGCATGATCCGGTATCAGGATGGCCAGGTTTCCTATGATGATCTGGACAAGATCATGGTGGATCATGAGCTTGTAGATGCAGTGGGATCCATTGCATGTGGCAGCCCGGCACTGGAAGAGGAGAATCTTCTGTACCGTACAGCGCTTCCTACAGCAATCTTTGGCAAGGGACCATTTTTCATCCTGAAGGCCAAGGGTGATTCCATGGAGGATGCCGGTATTGAAGCAGGAGATACCCTGGTCATTCGTAAGGATGCTGCACCCAAAGTTGGCGATATTATCGTTGCCCTGGATGAAAATCAGCAGAATACCTTAAAGCGTTATGGCGGCATTGATAAGAAGAGCCACAAGGCAGTTCTGGAATATATGAATGAAGCTGTCTACGGAGATAAAAAGATCCTGGTAAATGAACTTGTATGCCAGGGCGTCTTAAGTCATGTCATCAAAGAGATGTAGATTTTAAAGATTGTGTCGATATTGCTGCAGCTTTAGCTGCAGACATAAGACAAGGAGATTGATATGAATGGACAGGATGTTTGTAGCTGTCAGATGTGAATGCTATGAAGATGGAACTGTTCTGCCGTTGGGATTAAAGCTGCCCGACGGTCGTTTCTGGAAAATTACCAGAACCCTCCACGTCAGCGAAGCAGTTGACGGTGAATATGAAGGAATTCGCTACACGGTATTAATCGGTAGTGCGGAAAAATACATATACCGGTCAGGCTCATCATGGTACATCGAGCCGACCAAAGTGGAGGTGGACACATCTTGAAAAAATGTATTCCGAACAGGGAGATTGACGAACTCGGAGAAGGGCTTGTCATGACCTATGTTAGAAAAACAGGAATGAAGATGCTTCCCAAGTGTGTGGACATAGAGGGACTGGCTGATTCATTAGGACTGAAAGTTATTTATGAAGAGTTTGCAGAGGATGATTATGACAAAATCGGCTTCCTCTCAAACGGCACAACACCGCTGAAGATAAAACGGGGAAACAGGCTTCCGGTTTACGGAGACAGCGTACTGGCTTCGGAAGACCGGACTAAAATAAATAAAATGGCAGCACAGATCGGAGTGTCTTTCACGGCACTCATGATCCGACTTAAGACATTTCAGATGCTGGATTACCATCCTGTATATGAATATATCGAAGCGAACATGATGAAGGGAGTGGAGATGTAATGGCAGCGATGGAGGCACTGAAATTCAACCCAAGATTTCCGACACCATCCCCGGAAGTGCAGAGAATGATTCTCATATCATTTCAGGAAGCCGAAGAAAAAGGCTCCAGAGATATGAGATGCCCTGTATGCGGGTTCAAGGTGACGGATGTACCGCTGACACAGACCGAACCGGTTTATGTCAGATGTGGTAAGTGCAAATTTGCGGGGGCTCTCAGTCCGGCATATTTCCGGCGTATGAAGAGATACGCGGAAGGGCTTTCCGGATATATGGGATCTGCATTTCGCACGAAAAGATAAAACTGAATAAGGAACCAGAACAACAACGAACTTTTAATCGAGCAAGCGGAGCCGGTCATTGATCGGATAATCTACCAAGCGCCGTACGAAGCGAGTCTGTCGTAAGAGGATAAGTATATCCTTTTATGATGACTTGATTCTACGGCGCTTTTTTATTGCAAAATATGCGAAGTCATGCGTATTGCAATAAAAACAATCCCCGCTTGTTTCGCACGCTGCCATTAGTCTGCATCAGATGCTTCGTACGACCTTGAAAGAAAGTCCTTTTCCGGCTTGCCGCT
>CAVHCX010000042.1:0-6660 GCA_963634745.1 Clostridium sp. CAG:343
TGGTGGCTTCCCACCACTTTTCTGGTGGTTCTTCCCACCACCCATCTTGGTGGCTTCCCACGAAGGCTTCTTAACTCCTTCACACATCTACGCAGGTTTTTGGTGGTGATTTTCCACGAAAAATTAAATTTTTTTGTGGAGCCGTGTTCCACACTGCTTCTTGTGGCGTTCACACCTTCACTTTCTTACGCGGGAAAGTGGGTGGTTTTTTCCACGAAAAGTGAAAAGGGAGAGAAGGAAAGAGCCGGAAAGAGGGAATGAGGGAAAAGAAGAAATAAAGAAAAGAGCAGTGGAGAAGAAATAAAAAACAAAGAAAGGGCAGTGGAAAAGAAAAAAGTAAAAAAAATAAAAAATCCGTGGAAAAACGCACATAAAAACCTGCGTAGATAAATAGGAGGTGAAATAGATGGTTGTTTATATTTGTTCTCCGTACTCAGGAGGAGTAAGGAAAAGCTCCCCACAGGTAGGAGTTGTGAAGCGCTCTCCATACAAAGGAGAGATGAAAAGCTCCCCAAAAGTAGAGGAGATAAAGAACTCTCCAAAAGTAGAGGAGATAAAGAAAAATACCGAAAGAGCCAAAGCGTATTGCCGCTTTGCGGTAGACGAAGGCCATGTGCCAATCGCGCCACATCTTTTATTTCCTCAGTTTCTTGATGAGGGCAGCGAAAGAGAGCTGGCGCTTCAGATGGATCTGATTCTACTTGAACGCTGTGATGAGATTTGGATTTTTGGAGATGTCATCACAAGCGGCATGATTGCGGAAATAGCCTATGCCGGTAATAAAGGCATAAAGGCCAGGTTTTTTGAAGAAGAGAAATGAAGGTGAAAAGTGAAGAAGGATGGTGAAGAAGAGAGATGAGGAATGAAGGGAGACAAGAAGATGAAGGTAAAAAATGAAGAAAAACAAGGATAGAGAAGGGAGAGAACAAAAATGCGTAAATACGACATTAGCGTGGGTCCTTCCAGGAACTCCCTGAAATGGGCTGCGCAACAAATCAGCTTTGAAGAGTTGAAGGATAAACTGGAAAACCCAGTAGTCCTGGCTTTAACGCAAGCTCAGTACAAAGCATTAGGCAAAGCCGACCGCGACGCTGCCAAAGACATTGGCGGTCTCGTAGGTGGCAAGTTAAAAGGTACAAGACGGAAAAAGGACGAGGTGGTAAGTAGAAGCCTCATCATCCTAGATGGGGATGAGCTGAATCCTTCTTTTATAGAAGAGTACGAACTCTTGCATGAGTTCAAATCGCTCTTTTATACGACATGCTCACACACGCCAGCAGCACCGAGAGGAAGAATGATTATCCCTTTAACAAGGGACGTTACACCGGATGAGTTTCATGCCATCTCCCGCTTGCTAGCTGGAGAATTGGGAATCGAACAATTCGATACTTGCTCATTTACACCACACCAGCTTATGTACTGGCCGGTGCATACAAAAGATGGGGAGTATGTATGTAAGGAGTTTGATGGGGCGGAACTCAACCCAGATGAATATTTGGGACGGTATCCAAATTGGAAGGATGTCTCATCTCTACCTTATAAGTTTTCGGAAGATGCTAATAAAGATGAGAAGGGAAAGAAGGTAGCGGATCCACTTGGTAAGGATGGAATCGTTGGTGCGTTTTGCCGTACCTATTCTATTTACTCCGTGCTGGATATGTTATCTGACATCTACGCGCCATCCACGACACCTAACCGCTACTCCTATATAAAAGGAACAACAGCAAATGGTGTGGAGGTTATAGAAGGGAAATACGTATATTCCCACCATGCCACGGACCCGGCATCAGGAAAGCTTCTTAATGCTTTTGATTTATACCGGGTGCATCGCTTCCCGGGTGATGAGAAAGAAAGCTTTAAGCAGATGGCCGATTTTGCTTCTGGGGATACAGAAGTTAAAAAGGGTATCTTGCAGGATAGACAGGAGCAGGCTTCAAAGGAATTTGAAGGGGATGACTGGAAGAGCCAGTTGGAATATGAGAAGAGAAGTTCTTCTTTAAAGAACACTCTGCGCAACCTAAAGCTCATCTTAGAGAACGACCCTGCATTAAAGAACATTGTATTTAATGAGCAATCAGACCTGATGGAGATTAAGGGAAAGGTCCCTTGGGACGCACCATCTAAGTTTTGGAGAGACGCAGACGACGCACAGCTTATCTCATATATTGACGATAACTACGGCACTTTCTCCCGCACCAACTATGATGTGGCAGTGGCAAAGATAACGGACGATAGACGTTATCATCCAATCAAAGAATATTTAAGTGCCCTCCCAGAGTGGGATGGAATTGAAAGAGTGGATACTCTTCTAGTCGATTATTTTGGTTCTGAGGATAATGCGTACACAAGGGCGGTGACAAGAAAAACACTGTGCGGCGCAATAGCACGTGTTTACCATCCCGGTGTTAAATTTGACACCATGCTTGTTTTAAATGGTGGTCAGGGTGTGGGCAAGAGCACGCTAATAAAGAAATTAGCGGGAGAGTGGTTTTCTGACTCTCTCATCCTCTCCGATACTAAGGATTCAAAGACCGCAGCTGAAAAGTTGCAAGGTTATTGGATTTTGGAGATTGGCGAGTTGGCGGGATTAAGAAAGGCAGAAGAGGAAACACTGAAAGGCTTCTTATCACGCCAAAACGATATCTACCGTGCAGCCTTTGGCCGCAGGACAACGCAACATCCACGCCAGTGTATCTTCATTGGCACAACCAACGCTGAAAGCGGGTATCTAAGAGATACCACAGGTGGCCGACGTTTCTGGCCGGTTGAAACACCTGGCACGGGTGTGAAGAAATCTTGGGATTTAACGGAAGAGGATGTAAAGCAAATCTGGGCTGAAGTGCTTGTGAGGGTACAAGCGGGGGAAAAGCTTTACCTCAATAAAGAGGAAGAGGCTCTTGCTAAGGAAGAACAAATCCATGCCATGGAGACTGATGAAAAGGAAGGCCTTATCAATGACTTCTTAGAGCTTAAGCTGCCAGAGGACTGGGAGAATAAGGATTTATTTGCCAGAAGAAATTGGCTGGGTGGTGAAGGTATGAGAAGTGATGGTGTCAAGGAAAGAGAGAGCGTGTGCACTCTTGAAATCTGGTGCGAGTGTTTTGGGAAAGATAGATCCAGCATGAGCCGGTTGGATTCTGCGACCATCATATCTTCCCTTATTAAACTTGGCTGGGTAAAAGAGGCTAGGAAGAGAAAAGTAAAACAGTATGGAGCTCAGTTTATATTTTTGCCACCAGAAAAATAAGTGATTTTTTCTAAGAAGAAAAAGAGGGGTGGTGACCTCCCCAACGAAAAAATGAATTTTTCTAAGAAGAAAAAGGTGGTGGTGAGGAGAAAAAAAGCGGGCGAAAAGTTCCCAGAAGGAAAATTGAGGAACGGCTTTCCAGATAGGAACCAGTTCCTAGAAGGTAACCAAAATATTGGAACCGGGATAGGAACCAAAGATAGGAACCCTTAAAAAGCCAGTATTTTAGGGCATAAACATACCAACTAGTTCCATGGTTCCTAGAATAACCCTTAATACCTTATATATAGAAATATATGTATATAGGTATATAGGAATATAGGTTTTAAGGTTTATAAGGAATTTTGGGTACTTTTGGAACCTAGGAACCCAAATATATAAATACAAAAAAGAGCTAGGAACCAGGAACCTAGGAACCACAAAAAATAAAATCACACCATAAGGCTGGTGTGGGAAAATACCACACCACAAAAAATAAAAAACACACCGACAAGGTGGTGTGGAAAAAGAAAAAAGGGTGAAGAGACAAATAGGAACGCATTTGAATCAGGGGAACCAGTTCCTAGAGGAAAAAGGAAATGTGGGAACGGGATAGGAACTAAAAACTGGAACCTTTAAAAACCCAGTATTTTAGGGGCAAACACACCAACTAGTTCCTTAGTTCTTAGAATAACCCTTAATACCTTATATATAGAAATATATGTATATAGGTATATAGGAATATAGGTATATAGGTTATAAGGGATTTTAGGCACTTTTGGAACATTGGAACTACAGCATAAGGCTGGTGTGGAAAACACCGCAAAAAAATAAAACCACACCATAAGGCTGGTGTGGGAGAAAACCACCCAGAGGATGGTGAGGAAACCACCTCACCACAAAAAAACACCCCCACACAAATAAAAAACCACCACAAATAAAACACCACCACAAAAATAAAACCCCACACATCCAGGCATGAAAATGACCCTCGTTTTAAACGATAGTCATTCAGGTGCCGGGTGGTGAGGGGATAAAAGGGTGAAGGTGAAGAGAAAAAAAGGTGGCGAGGAAACACCACAAATAAAACAAAAACACCACCCCGAGGATGAGGTGGAAGAAAAAGAAGAGGTGAGAACAATAGAAAAGGACATAGAGAAGAAATTAGTGCAAAGAGTGAAAAGCAGAGGAGGGATAGCTCCGAAGTGGGTGTCTCCCGGATATGCTGGAGTACCAGATAGATTGGTATTTTTACCAAAGGGGAAGTTCGCTATGGCCGAACTGAAGGCCCCTGGCGAGGTACCCCGGCCACTACAAAAATCAAGACATCGGTTTTTTAGGAAGTTGGGTTTTAAGGTGTACGTGATAGATGGAGTGGATGAGATTGATGAGGTTTTGGATGAGATAGAGGGGAAAGAGAAAGAGGATAAAGAAAAGCAGGATGGAAGAGAAAGAGGAAATAGAGAAGAAACAAAAAGACAGAAAAGCAGAGAAGAAAAAGAGGAATGGCAGAGATGAAGGAGAGATGGGATGGAAGAGAAAGAAGAGATAGATGAAATGGCAAAGATGAAGAAAAAAGGAGGTGATGCCCAATGAAGTTCATACCACATAACTATCAAAGATATGCAATTGACTTTATTAAAAGTCACAGAGAAGCTGCTGTGCTTCTTGATATGGGCTTAGGTTAGGTAAAACGGTGATTACCCTTACCGCTATCAACGACCTAATGTTTGATTCCTTTGAAGTAAAAAAGGTTCTGGTTATTGGGCCACTTAGGGTGGCAAGGGATACCTGGCCTGCGGAAGTAAGGAAATGGGACCATCTTAAAAATCTAAGAGTGGCCGTAGCTGTGGGGAGTGAAAAAGAAAGAAGAATCGCGCTGCTTAGGAAAGCGGATATTTATGTTATCAACAGAGAGCAGGTGAAGTGGTTGGTGGAAGAGTCGGGGATAGCCTTCGACTATGACATGGTAGTCATTGATGAGCTTTCTTCCTTCAAGAACCCCAAGTCTCAACGCTCCAAGGCTTTGATGAAAGCAAGAGTAGGAGTGAAAAGAATTGTAGGACTGACTGGAACGCCAGCGCCCAATGGATTGATGGACCTATTTGCAGAATACAAGCTGCTGGACTTTGGAAAACGGTTAGGCAGGTACATAACTAGATACCGCCTCTCCTACTTCAAGCCGGATAAGATGAATGGCTCCGTTGTTTATTCTTATAAGCCTCTCCCTTTTGCCGAGGAGGAGATTTACAAGAAAATATCTGACATAACGATTTCCATGAAGTCTGGTGATTATCTGGAAATGCCTGAGAAGGTGATGAGCGAATACACCGTAGAGATGGATGAGAAAGAAAAGAAAAAATACAACGAGCTAAAAGACAATCTGGTGGTATCTCTTGGTGGAGAAGAAATCACCGTTGCCAATGCCGGTGTGCTAAGCGGGAAGCTTTCCCAGCTGGCAAATGGTGCGATATATGACGAAGAGAAGAGGACGTTCGTCTTTCATGACAGAAAGCTGGATGCCTTGGAGGATATGATTGAGGCTGCCAATGGCAAGCCTGTCATGATTGCTTATTGGTATCAGCATGATTTGGACCGGATTAAGAAGAGGTTAAGAGAAATAAAGGTGGAGTTTGAAAAGATAGATAGTGAGGGCTCCATCCAAAGATGGAATGAGGGAAAACTCCCAGTCGCTTTAATCCATCCTGCTAGTGCAGGTCACGGTCTTAATCTTCAAAGCGGTGGATCCACTATCATCTGGTTTGGCCTTACGTGGTCGCTGGAGCTTTATCAGCAAACCAACGGCAGATTATGGCGGCAGGGCCAAAGCGCTGAAACGGTTGTCATTAATCACATCATCACGAAGGGTACGATTGATGAACGAATTATGAGTGCGCTAAAACAAAAAGATGTAACCCAGGAAGAAATGATTGCTGCGGTGAAAGCAGAAATATAAAAAAGAACGAGGGAAGAAGAGAAGCGGGAAAACCGGAGAAGCAGAAAAGTAAAAAGAACAAGATAACAAAAGAACAAGAGAACAAATAAAACCAGGAGGTTTATATGTACGAACCATATCAAGCATTAGCTAATGCCATAGTGGCATCAGCCGCAAAGGAATATATAAAAGAGTACCGGAGAGCGATAAGGGCAGGAAGGGAAGTAGGAGAAGGAAGAAAAGAAATAAATGGAATGGGAGAAGGAAGAATAGGAGAAAAGATAAGAGCAGGAGAAGTAGAGGCAAGAGAAAAGAGAGGGAAAAAAGAAATAAGAGGAACAAGAGAAGAAGCAAAAGAGATAAGAGAAGAAAGAGAGATAGACAAGCGAGGGAGGAATTACGAGATAAAGAGGTTGGAGAGGTTTTTCCTCTCCGCCTGGTACACAGCCTTAACCGATGTGGACGGTGGCTGGCTAATAGAGCAGCTTAGGAAAGAGGC
>CAVHCX010000043.1:0-5961 GCA_963634745.1 Clostridium sp. CAG:343
AATTAAACCACATGCTCCACTGCTTGTGCGGGCCCCCGTCAATTCCTTTAAGTTTCATTCTTGCGAACGTACTACCCAGGCGGAGCACTTAATGTGTTAACTTCAGCACAGGGTTTTCCCTACACTTAGTGCTCATCGTTTACGGCGTGGACTACTAGGGTATCTAATCCTATTTGCTACCCACGCTTTCGTGACTCAGTGTCAGTATCGGTCTAGTGAATCGCCTTCGCCACTGGTGTTCTTCCATATATCTACGCATTTTACCGCTACACATGGAGTTCCATTCACCTCTCCCGCACTCTAGTTGCCCAGTTTCCAAAGCGAACAATGGTTAAGCCACTGTATTTGACTTCAGACTTAAGCAACCACCTACTCACTCTTTACGCCCAATAATTCCGGATAACGCTTGGAACCTACGTATTACCGCGGCTGCTGGCACGTAGTTAGCCGTTCCTTTCTCATAAGGTACAGTCAAGCAATTATCATTTCCTATAACTACCTTTCGTCCCTTATAACAGAATTTTACGACCCATAGGGCCTTCATCATTCACGCGGCGTTGCTCGGTCAGGGTTGCCCCCATTGCCGAAAACTCCCTACTGCTGCCTCCCGTAGGAGTATGGACCGTGTCTCAGTTCCATTGTGGCCGATCACCCTCTCAGGCCGGCTACGCATCTTCGCCTTGGTGGGCCGTTACCTCACCAACTAGCTAATGCGCCGCATTCTCATCCCATAGTGTTCCAAACGGAACTTTCAAATGTGTATCATGTGATCCTCATTCATATCCGGTATTAGCAAACCTTTCGGTATGGTATCCCAGTCTTTGGGGCAGATTGAATACGTGTTACTCACCCGTTCGCCGCTAGGTTCCGAAGAACCTCGCTCGACTTGCATGTATTAGGCACGCCGCCAGCGTTCATCCTGAGCCAGGATCAAACTCTCAAAAAGTTTATATACTAGCTTAAAATTATTTCTGGTTTTATTGTGAAAAAATTGACGTTGTTGTTTGTTTATTTCTGCTTAGTTTTCAAAGATCAGATTCTGTTGTTTAGCTCTCGCTCAACAGACTGCCTATTAATAATAGCACTCCATATATTATGTGTCAACAACTTTTTTTATAATTTGAACAATTTTTTATAAATTTTAAGAAATTAGAAAATTAAATACTATTTTTTAGGCTATTTATAAATAATATTTAGTTGCAACCATGCCTTCACCCTTCTTTACAATGCCTGTTTCTACTAATTTTTTAATAATTCTAGTAACTTTTCTATATGAATAATGAATTTCTAAACCTATTTCCTTACAAGTTAAGCCTATTCCACCATTTTTTAATAAACAGTCGATAATTTTATTTTGGTCATAAGTAAAAGAAGGCTCATAATTAAAAGATGGTATATTAATTATTGCTTTTGTTTTAGAAATATTAAACATTGGTTTATATTTATAACCTTTATATATCTCTTCAATAATATTTTTATCACTCCAAATAGTAGAAATATTATGTAGCTGGATAAATAAATTAGTAATGGAAGTTAAAGGAGAAGATATTATTTCATCATCATAATTATTTTTGTTATTAAAAGAAGAATTTTCATCTAAATCAAATTCAATTCTCACTAAATCATCATAAAAATGAATGATAAATGCTTCATTACTATCCCATGCTTTATATATAAGAGAATAAACTAAGATAATTAAGAAAGGAATTCTTGGTAATTCTTCTTTAATATCTTTATAATGACGATCAATAATAACTTCTTCATATTTATCTTTATATATTGAATATAAATGATCTAATATTTCAATAATAGATAAAGAAGCATAATCTTTATTATCTATTAATTTGTTATTTTTATCATATATATTTACGTTAAGTAAAGTAAAAGGATTATCATTCATTAATAAAAAAGCTTCTTTATTATAGAATCCATCTTCATTAATAAAATTCAACCTGGATAATATATTTTTATCTAAATTTATTAAACATTTATCTTTAAAATATTTAGAGAAATAAGAAAACTTAGTCTCAATATCTTCATCATTAAAATTAATTTGTTCGTTTAAGATATTTTTATTCATATTATCTCCTAGAAAATAGTAAAAAAAAAGCCCGGCAGCTCGCTATTCTGTCCTTACGGATACCTTCGCCACTACGGTGCTTAACTTCTGTGTTCGGGATGGGAACAGGTGTGTCCACCGCGCCATCACCACCAGACTTTTTTTCGAATCGTTCTCTGAAAACTAGATAATATTTTATTTGTTCTTTCTCCCGCTTAGTCTTATTTTAAATTTACAAATCTTAAGTCCTCGATCTATTAGTATCACTCGACTAAATGCATCACTGCACGTACATCTGTGACCTATCAACCTTGTAACTTTCAAGGGATCTTACTTCTTGCGAATGGGAAGTCTCATCTTCAGGCCGGTTTCACGCTTAGATGCTTTCAGCGTTTATCCGTTCCATAGGTAGCTACCCAGCCGTGCCACTGGCGTGACAACTGGTGCACCATTGCTATGTCCATCCTGGTCCTCTCGTACTAGGGACAGATCCTGTCAAACTTCCTACGCCCACGACAGATAGGGACCAAACTGTCTCACGACGTTTTGAACCCAGCTCGCGTACCGCTTTAATGGGCGGACAGCCCAACCCTTGGAACCGAATCCAGCTCCAGGATGCGATGAGCCGACATCGAGGTGCCAAACCTCGCCGTCGATGTGAACTCTTGGGCGAGATCAGCCTGTTATCCCCAGGGTAGCTTTTATCCGTTGAGCGACGGCCCTTCCATTCGGAACCGCCGGATCACTAAGCCCGACTTTCGTCCCTGCTCGACTTGTCTGTCTCGCAGTCAAGCACCCTTATGCCTTTGCACTCGATGCATGATTTCCAACCATGCTGAGGGTACCTTGGGGCGCCTCCGTTACTCTTTGGGAGGCGACCGCCCCAGTCAAACTGCCCAGCTAACACTGTCCCCGATCCCGTGTAGGACCTAGGTTAGAATACTCATAATTCAAGAGTGGTATCCCAAAGGCGACTCCTCTAAAACTGACGTCCTAGTCTCACAGTCTCCCACCTATTCTGTACATGAATTACAAATACTCAATATTAACTTACAGTAAAGCTCCATGGGGTCTTTCCGTCTAGTCGCGGGTAACCTGCATCTTCACAGGTATTAAGATTTCACCGAGTCTATTGTCGAGACAGCGCCCAGATTATTATACCATTCGTGCGCGTCAGAACTTACCTGACAAGGAATTTCGCTACCTTAGGACCGTTATAGTTACGGCCGCCGTTCACTGGGGCTTCAGATCAAAGCTTCGCTTGCGCTAACCTCTCCTTTTAACCTTCCAGCACTGGGCAGGCATCACCCCATATACATCGTCTTACGACTTAGCATAGAGCTGTGTTTTTGTTAAACAGTTACCTGGGCCTCTTCACTGCGACTGCATTGCTGCAGCACTTCTTCTCGCTAACTTACGAAGTAATTTTGCAGAGTTCCTTAACAATAGTTAACTCGCTCACCTTAGGATACTCTCCTTGACCACGTGTGTTCGTTCTCGGTACGGGCCGCATATACTTAAGCTAGCAACTTTTCTCGAAAGCTGGCATCATTCTCTTCGCTATTAGGACAAGTCCGTTCGCTCCCCATCACGCTTTCCCCTTATGACACACGGATTTGCCAATGTGTCAGGTACTTCGCTTAGACCACCATCCAGTAGGTGGAAGAATTAGCCCTCTCTGTCATTACTTCGCATATATACGGGTACAGGAATATCAACCTGTTGTCCATCGACTACGCTCCTCAGCCTCGCCTTAGGTCCCGACTAACCCTGGGTGGACGAACCTTGCCCAGGAAACCTTAGTCAAACGGTGACTGGGATTCTCACCCAGTTTCGTTACTCACGCCGGCATACTCACTTCCATACGCTCCACCACTCCTTCCGGTATGACTTCGCCGCATATGGAACGCTCCCCTACCACTAAAATAAAATTTTAATCCGTAAATTCGGTGTTATGCTTAGCCCCGGTAAATTTTCGGCGCGGAGATACTCGACTAGTGAGCTGTTACGCACTCTTTAAATGGTGGCTGCTTCTGAGCCAACATCCTAGTTGTTTAAGCGTCTCTACATCCTTTAACACTTAGCATAAACTTTGGGACCTTATTTGACGGTCTGGGCTGTTTCCCTTTTGACCATGGAACTTATCTCCCACAGTCTGACTGCCAGATATATATATTGGCATTTGGAGTTTGATAGCATTCAGTACCCCTAGATGAGGCCATCATACATTCAGTGCTCTACCTCCAATATACTCTACTCTAACGCTAGTCCTAAAACTATTTCGGGGAGAACCAGCTATAACGGAATTCGATTGGAATTTCACCACTAGCCACAAGTCATCCGCGGGCGTTTCAACGAACGTCGGTTCGGTCCTCCGCTGGGTTGTACCCCAGTTTCAACCTGCTCATGGCTAGATCATCCCGTTTCGGGTCTATGACATCATACTCGATACCCTGTTCAGATTCGCTTTCGCTTCGGCTCCGTGTCTTCCACTTAACCTTGCATGATATCATAACTCGCCGGCTCATTCTTCAATAGGCACGTCATCAGGCTTTAACGCCCTCTGACTTTTTGTAGGCATACAGTTTCAGATTCTTTTCACTCCCCTCTCGGGGTTCTTTTCACCTTTCCCTCACGGTACTGGTTCACTATCGGTCACTATCTAGTATTTAGCCTTATGCAATGGTCTGCACTCATTCCGACAAGGTTTCACGTGCCTCGCCGTACTCTGGATACCACTAGAGTATTACACACCTATGAATACGGGACTATCACCCTCTATGGTTTGCTTTCCCAAGCAATTCTTCTCGCATGTAATCATCTCACGATGTGGTCCTAACCCCGGATCATGTCCGGTTTGGGCTCCTCCGCTTTCGCTCGCCGCTACTGACGGAATCGATTTCTCTTTCTTTTCCTCCAGGTACTAAGATGTTTCAATTCCCTGGGTATTTCTTCTCATAAACTATGTATTCATTTATGGATGTTGTGATATGACTCACAACGGGTTGCCCCATTCAGATATCTTAGGATCAATGCTTACTTCCAGCTCCCCTAAGCTTTTCGCAGGTAGTCGCGTCTTTCTTCGCCTTATAGTGCCAAGGCATTCACTGTACGCCCTTATTAACTTAACTCTTCGTAAATTTTATAAGTTTGCGTTTATTTTTTAAATCTTAAATGATTTTTTCGAATTTTCGCAATTTCACTCTTTGTGAAACCACGACTAATTCAGAAAGAACATGTTATTTAATATTATCCAGTTTTCAAAGAACAATTCTTAGAGATTCGATTCTCATCTAATCTCTCAAAACTAAACAGATTCTAAACTTCCTTCCGCATTTCTTCACACACTCTAAATAATTCATTCCTCTAGTCTTTGGTTATTTGTACTGCCGACTTATTCAGTCGATTAATTTCTTTCTCCATAGAAAGGAGGTGATCCATCCCCACGTTCTCGTAGGGATACCTTGTTACGACTTAACCCCAATCACTAGTCCTACCTTAGGCGGCTCCCTCCTTACGGTTAGGATACCGACTTCGAGTATTACCAGCTCTCATGGTTTGACGGGCGGTGTGTACAAGGCCCGGGAACGTATTCACCGCGACATGGCTGATTCGCGATTACTAGCAATTCCAGCTTCATGTAGTCGAGTTGCAGACTACAATCCGAACTGAGATCGGCTTTATGAGTTTTGCTCCATATCACTATATTGCTTCTCTTTGTACCGACCATTGTAGCACGTGTGTCGCCCAGGACATAAAGGGCATGATGATTTGACGTCATCCCCATCTTCCTCCGGCTTATACCGGCGGTCTCCCTAGAGTCCCCAACTTAATGATGGTAACTAAGGACAAGGGTTGCGCTCGTTGCGGGACTTAACCCAACATCTCACGACACGAGCTGA
>CAVHCX010000044.1:0-5568 GCA_963634745.1 Clostridium sp. CAG:343
GGAGGGCAGACAAATGAGCTATCAAGACGAACACAAATACGATGACATCATTAATCTGCCACATCCGACTTCATCGAGACATCCACGAATGCCCCTTGAAGACAGGGCGGCTCAGTTTGCACCGTTTGCGGCTTTGACAGGTCATGAAGCGGCTATCAAGGAAACGGCAAGACTGACTGATGAGAAAGAGGTTTTAAGCGATGAAGTAATTGCTATTCTCAATGACAAGCTGAATATCATTGCTGAAAATCTCGGCACTGAGCAGATGGTGCAGATTACTTATTTTGTGCCTGATGAAAAGAAATCCGGCGGAGCATATGTTACACATTCCGGTATCGTGAAGAAGATAGATTACTATGAACGCATTTTGATTATGACAGACGGTACAGTTATTCCCGTAGGACAGATTAGTGAGATTGAGGGAGAGCTGTTTAAGGATATGTATGAGTAGCCAAGAAAGGAAAGCAATGGACTCAAAACCAAGAATTTTATACTTACAAAAGATACTGCTTGAGAGAACTGACGAGGACAATATGCTCTCAACAACGCAGTTAATCAATATATTAAAAGATGAATTTGGAATCTCCGCTCACAGGACTACCATAACCAAGGATATTGCCGCACTTCAGGAGTTCGGAATGGATATCGTTGTTATTCACTCCACCCAGAGCAAATATTTTGTGGCAAGCCGCAAGTTTGAACTGCCGGAGCTTAAGCTGCTGATTGACGCAGTGGAGTCTTCTAAGTTCATTACCAGCAAGAAAAGCGACGCACTGATTAAGAAGATACATACAATGACAAGCAAAGGTCAGGTGGAGAAGCTTAAGAGAAATAACTATGTGGTTAATCGAATAAAGCCGGACAATGAGCAGATTTATTACATTATTGATACGATAAATGAAGCTATCAACAGCGGCAAGCAGATTTCTTTCCAGTATTACGACTACACAGGGCTTAAGAAGAAGGTTCTTAAAAATAAGGGCGAGGAGTATAAGCTAAGTCCGTATAAGCTTCTCTGGTGCGGAGACTATTATTATGTTCTCGGATATTCTGAAAAACAGGGAAAGGTTATCAATTTCAGAGTAGACCGAATTGCAACAAGACCGAAGATGCTAAAGGTGGATATTATCCCAATGCCTGATGATTTTGACATTGAGAATTACACAAAAGAAGTTTTCTTTATGTTTTCAGGCGAGAAGGTTCAGGCTGACTTAAGGTGCGATAACAGCCTGATGAAGGTGATGGTTGACCGTTTTGGGGAAGATGTCACAACACTTGCCTACGACATGACTTCATTTAGAATAAAGACGGAAGTATCGGCAAGCCCGACATTCTTCGGCTGGCTGTTTGGCTTTGGCGGCAAGGTGCAGATACTCGGACCGGAAAGCCTGAAAGAGCAGTATAGGCAGATGATTGAGAATGCGGCGGCTGATGCGAAGAAGAGTAAATAGTATAGTTTTGAATTTGTGCAGATGGTTGCAAAAATTAGGTAAGATAGAATTATAAGACTATGAATCGAGGTAGTGGACATGGAAAAAGACCCATTTAAGGAATATTTACGAGAGTCTGAACCGGATAAAGCTCATAAGGGTTATGCTTGGAGTACGGCAATCGGACTTCAAGCGGTGGATGGACTTAAGCCATCTAAATATTTGATTGATACTGCCATTCAGAATATTGAAGGCAAAATCACGATAAAAGAAGCACAGAGCCTTATCGACAGTTATTATGAAGAAAGACCGTTACGTCCCACTGATGATGAGCGCACTGAAGAAGCAGATAAGGTATCTTCTCGTATTGCTGAAATTCTTTCTGAATCAGCATTTTCATTTTCGCCAAATGAGTATATCTCTATCCACCGTAAACTCTTTCAGGGGATTTATAAGCACGCCGGAAAGATTAGAGATTACAATATTACAAAGAAAGAATGGGTGCTTGATGGGGAAACTGTTATGTATGGCAGTGCGTCCGAACTGAGAGCGACACTTGAATATGATTTTTCGCAGGAGAAGGATTTTAGTTATAAAGGACTTTCTATGGACGAGATTATCCATCATCTTGCAGTATTCATTTCAAGGTTGTGGCAAATTCATATCTTCGGGGAAGGCAATACGAGAACAACAGCAGTGTTCTTCATCAAATATTTAAGGACACTTGGGTTCTCTGCAACCAATGATATTTTTGCGGAGAATGCGTGGTATTTCCGAAATGCACTTGTCCGTGCAAACTATACGAACCTGCAAAAAGGTATTCACGAAACAACAGAGTATCTTGAAGTATTTCTCAGAAATCTGCTTTTGAACGAGAAAAATGAGCTTCACAATCGAAATCTTCATATAAGTGGACTTTTGAATGAAGAAAAAGTGGACATTGGAGATGCAAAAGTGGACATTGAGAATGAAAAAGTGGACATTCAAGACGGAAAAGTGGATATTGAAAGTGTACTTTCCGAAAAAGGTAGTGATTTCTCGGTAAAAACGACGGTTCATATCCATAGACTCTTTGAAAAGTTTGGCTTTGATAAAGTGTTTGGAAGAAGTGCAGTTATGGAGATTCTTGAGCTGAAAGGTTCAGGTGCTTCAAAACTTCTTTCCAATTTGGTACAGGCAGATATTATTGAACCAGTATCCGGTTATGGAAAAGGAAAATATAAATTCAAGAAGTAATTAGAAATTCCAAGGAGCGATGGCTATGGAGAATAAATTGGAAAAAATCGGTCAAAATAGTTTTATGGATAATTTTGTTAAAACCGATGACATCTTAAATGATATGTGTGGGATTATTGAGTCCTCACAAAAAGCTGCATATCAGGCGGTTAATATTGCACTTGTTCAAAGGAACTGGCTTTGATTATAGTTCATTGTATAAGTTTGTTCGTTTTTATAAAGAGTTTCCGGAGATTTTGGACTCAGTGAATCCAAAATCTTTGCCAATGTTATCTTGGACTCATTATCGTGTACTTTTGCAAGTTGAGGATAAAAAAGCTCGTGACTGGTATGAGAAAGAAGCCGCAGAACAGACTTGGAGTGTCCGTACTTTACAAAGGAATATATCTTCTCAGTATTATTACCGTATGCTGGGGACTCAGAAAAAAGAGCTTGTAGAAAGTGAAATGAAGGAATTGACAGCACCGTATCAGAATGATAAGTTGGAGTTTATCAAAAATCCGGTAGTTGCAGAGTTTTTAGGATTTTCTCAAAATACAGACTTTACAGAGAGTGACCTTGAGAAAAGTATCCTTTCCAATTTGCAGAAATTCTTGATGGAGCTTGGAAAGGGATATGCTTTTGTGACAAGGCAGCAGCATATTCATACGGAGAAGCAAGACTACTATATCGACCTTGTGTTTTACAATTACATACTGAAATGCTTTGTCCTCATCGACCTGAAAACAGAGAAGATAACACATCAAGATGTAGGACAGATGGATCTGTATATCCGTATGTATGATGAACTGAAACGCAGTGAGGGCGATAACCCAACAATCGGTATTGTTCTTTGTTCCGATACAGACGATGATATTGCCCGTTATTCTGTTATGCACGGCAATGAACAATTATTTGCTTCCAAGTACAAATTATACCTGCCGACAAAAGAAGACCTGAAAGCGGAGATTGAAACCCAAAAGGCAATTTTTTATCTTCAGCAACAGGATAATGAAGAAAAGGGAACAGAATAGGGGTATATATTAAAATTTGAGAAAATGTGTGTATTGTCCGTGTTTTTTTGTGTTTTTGCCGTATTGAATAGCAAATTCAGGACAGTGATGTAAGCAAGAAAGGCATATTACGCATTGTTCTTTAATCCATTCAGGCTTGCGGTCTTTCAGCTGAATAGCAGAAACGGGGCAGTTTTTAGCACATAATCCGCACCCAACGCAGCCATCTTCAACCGAAAAATTCTTTGTTTTACGCATCGAATCATATTCAATATTATAGCCTATCTTTGCAAGCGGATAAGGCAGTTTATTTTTCATAAAATCCCCTATTGTATAATTCTTTATTTGCTTGATAATATAATCAATTTCAGGTTCGGCACTATCATTTATACGCTGAACCTTTTCTTTATTACTTAAATCAAAAATCGGAGTCCAAGTATCCGGCATTTTCACGCTGAATTTTGCGGACAATGGCAGGTCTTTAGGAGCAAGAATATTATCTGCGAATTTTCCGGTCTGTCCCGGAGTTGTTCCGTAAGTTGCAATAAAAAATATATAGTCAGGCTTGTGGCTTAAATCTAATCTTTGTAAAAATTCAGTTACGATAACAGGTAATCCCCAAGAGTATGTGGGGCTTACTATACCAAGTGTTTTGTATTTCTCATCAAATGAGAAAAGTTGTTTTTTATAGCAATCTGTAATGGAAACGGTAATGTCGCCTGTTTCGGAAGAAATCCTTTTGGCAACATATTCGCTGTTTCCGGTTGCTGAAAAAAATAAAATCATAATCTATCTCCTTATCCAAGACCTGTAAATTTAACAAGAAGTGTATGCGGAATAAGCTTTGCAAGTAATCGGTAGCATTTATAAAATGCTCCGGTAGTGTAAACGGCGCTGCCTTTTTTGGCTGCTTTTAACGATTTCAAGGCGGCAGTTTTGGGGTCAATTACAGGCAGGCGGCTTTGTCCCTTTGTAAGTCCGGGTTTTGTCATTTCTGTAAGCATAAATCCGGGACACATAGCACATACATTTATGCGTCTGTCTTTGAGTTCCTCACGCAGTCCAAGAGAAAGTGCGGATACATAGGATTTTGATGCACAATAAACGATTAAGTTTGTATTAGGAACAAATGCAGAAGTTGAGGATACCTCCAAAATTGTACCGCCGTCTATAATATACGGTAAACACACCTTTGTAATTGCCGTTGCTCCTTTACAGTTCAGGTCAATGATTTTCAGCATATTTTCAAGTGCCATATCCTCAAAAGAAGAACCAATTGACATACCTGCATCATTTATTAAAACTTCTATCTGCGGATTAGTGATTTTCAATTTTTCTTCCAATATCTTGAAACTGCTCATATCAGTCATATCCATAGGAATAATTATACAATGTTTATCTGGATATCTCACAGCAACTTCTTTTAATCGTTCTTCACGACGGGCAATCAGCCATAGTTCATCTATTTCAGGAAATAATTTTGTAACAGCGTCAATATAGCAGGCACCGAGTCCAGAGGACGCTCCGGTTATAACTGCAATACTCATAAAAGCACTCTCCTTTACACAAGTGAATAAATTTGGACGCTTGTAAAATTCTTGATTTCATACTATACTGTAACCGGCAACAAAACAAGTGACAAATGAACCTACCTGTTTAAAGTTGGACAAATATTGAATTTTGCAAAAGGAATCAGTTATGAAATATGATATTACAAAGCCATTAACAAAAGGAGCAAAGCGAACGCTTGGGGCATTTAGTAGAGAAATGTTTATGCTTTTGTCCGAGAAATCCTTTGAGGAAATCACTGTCGGTCAGTTATGTGAAGCGGCACAATATCCTCGTGCAACATTTTATAATTACTTTGATGATAAATATGATATGCTTGGTTACTGTTGGCAGACACTTGC
>CAVHCX010000045.1:0-5534 GCA_963634745.1 Clostridium sp. CAG:343
GTTTCAGTTTTCTTTATCCGTCTTATTTCACTTTAATCTTACCCTCAAGGTTAGCAAAGGATTCCATCTTCTTATCCTTTGTTGCCTCATTGTAAACATCCATTGTGGTGGTTATATCAGCATGTCCCATAATCTCCTGAATAATCTTTAAGTTCGTCTCATTCTCACAGAAACGGGTGCAGAATGTGTGCCTTAAGTTATGAGCTGAGAAATGCGGTAACAGTAGCGGTTTTCTTGCCATTCTCTTGGCTTCCTCTGTTTCCTTTTCATTATATGCCTTAATGATTCGGTTAATCACACGGTTAACCTCGTGTGGTGAGAAGACGGTATTGAATCTTGATTTGAAGATAAAACCGGAATAACCGTCAATCACGCTCTCGTTGAAGCCTTCTTCAAGCTGTCTTTTATATTCCATTGTAAGTGCTTCTTTCACATCTTTAAGCATCGGAATGATTCTCTCGCCAGCCTTGGTCTTAGGTGTTGTGACCATGTATCTGCACTTTTCATTCGTCAGCTTACGATAAACAAGCGTATGATTTATGCTGATGATATTTTCTTCAAAGTTGCAGTCCTCCCAGCGAAGACCTAAAACCTCACCGACTCGGCAGCCTGTTCCGAGCATTGTTGTAAAAAGTGGCAGCCAGTGCTTGTAGCGGTAATGACCTGCTACAAAGTTGATAAATGCTTCCTGCTCCTGAATAGTAAGTGCGTGACGCTTCGGCTTCTCCCAAGCGTGGCTTTTCTTTATCTCTCCCATGACTCCATCTGTCGGATTAAGTCTGATGTAGCCATCACGAACTGCTGTTGTAAATACCGGATGCAGAATCGTATGTACGATTTCCATACTGTTTGGCTTAAATCCTTTTTCATGGATAAGGCTCATATAAAATCGCTTGATGTCGCTGTACTTGAAGTTATCAATCGGGATAGTGCCTATTTCAGGTCTGACGTACTTGTCATACATATAGATGTAATTGCTTCTCGTAGACTCTTTCAGTTCAAGCTTCATTCCGATATATTGCTCCCAGAAATGATTAAGCGTCATTCTCTTCGCCTGATAGCTCTGAATATCATCCTCAATGTCCTTCTGAATGGATTTCTCCAAATCTCTAAGTGCAGGCGTATCGTGTTTTCCCTTTGGAAGAGGGTCTGTCGCAACAAGCTTCCAGCTATAAACAGAACGCCGCTCTCCATTGCCGTCAAGATATTTATATTCATATTTTCCATCTGCTCTCTGGGATTCTCCATTCCAGAGAAGCCTTCCTTTATCATCTTTTCTCTTTGTAGTTTTTTTCTTTGTAACTGCCATAATCTTTGTCCTTTCCACTAAATTTCATTTGTTTTATCGAGGAATTTCTCAAATTCCTCTCTTCTGATAAACACGTGACTGTCACGCCAGAAGATACAAGGTAAATCTTTCTTTTCCCTCGTCAATTTTCTAATATTTCCTTCGCCAATCTGAAAATACTTTGCCGCCTCAACAACAGTAAGTATCGGTCGTTCCCATATAGGAAGCTCCGTCTCTTTCCGGCTTGCAAATAGTGACTGGTCTACAAGCTCCTTTATCGGAACTTCGTAGTAATTCTCATCATTCATTTCTCTCACCTCACATATCCTTCATCCTGTCAAAATGTTCTTCAAGGCATTTGCGTTTGATAATCATACGGTTTCCGTTCATCAGGTAAAGTCCTTCGCTTGCATGAGCAAAGAGATATTCCCTTAACCTGTCAACACCTATGCCAAAATAATCCGAGGCTTCCCTGAGATTCATCCCGTACTTATGCCACAAAGGAATGGAGTAGTTGCGGTCATCAACTGATTTCTCCCTGATAACACCTCTGTCCTTAGTGACCGAAGGTTTCTTTTTCGGTGCTTTTGAAAGTTCTTTATTCTTCTTGGCTTTTTCAGCCTCCTTCTGAACTGTCTCCGTAAGCCCCGGCACATATACATAATTCTTCATCGAATGCTCCTTTCGCTTCCAACCCGTGTCTTACTGCATATATGGTAGCAAGACACGGATTTTCCAGCAATTTTGCGAATTTTGAAATCGCACACTTGACATCAGACCGAGATGATGTCATCCAAATACTTCTCAAACAGTTCTCTTTTAATCTCAACCCTGCTCCCTATCCACAAAAGATATTCCGCATAACGGTTGTCCTGAACGATTCTCCTGAGCTTCTTTTCCCCAATGCCAAAATACTCGGCAGCCTCATAAACAGTCAGTGCATATTTTTCCCAAATAGGTACATATATTTTTTCATTCGCCATAATCAATTGCCTCTCTTTCCGCTCTTATCTGTGACAATGTAGTCGTAACCTGAGTTCTCGCATTTATCACATTTAGATTTTGCCTTTGCAAATGGGTCAAGTCTTCTGACAATATAATCAGGATGATGTATATAATCCTTTAAGCATTTAGGACAAAGGCAACGAATTTTTTCTTTTTCTACCGGTTGATAAATCCACAATCCAAATGTCTTCTTTAAAGTTGCATTTATGTGACGCATCAAGGACTCATCATCAACTGTACCAATGTAATCTTTTAAGTCTTCCTTGTTGATTGTTTGCACCTGTTCCAAGAGAACCATTGATGGTTTCTTTAAGCCATAATTTTCGCCAAGCTCTATATGCGATGGAAGATACCTTTTCTTCATAACACTTGTGATAGCTGCAACCATAATTGTCGGAGCGTTCCTGTTATAATCATCTGCTTGAATAACCATCACCGGACGCTCACCACTCTGAATAGAGCCTGCCTTTTTACCGAAATCGTAGTAGTATAAATCTCCACGACAAATTGTTCTATTATTCATATCTGAATACCTCGCTAATAATATTTTTTGAAGTGTCATTCTTATCCGGAATCAAATAACCCCTTCACTTGTTTGAACTGGGAAAGCGAAAAGTCAGGGTTTTTTAGAAAATTTTTTTCAATTTTCTTATTGCAGTCTTTATAGATTCCTCAACAGACTGTTTTGTAACACCTTCATTCCGTGCGATTTCTTCATAAGTCCTGTCATAAAAGAAATACGCTATGAGCCTCGACTTTTGCCTTTCATTCAATTTCAGTAGAGCTGACTTTAGCTTTCTGATGTCGTTCTGCCTATCCATCATTTCTTCATAGTCAAGTTCTGTAACAACTTCAGGATGATGCTCTTCAAACTCTCCATCATCAATATCAAATGCATGACCATATCTGAGATTTCTCATACGCTCTTTAGCTTCATAGTTTTGAAATTCTATAATTGCTTCCCCTTGCTCCACTGATAAGAGAATAAAGGGACAGTAATTCGTTATTTCATCCGGATACTTCTTAGTTAGTTCTGTTTCGGTCAGAGCAGTGATAATCGCCCACTTTTCTTTTCCGGTGTATCCGGTGTATTCATATTTCAAATTGATAAGTTTACACTCTCTTGCAAATAATTCTTCCTGTTCTGTTAATGTAAGTTTTGTCATTTCCGTAATCTCCTTTGAATTCTGAAAAATTGATAAGTTTCAAAATTCGGAGATTACGGGTATTTAGCTATCTGGCACTGCCAAACGGTATAAAACATAAAGGTCCTTTCCCGAGTAAGGGAAAAGACCTAACACTGCACAAAGCATAATCGAGTAAACAGCAACAAAAAAAGCACCGTCGAATGGGATAAAAGAGGATAGAACTGTAGTGTTCTTATCTCTTATCCGGCTTCGTACGGTGCTTGGTAGTTTAGTAAATGAAATTACTTATCTCCGCTTACTCGATTAGAAATCGTATCTATATTTACTTGTAATGGTTATCGCTCTACCATCCGGCTCGTCTTCTTTTGAACTTGCGGAAGTAAGCAAGGTTTAATACGTGAACATTCTTGCACTTGCGGCACTTCACTCTGAAATGTCCTGTTGCATCAGAGAAAACTCTCTGGATTCTGAACCCACACACGGGGCAGAGAATATCACGCTCATTTAATTCTTCTGCTTCAACTCTTGAAAGAAGCAGTCTGTGTTCTATTTCAGGTGCTATCTGAGTAGGGATATTCATTGCTTCACACCTCCCAACTGTAGCTCATAGGAAATGTATTCCTTCATATCGTGTTCCTCAAATAGTTTCATCTCTTGCAGTCTGTAATAAAATGCTGTATAGGAAACTCCGACATAGGCTGCCATTCTGCGAATAAAAGCCTTATCTCTTGTACTTACAGTCTTGTTACCGTAAATCTTTATCGGGTTGGACTGTGTATATTTCTCCAAGGCATTCTCAACGATACATCTCGGCATCAAAAGACAAGCTGCCATTGTATCTGCCTGTCTCTCAGCCATCTTAAGCATCTTGCGAAGTTCATCTCTTGAATAGCTTCGCTCTGAGTCATATTCTGTGTAAAAGTGTCCTTCACCCGGCATAGCATACATCTTGCTTAAGATGTGGTGTGATGCTTCGTGAGCCAGCGTGAATCTGCGACGCCCTGTTTCTTTTTCTGCAAGAAGGCACTTATCAAGTACGATGGTATCTTTCGGGAATATAAAGGGAATAATTCTTCCGTTCTGATTTATCAGCAGTTCGGTTTTACCGTCTGCCAAAAATCCAATCTTACCTAAATCGTCCTCTGCAAATGATGCATATTCAATCTCAAGTCCCAAGAATTCTGTAATGAAATGTTCTATATCAATGGACTCCTGACTGATTGTGTTGCTGAATTTATCAGCATAAGCTGCAATTAAGCCTTCGCTGATTTCTTCCAGCTCGGCTTTCGACATATAATTTATCAAGTGGTATCCACCTCCGGCTTCCCCTTGTCCGGCGGACTATCGCCTGCGGCAAAGATGTAATTTATTTCCGCACTATCCAAATGATTCAGATAGCGAATTCCTTCAATTTTCTGCATTGGTTTCTCCTCGTATCAAATAGATTTGATGATGTTACAAGCAACGCCCTGAATAGAGCAGTTATCTACGATAATGTCCTCCATCTGTTTGTTCTCAGGGTGGAGAATGATTTTCTTATTCTTATCATCTCGGTAGTACCGTTTCAGGGTATTCTGATTATCCACAAGGGCAACGATAATATCGCCCTCATTGGCTACACACTGCTTTCTGACAACCACAAGGTCACCATCATCAATGCCGGCTTCAATCATCGACTGACCGCTGGCTTTAAGGATAAAGAAATCCCCATTGCCAAATATAGCCGTAGGCAGTGAAACATATTCTTCAATATTCTCTTCTTCGTACTGTAGGCTACCGCATGGAACAGAACCGACTATCGGGGTCTGTGTCATATCCTTGTTAATCTTTTGAGTTAATTCGGTGATGATTTCATTCCCGTCATACTGGAGCATATTCTTTTCTGCCATCTCCACCAGATATTTATAGGCGGTGCTCTTAACAATGCCGACACCCTCGGCTATCTTAGAAGTAGAAGGAGATGTCCCGTGTTGCAGGTAGTAATCTTCCACATATTTTTTTATTTTATCCATAAGTTCCGGACTCTTGCTTCTCACACTTACACCTCTCTTTCTTCTATCGGAAACGCTTTGTTTCCTACAGCTTTATTATAC
>CAVHCX010000046.1:0-5444 GCA_963634745.1 Clostridium sp. CAG:343
ATTTGTTGTTCAGACTGTTATAAAAAATCAATGTTTTTTAGCTGCGGAATTAAGGATAAAATGGATTTAGCCAACGTGAAAATCATAAGAAAACTCAAATGGAATGTTTAGCCAAAATCTCCGTCTCTTACGCAGAGACGGAGAAAGCGTGAAAGACCATAAATTTCAGCGGAATATGCTTCCTGTCGGGCTGTTTTGCTAAACTTTCGCACATTTTTCGCATTCAATAGTCAGATTTTCGTTGAAAAACTCTTTTGCTTTGCTTCTTTTTATTAACTATCGGCCAAAATCTCCGTCTTACGCAGAGACGGAGAAAACACGAGCGTATAAAATTTACGGGGTTATGTCGGTATATGGCACACCTATAAGATAACTTTGCAACCGAATGTGAATGTATCGATCAATGATGTATTTGAAATATGACAAAGAAGGAAAAGAAAATGTTGATGGAGCATCTGATGATGAGAAAAATCATGATGCATATGTTTTTAGGAGTAATGGTTCTGTTGTCATCTTGTGGTACCGGTTCTTCCCAAGTTGAGGAAGAAAAGTTTACTCAGCAAGATGCAATAGATGCCTTAGCGGAATTGTCTCCTACAGAGGGTGCTCGATTCTTTGTGGATAACAGAGAAAAGTATTCTTTCTTGGATACATTGTATGTGGAAAATGTTGTTCCTATAGTTGGTCTGTGCAGTTTTGATACGATCAAAGCGGTTCTAAACTTGGTCAAAGATACACCGGCAAACGATGCGCTGACTCCTGCCTATAAGGACAATCGCAAAAAATATCTCGAGCAACTCAACCAAGAAATAAAAGAGAATGCTTTGTCCCAGAAGCAAGCTTTTGTGGATTGCATTGTGCCTGCGATGCAGGTCGAGATAGACTCGTTGTTGGAGGAAGACATGTCGAAAGTAATGGACAAGTATTCTGGAGGCTTCATGAATTGGAGAAAAATAAAATTCTGGTTTGGAACAGATAGCGAGGACTTCGCAAAAATATGGAAGGACAATATAGACAATGATAAATATACCGATTGCGTAGCTTCCTATATAGACACTTATTTGGACTCTTTGGCTGTCTTGAGAAATGATTATTATAAAGATATCGTAGGTGAAGGAGAGTTTGAGAGTGACTCAAAAATTAGTCAAGCCACAATGGACTTGCTATTGGCAAAAAAATGCATTAAGGAGGTAAAGAAATTCACAGAAAAGGAAAAAGGTGAAATGACGACAGCTTTTCTCAAAGATTGGGTTGCTCCAGCAGTTCTTGGTGCCTTTACCGGAGGGGTTGGTACGGCTGTGGCATGGGCATATGATGCAGGGAACTTTGCATACGATGTCAAAATGACAATAGATGATATCAAGTCACAAAAGATAGAATCTGATGATGTCGTAAAATATGCGTGCATGGAGAACATTGGTTTCCAAATAAGGCAAGCATATTTGAAATTCTACACAGAGAGGGTCTTTAAAAACATTGACCAAAATAGCAAGCAACTATATGAAGCAATCTCTACAAATTTATAATTATGAATAAAATTTTGAAATATATATTGTCTGTATTGCTTGTAGCCTGTCCTGTTTTGTTGTTTGGACAAAAGCAACTCGTGAAATCCGCTTTGAAGAGTTCGAAAAAGCTATTTAAAGTTGAGGCTAAAAACTTGACAAAAGAGGGCGTTGAGAACGCCAATAAGGCAATGATGGAAAATGCCTTTAAGACAGGTGCGGAAGAAATCGGTAAAAACTACATGCAGAAGGCGACAGCCAAGCAAATTATCAGGAGAACCTTCCGCGAGAAACTTCTTAAGGAGATAGAGGAAAAAGAACTTGGTTCTATCTTGCGTTATGGCATGACGAATGCCAGAAAAGAAATCGCCCAAACAGAAAAGTCTGTAGTTAAAAAAGTCCTTTCAAAAGGAACCCATGATAAGGCATACAAACAAAACGTTCAAAAGGTATCTAAAGAGATTGCATCTGCAGAGAAGAAAAAGGTAGGAAAGCTCGCTTCAGAGGAATATTCTGCGATCTTACGAAAATATGGTTCTCATCTCTCTAAGGAAAAGTATGATAAATTGCTTTCTGAGATGACAAACAATAAAGCATTGGGGCAGTTAATAAAGGAAAACCCACAGCTCAATATTTTAAGGTGGGAAAAATCTCAACGAAAGCCCTTTAATATTTCCAAGATTGTTAGGACAGACAAAGGAAAATTGCCTCCTAATTACAAATATGCAGGATCGACCTTTTATGCAAATCCTGCCCTTAATCCTGAGATAGAACAAAAATTAGCAGCTAATGGTGGTAAAATTAATATAAATGGCAAGATTTTTACAAGAGAAGACCTTGTGGCATTGGATAAAAAGTATCCTCATGGGGTAACATTTGGAGAAAATGGGTTGCCTGATTTCACTAAGGTTGCTAAGACGTATCCTGACGGAACTCCTGTAATAGAAGAACTAAAGGGTGGACTGACAAATAGTAGCGTAAAGGACAGAAATCTAGCTACGAAACAACTGGTTGCTAAAGGAATTACTTGGGATTTAGGACCTTACACTTGGCACCATATAGAAGGTACGAATAAATTGGTGTTAGTTGATGAGACTTATCATGCGTTGTGCAAGCATGCTGGAGGTAGGGCTATTTCCAAAATTTAGTGTAGTAATTTTGTGCGAACTTTATTATAGCCTTCAAGAAATTCATGGCTGCGACAAATAATGAATGACAACTTAAAAAAACATTGGCTACATGGCAAAGAAAGAAAACAAAATATTGGAGGAACTGCGGCGGAGAGGTAAAATCTTTGAAGACCCAGCTCCGAAAGAGAGTGACGACTTTATTGGAACGACAGGCCCAGTTCCCAGCATCATTGGGTTGTTGAAACGTATGTTCTTCAAGAATAAATAGCGATGTGACATTTTTATTGATGCTCTGACATCATTTGGCACATAGTTCCTATAACTTTGCAATCGAAATCAGAAGTAGAACAGAACTATGGATAAAGTTATAGGATGTGTCGTCGGGGCTGTTGTGTTCTTTCCCTGGCGACCGATAGTCGCATTGTTGGCAGCAATATGGTTTGTCAACATCAGTGGTGTCGAACTGTATGGCTGGCTTGACGGTTTGGTGCATGGTATCTTTTTCTTGCCCAATCTGGTGAGACATCTCTTTGGTGGCGATGTCCTTTTTAAGGCAGCCAGTCACACCGCTGGTTACAATGTCACTTGGTGGATATCTACGGTTGGCTCGTGTATCGGCTGGATTGTTGACGCCTGTTTCTCTTTCATGAAAACATGGACGTTTGTGAATTGTGATGAATGATTGTGAATAACATAAAAAGAATATCTTATGTTGAGAGGATTTTGTAAGTTTACCTGCGATAATTGCGGTAACAAATTCGTTGGAATGGACTGTGAGTGGTGCGCAACCGCATATACCGCTCCTGTGAAATGTCCGAAGTGTGGCAGTATGCATACTTATCCGTCCGGTTCTAGTTTGGGTTTCCTGTTGGGAAACTTGTTTGGCATGAAAAAGGCATTCTATCGAAAGATGTGGAAAAGCATGGATGATAGAAACAAAACAGAGTGATGAATAGCAATATTTTCTTTCAACCCTTCGTGGGCAAGGACTATGCCAACGGAGGGATGTTCGGCAAGCGAATCATGATATTGGGCGAGAGCCATTATTGTGACGAGGGATGCGCAGACTGCGGTGATTGCCGTCTGCATCGGGAGTGCATGACCTTCACGCAGAACGTTCTTGGGGATTATCTCGATGAGAACAATGAGCGGCAGAACTGGATGCGGACTTTTCTGAAGTTCGAGCGTTCGCTTGTGGGTGAGGAGACAGATCATGCGATGAGGATGAAGATTTGGAACTCGGTGGTGTTCTTCAACTATCTGCAAGTGGCGATGGGCGGACCTCGCGAGGCTGGCACAGGCGAACAATACCGTCAAGCCGACAAAGCGTTCTTCGAGGTGCTCGACAAGTTTCAGCCAGAGTATGTCATCGTTTGGGGGCAACGCTTGTGGAATAAGCTCCCCGGTGATCGATGGCAGGACGGCGAGGAAATCCATGTTGATGAAACTCATGTAAGCACGGGCTATTACCTCTTGGCTAACGGCAAGAGAGTAAAGGCGATGGCGGTGAACCACCCTTCCGTAGGCTATTCCTGGGACTATTGGCATCGGGTGATAGCAAGTTTTCTGCAATAATCGTTCTGTAAACTCTTGTTACTTTCAGAAAGTTTGATTACCTTGCACCCTCTATCACGAATAAAGAGGTTTATGACAAAGAAAATTGTAAGCAATGGAGTTGTGGACGCGTCTTTGGGCGACTTCATCACCGAGATAAAAGGTATCATCAATGCTGCAAGGGCTAATGCTGTGCGCAGTGTTGATTTCTGCCGTGTGCAAATGTATTGGTCTATCGGAAAGCGCATTTTCGAGAAAGAGCAGCAAGGCAAGGATCGTGCAGAGTATGGCAAGTACTTGATTCGCAATCTTGCGAAAGGAATTGAGCCGGAATATGGCAGTGGATTCTCTGTTAGACAACTGGAGATGTGTAGGCAGTTCTATCGTACTTACCCAATTGCGAATACACTGTGTGCGCAATTGAATTGGTCTCAGTATAAGCTACTAATTGCAATCCCAGACCCGGATAAGCGAGAGTATTATCAGTTAGAGGCAGTCAATGAATGTTGGACTAAGCGTCAACTTGAGCGACAGATAAACTCTATGCTTTATGAGCGTCTGTTGTTGAGCAATGACAAGGAGTCTGTCTTGGCCGTTGCCCGTAAGGAACGGATACCGGAGTCTCCACAAGAAATCATCAAAGACCCAATGGTGCTGGAGTTCCTGGGCTTGGAGAAAAAGGCTTCTTATTATGAGAAGGACTTGGAGGGTGCCATCATTTCGCATTTGGCAGACTTCCTGTTGGAGATGGGCAAGGGATTTTCATTTGTGGCTCGTCAGAAAAGGTTGTTGGTGGAAGATGATGAATACTTTGTGGATTTGGTCTTTTACAACCGTCTGATACATTCGTTTGTGATCTTGGAAATCAAGGATCATAAGCTGACCCATCAGGACTTGGGACAACTTCAGATGTATGTCAACTACTATGACCGATGCGAAAAGTTGCCAGAGGAAAATCCGACTGTCGGCATCTTGTTATGCACGGCAAAGAACGACACGGCGGTAAAATTGGCTTTGCCAGAGGACAACAAGACTATTCTTGCCAGCCAGTATCAACTCTATCTCCCTACCACCGAACAATTGTTGAAGGAAATAGAGGTGGTCAAAAAAATGACGGAAAAGGAATAATTCTCTTTCCTGTGTCATTATTTGGCACACGATACTCGTACCTTTGCACTCGTAAACATTAAAAGCGAAGTGTTATGGCACAGATTACGATGAATATCCAAACGTTGGACTGGACGATGGGCGAGAC
>CAVHCX010000047.1:0-5188 GCA_963634745.1 Clostridium sp. CAG:343
AAGTGTGTACTTACCTCATAAGTTGGACTTACGCTGATAAGCTACACACTTTTAATTGCATGATATATTTTCATAATGTGCGACAACAGATGCACAAAAAAACGAGCAACAAAACTGGATTTACGCTAGTCTGCTACTCGTTTAAAAGTATTGTATTTTTCTTTTTGGGAAAAGTCAACAAAAATTTTCTTGCATTTAAGGCATTAAATCCCTCAAGCACTTCATTATGAGAGCAATACGGGCAACCTGATTTATTTATCGTTCTGCTCTTAACGGCTGCCTCCCATTCGTGTCCTCTCTCAAAGGGCAGGTTATGCCGTATATTTTCTTACTCTGCCATTTTTACGACAACATTGCCGGACTGTGAAACATCCGCCGCCATACGGATAGCCTGTTCCAGTTCATTCAGCTTAAATACATGCGTGATAAAACTCTCTAAAGTCCATCTTCCGCTTGCCATTATCGCCTGTACATCCCTTACATCCTCCGGCATATAACCACCGGAACCGATTATACTTTGCAGAGCGTATGATGTTCCCTCTGTCCGTACTCTTTACGAATTATATCAATGTATAGCTGCTCTCTTTCCGCAAAGACTTTGTGTCTATGCTTATTTTCTATCTCCTCCACAGCTTTTTCAAAATCCTTTTTGGCTTTTTGATAAGCTCTTTCTTCCTCCGACATTTTCTTTTCCAACTCTTCTTCAAACTCTTCAAAAATTAATTTATGCGAAACTACTTTGCCGCGTTCAATTTGTTTTACAGACTCCTCTAAGTCCTCAAAAAATTTCGCCAAATTTTTCTCCCGTTCCTCTCTCATAAATCCAAAGAAAAACATAGAAGATAAAATGTAGGCTGCACAAATTTCTTTTCCAAGCAGGTCTATCGATGAATCCGCCACTTTATAACCGGCCATAACATCCATGTATTCCATATCTAATTCATAATGATTAATCAAAACCTCGCCATCATCGTTAAAGAGGCGAAAATCCTTGTCCAAAACTGGTAAAATTTCTTTATCGTGTATTAAAAATCCATCCAAATCTTTCTTCCATGAATCTTCATAACTGTCTACCGGTGTTTCCATAACAAATAATGTATATGCGCCTTTAGACGAATCAATTTCACATGCCTTAAATTCTCTTATATTCTCCGAAATCATTTGCCTGACCTTTTCGATATGCTGATATTTTTCAACGAGGCTTTGTTCAAAATTATCTTTACTAAAATGATAATCAAACAGAATGTAGGCATCCGCAACCCTATTGGGATCCACCTCATTCATTAATTCCTGTACGATCATGACTTATCCTCTCCCTTCTAAAATTGATTTATATCGCTTGAATTATCCATACCGGTATCAACAATATTCTTCCAAAAATTTTTAAAATAATCATGCTGACTCCTCCTAATCTCCGAGTTTATTGTCCAGGATTTTGTCCGTTAAAATTAAAGCTATCTCTTTTTATATGTTTCCTTCCATCTTTTCCCTGGACACCTTATAGGCAATTAATTCAAAGACATATTCCGGCATCTTTCGATTACCTGCTTCCCAATCGTACATAGTCGGATATGGAATATGGAGCCAATCCGAAAATTCTCTTCGATTCATTCCGGTAAGATACCTCAATGCCCTGAATTTAGTGGCCATGTCGTCTTTCTTATCACACTCAATCACTAAATTTAATCCTTCAACTTCAATTGTATAATCAACCTGCATATCCTTATCAGTGCTCATAATATCCGCCCTTCTTTCATGCATTGCATGAGTTTTCTTTTATCATAATACATGCATTGCATAAATTCAAGGCTTTCTATTATTTTACAGTCAGATAAGGCATATCATGGTGCACCGCTGCCGTATAATAGCCACCAATGGTACTTGTCTCTAAATCGTTAATGCCGGCAATAGCCCTAAAATCAAAAAACCCCTTTGAGAAAAGGATTTCTCCTCTCTCAAAGGGCAAGTTGACAAACTGGAATTTGTTGAGCTGTTAAATCCACCATCGAGGTGTAAGCTCTCCAAGAGTTATAATTTCTCCCTTTTCGTAGTCCATCATAACTTCAATCTCTCTGTATTTATCCGGCATTAATTGTGTCATGAGTTCTCTACAAGCACCACATGGAGCCAATACTTTTCCGTCCCAATTAACTGCAACTACGCGTTTTATCGCATCTTCTCCATTTGTGAGCATATTGAAAATTGCATTTCGTTCAGCACATATTCCAAGTGTACATCCACCATCTACACAAACACCAACATAGATTTTTCCGGAAATTGACTCTACTGCGGCTGCAACACCAGCAGTTTCAAGCATTTCCGATACTTTTCGAGGTTTCAATACTTTCAAAGCCTCATTATAAAGTGTATTCCATATTTCTTTCATCGTTATAACCCGTCTTTCTGCGAAAGACACCAATGCGTCATGAAACGTGTTGGCTAGCTTTCGCTTTTCTATTCTTGTTTCCTTCTGATATGATTTCTTTATAAGGCTGACACACTACAGAACACGTGGAGGTGAGTGGCGGGGCTGTATAGCGGCGACCTCGCATTTTTATATGTTGTCGGTCATCCGTTAAGGCATCAATGAGTGGCGCATAACAGTAGCCCGTAAACTTATCTCTTCCGAAGTCGACTCGATCTCGCCGGATGACCAGTCACTGACAGTCTTATGACTATAAAATATCAGGAGGTAGTTACTTGTCTTTTAAAATTATTAAAAACAATTGCTGTGGACTCGATGTCCACAAAACATGGATCTGTGATCTTTACATGTGCGGTATGGTTAAACCTTCCTTTATTCCACCTGCTGACATCCGGGAACTTCGCGATCTTGTAAGATACCGTTTCAAACTCACTTGTATGATTACCGGCGAGAAGAATCGTGCTCAAAATTGTCTTACTGTATCCAATCTGAAGCTTGATGATGTATTTTCAGATGTATTTGGTAAATCTTCTCGTTCTATTGCAGAACAGATTTTGCAACACCCTGGGGAAATTCACCTTTAAGTACTTCGAGAACGAGATCAGATTTAAATTTGGAACTAAAACTTCTTCTGGTACGAGACATATTCAATCCTCCTTGTGTAATTAAAGCATATCAGATTCATTAAAAAATGTCTCAAGAAGTGTCTTAATTTATGGGACCATTATACTCTTTTGCATCTTATTGCCCCAGACGAATCATATTCCAGCTATGTTTCCCAAGCACGGCCGTAAGTTTGCCACCGTCAATTTTGGTCCCATGAGAGGACTCTGGGATTACGTTGTTCGGGTTGGCTTCTGTGTTTACGGCTTTCAGGTCATCATTGGAAAGCACCACATGCTCCTTTACCTGATAATCCTGGAACTGGCGCAGGTCACAGCTTACCTCTAGATCTTCATCAAGGCTCTTGTTCACAGCGAAAATTGTAAGGGTATCCTCTTCTTCGTTCCATACGCATACGGAATCCAGATAAGAAATATCTCCATATGTTTTGCTGTCATATACCGGTGCCTGGGTCAGTGTATTCAGTACCGTTCCTCTTCCGAAAATGCTGGTATACATATAGGGGTAAAAAATAGTCTGGCGCCATGCTCCGGTATCCGAAGTCATAATTGGGGCAATAACGTTTACCAACTGTGCAAGGCAAGCCATTTTTACCCTGTCAGCATGCCGAAGCAAAGTAATCAGCATGCTTCCCACAAGAAGGGCATCCTCAAAATTATAGATATCCTCCAGCTGGTGAGGTGCCTGGATCCATTTCTCCAGTTTGGTATCTGCCTCATTACTGTGATACCATACATTCCACTCATCGAAGGAAAGATTGATCTGTTTTTTGCCATGCTTCTTGGCTTTTACTGCATCACAGATGCTGACAACACCGGAAATAAACTCGTCCATTCCCTTGGAATTGGCAAGAAATTCCGGGGTATCTCCAGCTGCATTGCCGTAATACTGATGCAGGGACATATAGTCAACCAAATCATAGCATTCATCCAGAACTGTGTACTCCCACTCTCCGAAAGTAGGCATGTCCAGGTTGGAGCTTCCGCAGGCTACCGTCTCAATCTCCGGATCCAGCATTTTCATAATACGGGAAGTCTCCGCTGCCGTTCTTCCATACTCATAGGCATTTTTGTGCCCCATCTGCCATGGACCATCCATTTCGTTGCCAAGACACCATACTTTAATATTGTGAGGATCTGTATGTCCATTTGTTTTGCGGAGATCGCTGTAATAGGTTCCGCCTTTGAAATTGCAGTATTCCAAAAGGTTTCGTGCCTCTTCCGGTCCTCTTGTGCCAAGATTCACCGCCATCATTACCTCTGTATCTGCCTTTTTCGCCCAGTCCACAAACTCATCCACTCCAAAGTGGTTATTCTCAATAACACCCCAGGCAAGTTCTGGTCTGGAAGGCCGCTGCTCTTTCGGGCCTACGCTGTCTTCCCAGCGAAAGCCGGAAACAAAATTACCGCCCGGATAACGTACAATTGGCACCTGCAGTTCCCTCACCAGTTCCAGGGTATCCTTGCGAAAACCCTGCTCATCAGATAATGGGCTTCCCTCCTGGTAAATTCCCTCGTACACTGCCCTTCCAAGCTGCTCAATAAATGATCCAAAAATCCTTTTGTCCACTTTGCCTGTAAGGAAATATTTGTCAATGATAATCTGTGCTTTTTTCACAGTTCTGCATCCTCCTTATTTCATCCCCGCACAGATACCTTTATTGCAGCTGTGCAGATACGCGATAGTTACTCTTCTATTCTAATAAAGCTTGCAGATTTTGCCAGACCTTTTCTTCCGATATAATTGACTTTTTTTCCGCTGAATATGAGTATTCCCTCTTCTGTCAGCTTATGATTACAGTTGCCCGCGGTTTGGCAGAGCACCAGTTTCATGGAAGCGGGGCAGATGCAGATAATCTGTATTCTGCCTTTCGCAGGCTTCGTCTTGAAATGCTCACCAACTATGCCTTAGACTGGGATACCCAGCAGCTTTGCGCGGCAGTTCGGATGTTCGCCGACGCAGTGGAGGAATAAGATCATACAAAAGCAGACGGCCTTCTGAAAAATTCTGGCCGCCTGCCTTCATTTTTTACTCTATATCATTTAATTTCATCAACAGTCCCCCAAGTCCTTCCCTGGACATTCTGATGTTGTATCATTTTTCTTGACAACTTTTTCTCGTATGTTTTCAATAGATATA
>CAVHCX010000048.1:0-5024 GCA_963634745.1 Clostridium sp. CAG:343
TGCATAGCTTCGTTTATATACGAGTTTATATTGTAAAGTAATATTGACAATATCAATTTGAGACATACTTTTGCAACTAGATTGTGTGAGCAGGAAAGCAACCTGAAGGTGATTCAGTCCATCATGGGTCATCGGAGCATTACAACAACGATGGATGTCTACGCGGAAGCGACAGATAGAAAAAAAAAAGAAACCTTCGAAATGTTATCTTCGAAGTTGGATGTCTTTTAAAAAGGGCTCTTTGCTCTTGTGACAACAATTTATCGGAAGGACAACAATTTGACAACAAAGACAGTATAGATTTGAAGGATTTTGAAAACTTTATCAAACGCGATAATGAATAGTCGTGAAGGAATATGAAGACATCTAGGAATCATAGATGAACTTCCAAAAGCAATCCCGACAATGAAGTCCTTAGAGAAATAAACCACTATATATGGTGAAAAAGCCTTTGAAATAAACAATATTTAGCGGTTTTAAAGGAAAGAAGATAAGCCCTTAAGCCAAACTTAAGCCAATCGATGCAAAGAAATGTGCAGGAATTAATTTAAGCCAGGATGGGCGGTACTTGAATATGAAATAGGAAAGACAATCTGCAGAGATGTGGGTTGTCTTTTTTTATTTGGTATTTTAGGAAAATGGGAAATAAGGTGATTCAAAACACAGAAACATTAAGGCAATAGTGGATTCGAGATTTTCGGCAGACTATCGCCTTTTCTGTTCAAGAAAAGAAATTTTGATTATGAGATTAAACAATGGAGAGTGTTTAAACGTTATTGAAGAAGATATCCTTTACACATAGGGATGTCATGATTTTGCCGGTGCAGTTTTGAGACGTGGTGATTTGGCGATGCTTACCATGGATTCGGCAATGAAGCAGATTGTCTTAAATCTGGCTGACAAGCAGGTTGATGCACAAGTGAATCCGAATGAGTATGCAGTTTTGCATATGATTTTACGAAAGAATCTTCAGACAGTATCACAGGGCAAAATCCGAATGGCGACCCATCTGGCCGAATTTTGATGAATCTGTCAACGAACCAGACGAAGATGGCTTTGTCAAAATCCCAGAGGGAGAGCAGATGACGATTCCTTTCATTTAAGCCTGACAGAGAAAGAGAGGCGAATTTGGTCTACTGGTTGGCACTTGTTGACAAGTATGATTACACTGAAAAGTACTGATTTTACAGGGATTGTTGATGTTTTTTGTAAGTGTAAACATGATATTCAAGAAAACTTAGTAGTAATAACAGGGATAGAAATTCATAGGTGGTGGCTGACAGAAAAAAGAAGGTGAAAAAGTTATGAGGCTTCTTGTTTACACTTGAAGTTGAAATAGAATTCACGGACTGCAGCAGATTATTCTCTCTGTCGGGGATTAAGGGAATAGGGAAAATAGATAGATGAACACAGGTTATTCTGTGGAGTGTGATTCAGGAGGAAACTACATGGCATGTAAAGTACCTGTTTGGGAAAAGAAGTTATTAACCGTCAATGAAGCGGCGGCAGTTTTTAATATCGGTATCAATAAGATCAAGCAGCTCTCAGACAGAGAAGATTGCAAATTTGTCTTATGGGTAGGCAATAAGAGGCTGATCAAGACAGATAAATTTGAGGAGTATCTGCAGGGAGCCTATTCCATTTAAGATACAGGGGAAGTATTAAACAAACAGCAAGCGCAGGACGCATGTATCTGAAAAAATAAAAAAGGTACTTCGCGATAGGCGGTACTTCTGCTAAGATAAAGGCAGAGTACCGCCTTTTCCTGCGTGAAAGGAGAACATGATTATGACAGGAAAAGGACAGAATACTAAAAATAGCAAACGCAGAGACAGCAACCGTATCGTTTTAAGATCCGGAGAGGGCCAGAGACCAAACGGCAGTTATGAATACCGCTGGACAGATGCAGATCACAAGAGGCAGCGTGTATATGCCAAGACCTTGGATGAGCTTCGTCAGAAGGAAGAAGAGATCCAGAAGAACCTGCAGGATGGCATTAAGACCGAGGCCAGATACAAGACCGTCAATGATATTTACGAGGTTTGGCGTGATCTGAAGCGTGGACTGAAGGATAATACTTTTCAGAATTATCAGTACGTTTACAACATGTTTGTCAGGGAAGACCTGGGAAAGATGCGTGTGGCGGATGTAAAGAAGTCGGATGTGAAACGATTCTACAATACGCTGGCAGACAACAGAAGCCTTCAGATTTCTACCATTGAGAGTATCCAGACAGTGATCCATCAGGTCTTTGATATGGCAGTGGACGATGCTTATATCCGCAATAATCCTACGGACAATGCCTTGAAAGAACTGAAGAAGTCCCATATCTTCAAGACAGAGAAGAGAAAGGCACTGACCAAGCCGGAGCAGGATCTACTGCTGAAGTTCTTAAAAGATCATCCGATTTATGGGCATTGGTATCCCATTATTACAGTGATGATCGGAACAGGGCTTCGTGTTGGCGAGGTGACAGGCCTTAGATGGTGCGACATTGACCTGGAGGAAGGTTTTATCGATGTCAATCATACGCTGGTCTATTACGATCATCGGATCACAGATGGAAAGAAAGGCTGCTATTTCGGTATTAACACACCGAAGACAAAAGCCGGTGAGAGACAGGTCCCAATGCTTGGATTTGTGAAAGAGGCTTTTCAGATTGAGAGAAAGTTCCAGAAGGATGCAGGGATCAAGTGTGAGGCTATAGTAGATGGCTATACGGATTTTATTTTCGTCAATCGGTTTGGACTCAATCAGCATCAAACCACGTTGAACAAGGCCATCAAGAGGATTATCCGGGATTGCAATGATGCACAGCTCTTGGAGAACCCGGATGCAGAAGTCTTACTTCCGAATTTTAGCTGCCATTCGTTGAGACATACTTTCACCACAAGGCTGGTGGAATCCGGCACTAATATCAAAGTTATCCAAGATACACTGGGACATGCGGATATCAGCACTACCTTAAACATCTACGCGGATGCTACCAAAGAATTAAAGAAAAGCGAATTTGCAAATCTGGATGCATGGTTTCAGGTCCAATAAATGATGGTATGATGAAAAAAGTTTACATTCGCTCTTAAGAATGCTATATTTTAAGAACGAATGTAAAGGCGGTGGAAAAATGAGCAAGCATATGATCATGGATCAGTTGTTGGAAGAAAATCATGGCTATCTGATGGCTTCACAGGTTATGGAAAAAGGTATATCCAGAACAGCTCTTTCCCAATATGTGAAGAGCGAAGGACTTGAAAGAGTTGCAAGAGGCATCTATATGTCAGATGATGTATGGCCGGATGAACTTTTTATTTTACAGGCAAAAAGTGAAAAGATTATTTTTTGTGGTGAAACGGCACTCTACCTTCACGGATTGATCGACAGGGAATATTCTAAGATTTGTATTTCTGTTCCCAGAGGATTTAATGTCTCACGTATTAAACATGACAACTTACAGGTAAAATATCCGCCTAAAGAGATTCATTCTCTTGGTGTGAGTGAGGTGCCTTCCAGCAGTGGAAACCTGGTGAGAGTTTATGATAAGGAACGTTGTATTTGCGATCTGATCAAGGAACGCTCAAGTACGGATGTCCAGAATTTTCAGACAGCAATTAAGGAATATATATCTGATAAAGATAAAAAGCTGTCCAGATTGATTCAGTACGCACAGGCTCTTGGAGTACGTGATGAAGTCATGAAATATGTGGAGGTGCTGGTATGATTCATACATCAAAACAACTGAAAGACAAGGTTAGAAATCTCTCGCTGGGAGACAATGATAAAGCGAAGATGCTGATCCGGAACTTTATGATGGAGCGTTTTCTAGAAAGGGTAACCTTATCAAAGTATCGGAATAATTTTATCCTGAAAGGCGGCATGTTAGTAGCTTCTATGGTGGGGGTTGATATGCGTGCCACTATGGATATTGATACAATAGTGAAGGCATTGCCATTAAATGAACAGGATGCAGAAAGAATCATCAGAGAAATCTGCGAAATTCCGGTTGAAGACGGAGTAATCTTTGAAATTACCTCAGTAAAGCACATTATGGAGGATTTTGATTATCCTGGAATCCGGATGATGCTGGAGGCAAAACTGGAGCGCACGAGGCAAAGCATTAAGATTGATATTTCTACAGATGATGCAATTACACCTTCCGCTGTGGAATATGAATATAAGCTGATGTTTGAAGATAGAACAATCTCGTTGCTTACCTACAAATTGGAAACCTTGCTTGCAGAAAAACTCCAGACAATTTTAGCCAGAGGTCTTGCTAATACCAGGCTTCGAGATTTCTATGATGTATATGAACTCATGAGTAAATATGGAGAGGATATTGATCCATCTATTATGCGACAGGCTTTTGCAGCTACTTGTAGAAAGCGTGAAACTGGATTTGAACAGTCAGAGGCAGATGAGATCCTGGCAGCCATTCAAAAGGATGAGGGTTTAGCAGATATGTGGACTCGCTACAAAGAGAAGAATTATTATGTGGAAGAGTTGGCTTGGGAAGACACGCTTACGATGGTGGTAGAGGCAATCAAACATTGCTTTTAAGAGTTAACCAGATAAGCCAGATTAAGCCACTTAAGCCAAAACATAAGCCAATAGGAACAAAAGATATAATGGCTTATAAATACTTGCGTGAGGATGGCATTTTTACTGGGCAAGAAAAGATAGACTTATATGGGGTTATGATTAGTTGTATGGGGTGCAGAATCGACCTCCCGACGGTGTAGGAGTTTTATGTTCTTACTAAATGCTTAATTTTTAACTACAACATCTCAGAAAGGAGGCACAGAAGATGTCAATCAGAACCTACATAGCCATCGACCTGAAATCTTTCTACGCCTCCGTTGAGTGCAAAGAGAGAAACCGTGACCCTTTAACAACCAATCTTGTTGTGGCGGATGCCAGCAGAACCGAAAAGACTATCTGTCTTGCAGTTTCTCCTTCCCTGAAAAGCTACGGCATACCCGGAAGACCAAGATTGTTTGAGGTAATCCAGAAAGTAAACGCAGCCAATG
>CAVHCX010000049.1:0-5001 GCA_963634745.1 Clostridium sp. CAG:343
TAGGGGGCTGATGCTGACATCACGGAATTACTTAAGCAATGAAGCTGTGATGTAGTGTGTGACATAAGGTGTGTATTCCCATTGGTCTGATGACGAGAGGTCTGAAAGCCTCTGTATATAAGGTTTTATACATATCCCTATCGTCTGGAAACCGATGGGTAGACTCTTATCATAATGGTAAGAGGCGTGACCGTGATGTCGTTAAACTAAAAAAGCCTCCCATTACAGGAGGCAAGAAGTTATCGGAAACGAGCTGCAATGAAAAGATTACGGTGGTCAACATCGGCAGGCTCAAGATCCATGACTATATATTTGGGAAAATCATTGAGGTGGAAATCCTTCACCTGATAAGACCTTTCATTTGTAGTCACGATGTAGCCTTTACCGAAGGGCACACTCTTGCGTGCAAGATCTCTCTTAGTCAAGGAAAGCATACAGGTAAGCGTTCCTGGCTTGAAGCGAGCTGAACACAGGACGCCCTTGACGGTTTGGTCGGGTCTTGTGAGGAGAGTCGCCACTTTTTAAACGGGTTGTCCCGTTAGTGATTTGGATATGAGAATGTTTGATTTCATGCTCAGTCCTCATCACGATGAATTGGTTGTCTTCAAGATAGGCTGTAAAGCTATTCTTGCTGATAGATGTGCGGTTGTATTTTTTCCGCATGTAATAAATTGAACTTGCATATGATTACCTTCTTTGGTGTGTCTATATATCACTCTGATGAGCTTATATAGCAAGTCAATTATGAGAAGATTTATCTTCCATAAAGCCTAGTGAAAATGGTATTTCACAACCACTTTGGAGAAACTTCCCTTCATATATCTACGCAGAGTTTTGGAGTGAATTTTCCACGGAAAATAAAAAAACCACACCAAGACGGTGCGAAAAATGAATTAGCGTGAAAAAACCACGCTAATGTTATTCCCATCGGTCTCCATATAGCAGGGCTGAAAGCTTGTATTTACTACATTTTCTGGGGAGGGGTGCTATAGGGAGACCGATGGGTATCTCCTTATTGTCGCCAAGGGTGATATATGCAGACCGAAGGGTATCTACTTATTATCAGAGTGTGTGGAAAACGCCCACGGATGCGTGGGAGATAAGGAGCACATGACCGGGATGTCGTAAAACTACCATAAAACTACATACCGTTGTGGGTAACACACAGATTGAAGGGCTTGTGTCTAACACACAGAGGTGTGGGAGAAAAAGACCCCAAAGAACACACGAGAGTGTGAGGAACGGCAGAGAAGCCGGAGTAGAAGAAGTAAATAAAGTAGAAAACAAGCACACCGGAGATGGTGTGAAGAAATAGAAACAAGTAGTGGGGGAGCCTATGAGAGATTTTAACAATTTGAAAATTGCTGTAGCTGGTACAGGATATGTTGGACTATCTCTAGCTGTCCTATTGTCTCAGCATCATGAAGTTACTGCTGTGGATATTGTACCTGAGAAGGTTGAGAAGATAAATAGGGGTGTTAGCCCTATCCAGGATGAGTACATTGAGAAGTACTTGAAGGAGAAGGAGCTGAGATTGAAGGCGACCACAGATGGTGAGGCAGCGTACAAAGATGCAGACTTTGTGATTATCGCTGCTCCGACTAACTATGATTCTCATACTCAGTACTTCGATACAAGTGCTGTGGAGAATGTAGTGGAGATGGTAATGAGTGTGAATCCATCAGCTCTGATGGTAATAAAGTCTACCATTCCGGTGGGGTACACCACCACAATAAGAAAAAAATATAACACAAAGAATATTATATTCTCCCCGGAATTTCTGAGAGAATCTAAGGCTCTATACGATAACCTCTACCCCTCTCGCATCATTGTGTCTTGTGATGATGATAGTAGAGAAGCAGCGGAGACGTTTGCAAAATTATTGCAAGAGGGAGCAGAGAAGGAAAACATAAACACATTGTTTATGGGTTTCACAGAGGCGGAGGCGGTGAAATTATTCGCTAATACCTACCTCGCCCTTCGCGTGAGCTACTTTAATGAGCTCGACACATATGCGGAGAGTAAAAATCTCGACACAAAGTCGATAATCGATGGTGTATGCCTCGATCCTCGTATTGGTTCTCACTATAACAACCCGTCGTTCGGTTACGGTGGTTACTGTCTCCCAAAGGACACAAAGCAGTTGAAAGCGAACTTTGAAAAGGTTCCTGAGAACCTCATCAGCGCTATCGTGGAAAGCAACAGAACAAGAAAAGATTTCATCGCGGACCAGGTATTAAAGATGGCTGGCGGAAATAGCTATAGTGGGGAGTACGTTGGTGAGAAGGAAGTGGTAGTCGGCGTGTATAGACTCACCATGAAGAGTAATAGTGACAACTTTAGACAGTCCGCTATTCAAGGCGTTATGAAGCGGATTAAAGCTAAAGGGGCTAGAGTGGTAGTTTATGAGCCGACGATTGAGAGTGGAAGTACTTTCTACGGGAGCCTAGTAGTGGGGGACTTGGAAGAGTTTAAGAAGATGAGCGATGCGATTATCGCCAATCGGTATGATGCTTGTTTGGATGATGTGGTAGGAAAAGTTTATACCAGAGATTTGTTTGGTAGGGATTGAGAGAGTTAGGAGAGAGAAACACTGTGAGAATTGCAATGCTTGGTCATAAGCGGATTCCATCTCGTGAGGGTGGAATTGAAGTTGTTGTAGATGAATTAAGTACGCGTATGGCCGCATTGGGACATAGTGTTACAGCTTATAACAGAAAAGGAAAACATGTAAGTGGAGGAAGAGTAGAGAGATTAAAAGAGTATAAGGGTGTGAAGATAGTAGAAGTTCCTACTATAGACCATAGAGGTCTGGCGGCGTTTTCGTCTTCCTTTTTTAGTAGTCTGAGAGCGGGGATGGGCGGATATGATGTTGTCCACATTCACGCTGAAGGCCCAGCTTTTTTTTCGTGGTTACCTAAGCTCTGTGGGAAGAGAGTGATTGTTACCATCCACGGCTTGGATTGGCAGAGAGCTAAATGGGGCAGATTTGCTTCTTGGCTTATCAAAAGAGGAGAAAAACACGCTGTTAAGTATGCTGACGAGATCATCGTGCTTAGTAAAGGAGTACAGGAGTACTTCGAGAAGGAGTATGGTAGAAAGACTGTATTCATACCAAACGGTGTGAATAGAGCTGAGAAGCTAGAAGCACAGGAGATTAAGAAAAGATGGGGGCTTGAGAAGGACGGTTATATCCTCTTCCTAGGCCGTATTGTTCCGGAAAAAGGCGAACACTACTTAATAAAAGCGTGGAAAGAGATTGAGAGCGATAAGAAGTTAGTTATCGCTGGTGGAATATCTGATACAGCTGGATATGGTAAGGAACTAAAAGAACTGGCTGAGGATGACGAGAGAATTATATTCACGGGATTCGTTCAGGGGAGAGTGCTTGAAGAATTATATAGTAATTGCTACATATACTGCTTGCCGAGTGATCTTGAAGGGATGCCTCTTAGTTTATTAGAGGCAATGAGTTACGGTAACTGCTGCTTGGTTTCTGATATAGAAGAATGTGTTGAAGTGGTTGAGGATAAGGCGGTTGTGTTTAGGAAGAGTGACGTAGGGGAGCTTAGGCGAAAGCTCGAAGAGTTGATAGAGGATAAGAATAAGGTAGAAAAGTACAAGTCAGAGGCCGCAGAGTTTATCTGTGATAAATATGGATGGGATGACGTGGTTGAGAAGACGTTGAGGGTGTATAGATAGTAAACACTAGATACTAAATGCATGCATTGAACCTGAGATATATTTTAGGGGGAAATGATGGTGAAAGAATATGGATTATAAAAGAAAATTTTCAATATTTATAAGTTCAACGTATGAAGATTTGAAAGAAGAACGACAGGTTGCAATGATGGTTGCTCTTGAAAGTGATCTTATTCCTGTTGGTATGGAGCAATTTCACGCAGCACCTAGTGATCAGTGGAGCCTGATTACAAAAATGATTGATGATTGCGATTTTTATCTGCTTATAATAGGCGGACGTTATGGCTCGGTGGACGAGAGTGAGCAAATAAGTTATACAGAAAAAGAATACAATTATGCAAAACAACAGGGTGTGCCTGTATACGTCTTTATTGAGAATGAAAACAGCATACCTAAGAGCAAAATGGATAAAGAAGATAAATATAAAAAACAAGAGAAGTTAGATGTGTTTAGGGAAAAAGTGAAAAAAGATGAAAACACGGTGGCCTTTTTCGATGATGCTAAAGAGCTTAGGGGGCAGCTATCGGCCTCATTAAAAAATGCTAAGGAATATGCAAGTGCTGATGCTGGATGGGTAAGAGTTACTGACGTTCAAACGATTGTAAATGCACAAAATGAAAATGCAAATCAGTACAATAAGAGCGGATTACAAAATCAATACGATGCTTTAGTAGGTATGCAGTCTGCATTGGAAATATTTGCAGATAGTCTTAAAGCAGCGAGAGAAAGCGCACAAGAAAAAAGAACTATTAGAGTTGAAGGAGAAACATTATACATAGATTAATTTCAATGTATAAATGAGAAAGATGTAATGAAAGTGTTGATGATTAATAAGTTTCTTTATCCTAATGGTGGATCGGAAACTTATATTTTCAAATTGGGAGAAGCGTTAGAAAAGCACGGGCATGAAGTGCAATATTTCGGCATGGAACATGAAGGTCGTTGCGTTGGCAATCGTGTTAATGCTTATACGTCTGATATGGACTTCCATTCAAAGTCTAAACTATCTCTTGTTTCTAATGCCCTGAAAACTATCTATAGCAAGGAAGCGAGAGTACAGATAAGAAAAGTACTTGATGACTTCAAGCCTGACGTTTGCCATATCAACAACTTTAATTATCAGTTGACTCCTTCAATTATTCTGGAGATTGTCAAGTGGAGAAAAGAAGCAAAGCATAATTGTAGAATTATCTTCACAGCACATGATTATCAGCTGGTTTGCCCAAATCATATGCTGAACAACCCGAACACCCACCAGAATTGTGAGAAGTGTCTTGGCGGGCATTTTTTTAATTGCGT
>CAVHCX010000050.1:0-4655 GCA_963634745.1 Clostridium sp. CAG:343
GAAAACATATTCATGTTCAAGAAAGACTTGGAAGTTCCCTTCTACAGATGCAAGCCGACTCTTCGAAAAGTCTATGGGAAGGCCAATTATCTAGGCCTAAGAGAATGGCACTGGGATGACTACAAGACCATCCCAGGCGTCTGTGATGAATATCATGATTACATAGACAAGGTTGAGAACTTTGAGGAACTCACCGAGAAGAAAAAGAAGCAGAAGAAACTCATCGCAAAAGCCGAATACGACAACTTCGCCACTTTCGAAGCCCTTCAAAAAAGAGAAAAACGCTACGTAGGCAAGAAATAATCAAAAAATTTTTTAGCTCAAAAGTCCCGTGTCTATGGGACTTTTTTGCTATGCCTAAAAATATTTTCTCATCAAACCCGGTGCAAATCCGTATCTATTTAGTGAAGGCACATGAAATGCTTTCGGTAGACATATTCACGTGTTAAAAAGGAGGTGCTAAAGATTGCAATTTGACTACATTACGATCAACGGTCTAGACCAGGAGACAAAGGAGAGAATCAGAAAGGACATCGAGTCAAGCGGATACAAAGGCTCGAAATCCAATTACGTCGTCTCCTTGATGAACGATGGCCTAGACAAAAGAGAGGCTCTAAGGGAAATCTCTTCCAAGGATGAAATCCAGATTGTGAAAAAGATGCTCGATGAGCAGAAAGAGACGCTGAAGGAAATCCTGAACAGCCAATGCCGAAAGGAAATCGATGAGAGCATTTATCAAAAACTGCTCATGAGGATCTTCTGGATGGTCTCTCAATTGTCCGAAGAGAAAGGAATCTACATCGAAGACATCGCAAAAGGATCCTTCGACGAGCTTCCCGCCGATCTTCTCTTCAAGAAGGAAAGGATGAGCCAAGCCTACGATGGAAGATAAGGTGACACCCAATGTTCTCATCCGTGTTCACTACTATGAGAAAGGCAGCGAAGGAAGAGACTTCTACTCATCCATGAAGAAAGACGACTACGTCAACTACATCGATAAAGGCGTAAGGCAGACTTCTTCCTATTCCGATTATGTCGAATACGCCGACAACAAAGAGAAATCATCCGGGATCTTCGATGCCAATGGTCTTGTATCCGCCAAAGACAAGAAGATCCTACGAGAGAAACTCAGAAAGACCGATTCGACCATCTGGGACTTCGTCATCAGCTTCAAGGAGGAATATGGAAAAGAGAACTGCAACAGCCCAGAAGACGCTCGAAAGCTGTTAACGAAGGTTCTTCCTTCTTTCTTCAAATCCGTTGGATTGGACCCAAAGAAGACGACATGGTATGCCGGCCTTCATCAGAACACGGATAACCGCCATATCCATCTCTCCTTCTTCCAGGAAGAACCAAACATGTATGACAGGAAGACCAAAGGAAGGAAATACAGAAGAGGAAAGCTTCCGCTCAATAAAGTAGACGATCTGAAGATAGCGATTGAGAAGAATTACCTCTCACCCATCCAAGGCGCAAAAAGAGTAAGAAACATCATCCTAGAGGAAACCCATAAGGTGGTCTCCAAGAGTTATGAGAAGAACAAGGATTCCATCGGAAGGCTCTGCCAAAGCATCTATGAAAACCTTCCTGATGAAGAGAATCTTCGTTATGAATCCAAAAGCGTCGATAAGATAAGGGATGACATTGACTCTCTCACTTCCATCATCATGGAACATCAATACATCGCCAAACCATATAGGAAACTGATGGAAGATGCCAGCAAAAGAGATAAGGAAATAACATCTATCTGCCAAAGCGACAACATCGATCCAGAGCCCTATCTCTACGTTCCGAAATTCGAGAAGAATCTTAAAAGGAGAGTCGGCAATGCCATTCTCAAGGAACTCTCCAACAAGAAGAAAGAGGAAAGACAAAAGACAGCCCTTCTTCATCATCCGAAAGCCGTCCAGAGATGCCATCTTCAATATCGGAAATCCCTCTTCGACCAGGCTCTCTATTTTGCCAAAAGAGCTTCCGATATCGCCTGGGAGGCCTATCTCGAATACCAAAGAAACCTCGATGCCATAGAGAAAGGAAGAGAGGAAATCGAGGCGGAAATGAACAGCTGAGGATATATTCCGTCTAGGAATTTAGAGACAGGATAAGCGTTTGTTCTAAAAGTTAGAACCAACGTTTTCTTCATGGGATACCCATGGAAAGAAGACACAAAGAAAAACAAGGAGGAAAAGACAAAAAATGAACGACTACGAAAGACTACTGGACTGCTTCAAGCCAGGAAAAAAGAACGATTTCATCGAGGGTGATAAGATGCCCGACTATGAGAATGAGCTAGGCCAACTTGGCTATCTGATGCTTGAAGCCGTCAGCAGGGAAATCTTCGCTTTGGAAAGATATCTCGATGATGAGGAGAAGGATTCCGTCGAGGTCTTCTTCGACCTCTATGAGCAGTGGGCCGAAGAGAAAAGAAGACATGAGACAGTGAACAGACTTCTCTCCGCCATCGGAGAAGACGAAAAGGAAGAACCGATTCAGAACAAGCTCGTCGATGCCCTCATGAGCTATTTCGACGGGGAAAGATATTATGACGGGCTTTCCTATTTCAGAGGACTCAGGGATGACAAGGTCACTCCCAAGTGGAGAAAGGAAAGACTCGAAGAATACGAAAACAACAAGGAGGAATGCTAATCGATGGGTGATACCAAAAAGAGAAAAAGAAACGCAAACACAAACAGAGACGACTATATGAACTACCTTCGTTCAATCGAGCTTCTCGCCAAGATGAAGACTAACGGTGCAAACAATCAAAGCGAGTACAACTACCTCAAAGGCTGCTTCATGAGAGACTACCAGGTCTCCAGCGACTTCATGCTCGGAAGAAAAATCGACGACCCTGACAACGTCATGTAAGGAGGATGGATGGAATACACACCAGAATTGAAGATCATCAAGGCTTCCAAAAAAGCCATCACAAACAACAAGAACCCCGGACACAAACTGAGAGTCTGCGCTTATTGCCGTGTCTCGACCACAAGCGATGAGCAGAAGGATTCCTTTAACTCCCAAGTCAGTTACTACCAGAATCTCATCGCCAGCGACCCGAACTTTGAGAATGCCGGCATCTATGCCGATGAGGGCATATCCGGCGTCAATGCCGACAAAAGACCGGATTTCCAAAGGATGATATCCGATTGCATGGCCGGGAAAATCGATGTCATCTTGGTCAAATCGATTTCAAGATTCGCAAGAAACACACTCGATACTCTCAACTACATCCGAATCCTCAAAGACAAGAAAGTCTCCGTCCGCTTCGAGGAAGAGCATATCGACACCATGACTAGCGAAGGAGAGCTTCTTCTCACAGTCTTATCATCCGTTGCCCAGCAAGAAGTCCAGAACACCTCTGAGCATGTCAAAAAAGGCCTCAAGATGAAGATGACCAAGGGCGAGCTTGTCGGCTTCGCCGGTTGCCTAGGCTATGACACTTCCGATAAGACAGGGGAACTCGTGATCAATGAAGCGGAAGCTGAAATCGTCCGCTACATCTTCTCTCGCTATAACCAAGGAGCCGGTGCGACCGTCATCGCAAGAGAACTCCAGGAGCGTTCCTGGAAGACAAAATACGGTTCGGTCAAATGGAGCGATTCAACCATCATCGGCATCATCAAGAACGAGAAATACAAAGGCGACCTTCTCCAAGGAAAGACGTTCACTGTCGATCCCATCTCCAAAAGAAGGCTTGTCAACCAAGGCGAATCCGATAAGTTCTATATCACCAACCATCATGAACCCATCGTCAGCAAGGAAGTCTGGGAGACGGCCAACAAGATTCTCAAAGTGAAATCCGCTACAAGGAAGATGAACCCCGATGGGACGAGGATGAAATTCACTCGCCAATACGATTTCTCTTCCATGTGTGAATGTGGATTCTGTGGAAGAACATTGACCAGAAGAGTCTGGCGTGGCGGAAAAAGCTACGAGAAGAGAAACTGGCAATGCATGTCCTATTCCAAGAAAGGAAAGAACACCTGCAGGCAATCGAAAGGCATCGATGAAGAAGTTTTGAAATCCACTTTCGTTGAAGCCTATAACCATCTGATCGACAATGATGGGAACTTCCTGAATGACTTCATTGATAGAACGGCAGATTACATGAAAAGCAGCAATGTGAGAGGCCTCCTTGAGCAATGCGAAGGAAATATAGCAAACAACCAAAGCAAGATAGACAAGCTGACATTGGCCTTCATTGATGGAACGTTGTCTCAGGATGTCTACGATTCGAAACTGAAATCCTTGAATGTCGAAAAAGAAAGACTTCAGAAGGAAAAGGAAAGCCTAGACCTCCAATCCCTTTCCGAAGCGGATGCCTTAGCCAAACTTAATGAGTTCAGGAAAGCTGCCATCGATAATGGTGGCAAGAAGCCGGAATCATTCTCTCGTGACGTCTTCGATACCGCCATCGATAAGATCATCGTTGGAGGTTATGATGAAAACAAGAAGCCAGACCCATTCATGCTGACCTATGTCTTCAAAAAGGAATTCGGATCAGCATCCAATCCAATTGAAAACAAAGACTATTCCGTCATCTCAGAGTTCAGCCATTACTGGGTTCACGTCACCTTCGAGCCGACGAATATGAACGAAAGACAGAAAAACATCCAGAACTACATCAAAGTCAGGATAGCGATAAGCAAATA
>CAVHCX010000051.1:0-4648 GCA_963634745.1 Clostridium sp. CAG:343
GAAATGCCCTTATTGCAATCAGAGAGCATATCATAAAAAAGTTCTGACAAAGTAATAAGGGATGACATCAAAATTTAATATCGTAACTGTTCATAGCATTTTTCCAAAATACTATGACAAACCACAGGTCATTTACCATTACGGTAGATGGCCTTTTTCTATGCAAAAACAGGAGAAAATTTATGAGAAATTACAGTGATTTTGATCCTGCAATTCCTGATTTTGTAGCGGAGGCTGAGGCTGCCATAGCGGCCGGTGAAGCTTTTGCTCCGGAGGATAAGCAGGAAGTAACCATTAAATTTGGCAAGGGACTTGTGGGAGAGCCTTTTACTTCCAAGAACGGCAAGGAACTGGTGGAAGTAAAGATTCCAAACGTGGATCCGGCGGATTACCGTCCCTGGGAATCCTTTGTGATCTCGCCAAAGATGATCCACGAAAATAAATTCGGCAAGGGTCTCTGGATGAAGCTTCCGGAAGATGGATCCACCCGTATCTCCCGCAGTGTGAATACAGGTAAGGATGAGAACGGAAAGAACATCTGGAAGAAGGAATACCGCGAGGTTTCAAATGGAGAGCTTAAATCCATGCTGGAATCCTACAAGACCAGGGAATCCGTTCTTGGAAAGCTTTCGGAGAAAAAGGAGGCAGTAGCCTCTGTTCCACAAAAGGAAGAGAAGACCCAAACCAAAACTAAGTTCAAAAGCAACGAGATATCTCTTTAAGGAGGAATGAAATTTATGTTGAAAGGAAAAATTAAGCGAGTGATTGCGGCAGCCTTAAGCATGCTGACGGTACTTGGCGCAGTGCCGGCTACCAGTTATGCAGCCAGTGGAAATGTCAGCGTCACATTTGCCTATGTTTATCAGTCTGACGGATCTCAGGTGTGTTTCCAGAATACCTTTCAGGGCACCCACGGGATGGATGGGCATGCCGGGAATACGAAGCCGGCATTAAGAATCTACGCAAACGGTGCGGAAGCCTACTGTATTGAGCCGGGAGAGAGGCTGAATACCGGAGATATTTTAACAGCAAATGCTTCTGATACCTGGAACAATCTGGGAGCGGCCAAGCAGAATGCTATTAAAACAACTCTGGCCCTGGGGAATGCAGGTAATGCAAAGGCCCTTCCGGGATCAGCAGATGCTAAATATCTTGCAACCCAGATGATCATTTGGGAATTCGTCTGCGGTTATCGTAACACCGGTGGGAATTATGACCGCGCGGATGCCCAGGTCTTTAACGCCTACTGTGAGGGCGGTGCAAACAGCGAAGTGGCTAGTGCTTACAATGCCATTGTCAGTGCTATGCAGAAATGGAAGATAAAGCCAAGCTTTGCATCCGGCAACTATGAGATGAAATATTCTGATGGCAAATATACCCTGACTTTGAAGGATACCAACGGCGTTTTGTCGGCATATAATGTCAGCACCAGTGACAGTCATGTGAAGATCAGTAAATCAGGCAATACCCTGACTCTCACATCAGACACCTATCTGTCCAAGAATCCGACCATTACCGTATCCAAGTCCTCCGGCATTTCAGCCAGCGCAGTTTTGGTTCCTTATGGAAGCGCATCTGTGCAGGATGTAATAACCGGGCTAGCAAATATCGGTGATGTAAGTGCAAACTTTACCGTATCCACTCCCGGAGGAACCCTGAAAATGGTAAAGACCAGTGAGGATGGCAAGGTATCCGGTATTAAGATGACCATCAAAGGGGATGGATACAGCAAGACAGTTACCACAGGTGAAAACGGAGAGGTTTCCGTGGAAGGTCTGGTTCCGGGAACCTATACCGTAACCGAGGCGGCAGCCAGCTATTATGAAACCCAGGATGCCAAGAAGGTCACCATCAAATCCGGTGAGACAGCTACGGTGAAATTCAATAACACCCTAAAACGAGGCAATTTGTCCGTAACAAAATCTTCTGAGGATGGATTTACCAAGGGCATGAAGTTCCGGCTTTACGGCATCAGTGCTTCCGGGGCAAATGTGGATGTGACAGCAACCACAGATGAAAATGGTGTGGCAACCTTTGAAAATATCCTGATTGCAGGTGTTTCCGGATATACCCTGGAAGAGGTGGATACAGCCATCCGCTATGTTGTTCCGGAAGATCAGAACGTGACAGTGAAATGGAAGGAGACTACAGAAGCTTCCGTAAACAACATTTTAAAGAAATTCAATGTAAGGGTAGTAAAGAGTGATGCCGAGACAGGATCGGCCCAGGGAGACGCTACTCTGGCGGGTGCGGTCTATGGCATCTACCATGATGGCCAGCTGGTAGACCAGTATATCACCGATGAAAATGGCAGTTTTACAACAGATTATTATGTTTGTGATAATACCTGGACCATTAAGGAAATCGCAGCTTCAGAAGGATATCTCTTAGACGAAAATGAGTATCATGTGGGAGCCGAGCCGGAAAATTACACGGTGGAATTAAATTCCGCCCAGGATCTTTCTTCCTATGAGCAGGTGATTAAGGGAAATATTTCCATTATCAAGCATTCCGATGACGGTTCCACCCAGATCGAGACACCGGAAGAGGGCGCAACCTTCCAGGTATTCCTTGCATCTGCAGGAAGTTTTGATGCAGCCAAAGAATCCGAGCGGGACACTCTTGTTTGTGACGGGGACGGCTTTGCCCGGTCCAAGGACCTTCCTTATGGACTCTATACCGTGCATCAGGTGGCAGGCAAGGAAGAAACCGAATTTATGAAAGACTTTACGGTCTTTATCAGTGAGAACGGCAAGACCTACAAGTACCTTATCAACAACGCACCTTACAGTGCCTATATCAAAGTGGTAAAGGCGGATGCCGAGACAGGGAAGACCATCCCGCTTACCGGGGCAGGCTTTGAGATCTACAATGCAGATGGCGAGAAGATTTCCATGAGCTATACTTATCCAACCCTCACGACCATTGATACTTTCTATGTCAGTGAGGACGGCTATCTTATTACCCCACAGAAGCTGGATGCCGGAGAATATACCCTGGTTGAGGTGCAGGCACCTTACGGTTATGTTCTGGATTCCACATCGATTTCCTTTACAGTGACATCCGAGGCAGATGAAAATGTAGAGGATCTTCCTGTGATTACAGTGACAGCCTACGATAAAGCCCAGAAGGGTAAGATTACAGTCAGCAAAACAGGAGAGGTGTTTACTTCCGTTCATGTATCCGGGGAGGAAGGCATCTTAGATAAAGAAGGAAATACAGGTATTGTCAATCCGATTTATTCCGCAGTCTATGAGGAAAAGGATCTGGCGGGAGCTACCTACCAGGTCATTGCAGCCGAGGATATTTACACAGAAGACGGCACCCTTCGCACTGAAGCAGGTACGGTGGTAGCTGAGATCACTACAGGTGAGGACGGAACCGCAACAACAGAGGAGCTTTACCTTGGAAAATACCAGGTAGTGGAAAAGACAGCGCCGGAAGGCTATGTATTAAATACAGAGTCCCAGGATGTGGAATTGACCTACGCAGGTCAGGAAGTCAGCGTGACAGAAACCACGACAGGATTCGTCAATGATCGCCAGAAGGTTCAGATTTCCGCAAAGAAATCCTTAGAGCAGGATGAGACTTACGGCATCGGTATGAACGGCGAAATCACAGCTGTTTCTTTCGGCCTTTATGCAAAAGAAGAGATTACAGCGGCAGATGGAAGCATTATTCCGGCAGACGGTCTCATGGAGATCGCATTTGCAGATGCAGAAGGAAATATAAGCTTCAAATCGGATCTCCCATTTGGCAGCTACTATGTAAAAGAGCTGACCACGGATGAGCATTACAACTTAAGTGATGTGGTTTATGAGGTGGAATTCCTGTATGCAGGCCAGGAGACAGCCCTTCAGACGATCACATTAAATGATGGAAATGCCATCGAGAATACTCTGAAATATGGTCGTATTGAGGGTAAAAAAGTCAATGATGAAAATGCAGAAAATGGCGAGAAAGGTTTGGCAGGAGCTGTCTTTGGAATCTTCAAAGAAGGTACCGAGGAATTGACGGCAGAGAATGCCATTGCAACCGTAACCTCTGCAAAGGATGGAAGCTTTGCTTTCGAAAATGTTCCTTACGGCGATTATATCGTTATGGAGCTTACCGCACCGGAAGGTTATGTGCTTTCTGATGCCAGACATTTTGTGTCTATTACAAATGATGAGCAGGTCATCGGTCTCAAGGTTATCAACTATCCAATCGTTGGAAATGTGGAACTGACCAAGGTGGACAAGGATTATCCGGACAATCATCTGACTGGAGCCGTATTTGAGGTTTATGCAGATGTGGATGGAGACGGCCAGCTGGATGTGGATTCTTCTGATAAAGCTCAGGATTCCGATACAAGTGACAAAGATGAGCAGAGTGGCACATCTGACAAATTGATCGGCGAGCTAAAGGAATATGAAAACGGCATTTACCGCATGGAAGGCCTCAGCTACGGCAAATATCTGGTAAAGGAAAAAACAGCACCGGAAGGCTTCCTTCTTGACGAAAATGTTTATGCCTTCTCAATCACAGAGGATGGCAAGACTGCCCAGATCGAAAATGAAGCAGGTGTTGGCTTTGCAGATCAGGTCATGAAGGGCAAGATCATTATTTCCAAAACAGATAAAAGTACAGGCGACAAGCTTGTTGGCGC
>CAVHCX010000052.1:0-2518 GCA_963634745.1 Clostridium sp. CAG:343
ACATAGGCGATGTTTTCAAACATCTCAAGGGAATTAATATCAAGGTTTGACTCACCCTCTTTATTTTTAGATATTCCCTTTTCCAATGCGCTTAGATCCTTATAAATATCTCGGTGAAATTTCACACGGTAGATTCTAGGAATTGCAGCAGAGGCCTTAAATGTGACCTCTTTTCCATCAATATCAATTGTTTTTGTTAAAGCCATAGTAAACCTCCTTAGCTAATTGACGGGATATACACTTCATCATACCAAGCGTTATATGCCGTATTTGTTGTAGTATCTGTTGTTTTTGACTTTACCAAGCCATCTTGAAGCGGGCTTGCAGTAATGGTAAGCGTCTCTGTTTTAATCTCAATCTCATCTTCCTTTGTTGCAGATTCGATATTCGGTCTTGTTGCGCTACAGTTGTAGATAACGTGGCGGATTTTATTGATATCGCCATCAAATTCAAACAATAGAGCGAACTTTTCTGTTGCTACAGATGCATCTTCAACAAGGACCTTGTTCTTATCCATAGTTTCCTTTAGGATATCCGTTCTAAAGGAATCCGGAACCATAGCAAGCTCCAAATCACCCTCGTAGCCCTGGTTATTAGAAATAGTGTAATAAGCATAGCCATCTGCATAAAAGATAGAAGGCTCACCATTTGGGTCCAAAGCAAGTGATACCGCACCAGGCATTGGCACTGGGGTTCCAAAAGAATAGGAACCATCATCTGCCACAGTAAGTTTTGCATAATGCACGTTTCGAATATTAAACTTTACTTTATTCTTCTTAGACATTTTTCTCCTCCTTATTCATAGACAGGTCGAACTGTCATATTTTCTGTCACATTTGTAATCGCCGGATTCCAGTTTTTAAAGGTCTTTCCTTCAATGACCTCTGGTGTTGGTGCAAGGCTTGTGGCATCGCCATTTACTTCTACTTCCACCGTCTTTAACACATCATCCCCAGCATAGTTTAAGAAACGTACGGTATAAGTAATCGTCTCCCCTGGTATATAGACTTTGTTAAACCAGTTATTGTAATAAGGCGTGCTGGTATCATCCGATGTCCTTGCCTTTACATATCCACCTTGCAGCGGGCTTGCTGTAATGGTTAGTGTTTCCGTTTTTACTTCAATCTCATCTTCCTTTGTAGAAGATTCAATCGTAGGTCTTGTGGCGATACAGTTATAAAGAACGTGTCTTATCTTTCTAACGTCCCCGTCGAATTCAAAAAGAAGCGCAAACTTCTCTGCTTCAACTGTGGCATTTTCTACAAGCACGTTGTTATCATCCAAAGTCTCTTTTAAGATTTGTGTCCTGAATTCATCCGGCACCAATGCCACTTCCAAATCGCCCTCATATCCCTGGTTATTGGAAATCGTATAGTACGCATACCCATCTGCATAAAACACCGAAGGCTCCCCATTGGCATCAAGTGACAAGGATACAGCGCCTGGCATTTTCGTAGGTGTGTCAAACGTATAAGAACCATCTTCATTGATGGTCAGTTTCGCAAAGTGGACGTTTCGGATATTGAATTTTACTTTGTTTTTTGACATCATCATCCCTCCATTTCAAATGTATATAAAACCTCATAGAGGGATTCACTCTCTATCCAGGTCTCGGATTTCAAATAAAAAATAGAGGCAGCATCTAAGGCTTCCTCTAACTTTTGCTCTATCGATAAATCCTTAAAATCGGTATAGAGCTCTATGTTAAATTGATTGATTTTGTAATAAGCCATGCCATCAGCGCCAAAGTTGTCTGCTCCGGGTATGAGGTAACAGATAAATGGCGGGTCCGGGCTTTCCCCTTCTGCAAAGTGATCATAAGCAAAGGGAATCCCCAGTGAATTTAAAATCCTAAGTACCGTATCCATCTTACTCACCAAGCTTTCTTTCAATCTCAGCTTCAAGTGCGCTGACAACTTTTTCTTCTGCCGGTGCGATATGTGGCCTTGCAGCTACCCTACCACCGCCTCGTTTGGCATGACCATGTTCCAGTAAGTGGGCTATCTGATATCTATTTTTAGAATGTACCACCAGTTCCAGCGAATGAGCTGTTTCTTTTTGCGTGGTTACCGTCCAGCTTTTAGCATACTTCCCGGTATTCTTTGGGGCATTTGTGGAAATCTCTGATTTTAAATCCTTACCCGCTTTTCTGACCGCTGTTTTTACATCCTCACTTGAAGCCTTGGCATATTCCTCAAGCCCCTCCATGATGGTTGCCGCAAGGTTATCTATGCTACATCTATCACTCATTGCCTTACCTCCAACTTGCATCTAAGCTTTATCTCTTTGTTCTTAAAATTCATCATATCCACCGATACGATGTCATAGGTCTGACCATGAAAGCGGACCCTGTAATTAACAGAAGTGAGCACCTTTGTTTTGGCGCAAGACCTGACAGAAAAGATAATGGTACGATTTTCATGGTCCACGATATCATCGCTTTCTTGTGCTGTATAGGTGGATGGATAAGCCCGGCAAGTATAGTATTCACTCCAGGCATTGATGTGATTGCCAATGG
>CAVHCX010000052.1:2662-4459 GCA_963634745.1 Clostridium sp. CAG:343
AGGTTCAGTTTCTTATAATCGCACTCTTCTCTGTTTTCATAGGTATAGGCCACACAAAACATGACTGCCAAATCAAAATTAGAAATGGAAGAAGTATCAAGCGTAGCCCTATTATTTTCATCAACCCTTAAAATATCCATGCAGCGATTTGTGGCATCGGCCATTAGCTTTTCAATGAGCGTATCGTCATCGCTATAATCCACCCGCAAGAATAATTTCACATCATCTAGTGTCACCGCCATAAGCTTCCTCCATTTCTTTTTTCTACTTTAAGATACCGGCAGAGCGAAGGCGAGCAAGAAGGTAAGTATTAATAAAAGCATTAATACCCGCCACATCTGTTGCAGCACAATCCTCCAAATCATCAACCGCCAAAACACCACCAGCTGCTGTTTTTGTTGCCGCCGGAAGTCCAACGACCTCGGCTCCCTTTGCAAACTCAAGAGTTCCACCGATGACGGTTTTCTCCCCGCCGGGTTCTGTATAGTTTTTTGTATTGTAACTCATTATTTTTCTCCTCCTTAAAAGTTAAGGGGACAGGTTACTGGCCCATCCCCGATTCATTATTTCATTGCCAAAACTTTTACTGCCTCAGGAAGAGTTAACTTACCATCAAGTCTCTTAGATGCAAGGAAACCTACCTGACCAACATCTGCATAACGTTCATTTAAACGCTTGAAGGTTACGCCCTGTCTGTCACCAATCCAGTAGAAAGAAAGGTCACCAAAGATGACAGGCTTTGCCTTTGCAGCAATAGATGGTGCATAAGCAGAAGTATAAACTGGACGGCCAAGCAATGTATCATAGTCGCCATCCTTTAGAGCTGGCTGCCAGATGTACTGACCGTTACCATCCTTAAGCTTACGGATTACCTTAATCGTAGAATCGTTCATCACCCAGATGGCGTTCTTACGATAAGGTGCCTTTAAGCTGTAGAACAAGTCGATGATTTCATCAGCTGTAATGTCTGTAGCAGATGCAGCTGTCACACCTACCGTTGCACTGTTGACAATACCTGTAGGCTTAGAAGAACCATCACCAGAAATAAATGCTTCCTCTTCCTTATCGCCAATACGTCTAGCAAACTCAGAAGAGAAGTAGCTTTCAAGGTCAAAGGCAGAATCATTTAAAAGCTCCTCAGAAACTTTGATGATTGTACCAACCTTGTGGGCATCGATATTTACCTGAGAGAAAGTATCATCATCTTCAGGATATGCACCCTTTTCATCAATCCAACTTGCTTCACCCTTAGATGCCACAACTGGAATCTTATGAGTGCCGCTTGAAGTTGTAATGACATGTGCATGAGCACGGATAACATTTTCCTCTTCAAGGGCCTGAATCAATGTATGCTCAAATTCATCTGGTACAAGGTAACCACCCTCAGAATCAGTACCTTCTGTAAGGACGTTACTTGCCATGCCAAACTTAGAACGGATGCCATTCCAGAATGCTTTCTTATAAGCGTCGCTTGCTCTACCTGTCTTTTCCTCTGCCTTCATGCTCTCTGGCTTAGAAGTAATCGGAGTATTTACAGGCTTTGCCATTTCTCTCTCCATGGCATCAATCTTTTCCTGACGTTCAATTTCATGGCCAAGATTTACGATTTCAGCTTCCATGGTTTCATAGGTCTTTGTATCCTCTTCATTAAGAATGCCCTTTTCGTTACGGTGTGAGTCAAGGAATGCCTTTGCAGCTTCCCAGGATTTTGCGCGGTTTGCGCGAAGTTCATTAATTGTATTCATCTTATTTTCCCTCCATTTATTTCAAAAGATTTAATCTCTTTTCGAGATCTGT
>CAVHCX010000053.1:0-4272 GCA_963634745.1 Clostridium sp. CAG:343
ATAAACTTTCTTAAGAGTTTCTGAAGGGGGAGCTCTGGAGATGTTTTCCACTTGTCACAACATTTAAAATTTGATAATCTAAAAATGTCTTGTAAGAGACAAGGTGCTACCTAAAACGGTAGGCGGCTGGCCCTTCTTGAAAAAGGAGGGATGTGAAAAGCCCTCCTGAAGATGCAGCAAAAGCTGTGAATGAAAGGGGGGATGCTGATATGATACTTGATGCAGGTGCAATAATTGCACTGATTTCTCTTGTAGCAACCATAGTGGGAGCTGCATTTGGAGCAGGAGTTGCAGTTGGAAAGCAGAGTGAGAAGATCGAAAGATTGGATCGGAAGCTTGAAGACCAAGAACATAGAAATGCACACAAAAACGACCGCCGTTAGTCCTGGACAGATTAGAAGCGGTCGTTTTACGATTAGTTTTTAACGAAAAGGGCCTAGCCGTCTATCGGTAGCACCTTTTATATAGATATAATACCATGAGTGAGAGGATGATTCAAGAGATAGTTGATCACAAGGGTGCCATTCTCACATTGGGATCAGACCCCATTAGATTGGAGGATTTGGACGAATGATATATCCATTACCGACAGTCTCATTGGTAATGAAAATTGCCTGCCGGTATCATTACAGAGACAATTAAAAAGAGGTTTTTCAAGATGGTGCATTACGGTATTGCAAAGTCAGGAGGAGAAGAGGAACGAAATGGAGACATTGTACGAAAGATTGGAAATTCTGGAACAGGGAGGATTGATCACATTTGACGTATCAGAACAGGTGAAGAAAATCATAGGGCTGATGTTCGAGAAAAAAGAGAGATCAGATATGGAAAAAATGGAAATATTTACAACACATATCGCAATGGCAATGCAACGTATCTTAAACGGAGAACACGAAAATCCATTAGATGACGCTGTGCTTGCGGGAATCAGGGAAGAGGCTGTTTATCCTGAGGCAGAGTTGACCACAGTGGGGTCAGACCCCATTAGAAAAGGATAAACTTTCTTAAGAGTTTCTGAAGGGGGAGCTCTGGAGATGTTTTCCACTTGTCACAACATTTAAAATTTGATAATCTAAAAATGTCTTGTAAGAGACAAGGTGCTACCTAAAACGGTAGGCGGCTGGCCCTTCTTGAAAAAGGAGGGATGTGAAAAGCCCTCCTGAAGATGCAGCAAAAGCTGTGAATGAAAGGGGGGATGCTGATATGATACTTGATGCAGGTGCAATAATTGCACTGATTTCTCTTGTAGCAACCATAGTGGGAGCTGCATTTGGAGCAGGAGTTGCAGTTGGAAAGCAGAGTGAGAAGATCGAAAGATTGGATCGGAAGCTTGAAGACCAAGAACATAGAAATGCACACAAAAACGACCGCCGTTAGTCCTGGACAGATTAGAAGCGGTCGTTTTACGATTAGTTTTTAACGAAAAGGGCCTAGCCGTCTATCGGTAGCACCTTTTATATAGATATAATACCATGAGTGAGAGGATGATTCAAGAGATAGTTGATCACAAGGGTGCCATTCTCACATTGGGATCAGACCCCATTAGAAAAGTAAATGATGTTGTATCATTTTACTGACAACTACCTTGACAATCAGCGGTTAAGAGATGCCACTTAACGAATACATGGGTAAGCATAGAAAGGAGAATTTTATGGACGAAGATATGAATGTTGGAGAATTACTAAAGGAAACAGCCGAAGAAAATCAGACACGGAAAATTCTTGAAATATTAAATGAGTGTAAGAATTTGGAAGAAGCCAAAGAAAAAGTAAAAGCCTTACTTAACAAGTAAGACCGAGTGTGAAAAGAGACCAGTGGACTTACCAAAACCGCCCAAACTTTTTATGTAGAATTATATAACAATCTACAACAAAAGGGAAGAGTGACCACAGTGGGGATCAGACCCCATTAGAATGGAGGATTTGGAAGAATGATATATCCATTACCGACAGTCTCATTGGTAATGAAAATTGCCTGCCGGTATCATTACAGAGACAATTAAAAAGAGGTTTTTCAAGATGGTGCATTACGGTATTGCAAAGTCAGGAGGAGAAGAGGAACGAAATGGAGACATTGTACGAAAGATTGGAAATTCTGGAACAGGGAGGATTGATCACATTTGACGTATCAGAACAGGTGAAGAAAATCATAGGGCTGATGTTCGAGAAAAAAGAGAGATCAGATATGGAAAAAATGGAAATATTTACAACACATATCGCAATGGCAATGCAACGTATCTTAAACGGAGAACACGAAAATCCATTAGATGACGCTGTGCTTGCGGGAATCAGGGAAGAGGCTGTTTATCCTGAGGCAGAAAGGTTTGCCCAGAAGATTTATGAGCATACTGATATTGAGTTCACGGAAGTCGAGAAGGGATATTTGTTAATTCATTTATGTAATCTTTTTTATAGAAAATAGAAAAAGGGAGGAAGAGAAGATGAGGATTGCAATTGGAGGAATGCAGAAAAATGAGGTGCAGCAGGAAATTTTAAAATATTGCCCAGATGCAGAGACGACTGTTACAAATGATATGAAAGCTGTTTCCATGCTGAAGAAAGGAGAGGTGGATTATTATATTGGTGCCTGCGAGAGCGGAGGTGGTTCTGCAATTTCAATATTGATTGGTCTGCTGGGGTACAGCAAATGCTGTATAGTATGCAAAAATGGCGGAAAACCTAAGAAGGAAGAGATCGAGAAGTTTGTAAATGATGGAAAAATCTGCTTTGGAATGGCGGTATCACACATCGATATTACAGTACCGGTGTTGATGCAGGTATTATTGGAACACGAAGGAAAATAGTAGGAAATAGAAAAGAATATTGAGAGAAATAGAATATGGAATTAAGTATTGTGAATGTAATAATTGTTATGCTTGTATGTGCCATGACAGCTTTTTTATCTCATATGGGAATGGCAGTTTTTCATGATGGAATTCGCCCGGTCATTCCGGAATATATTGAAGGACGTATGCACAGAAGTGAGATGGCGTCCATTGCATTTGGGTTAAGTGTTGGTTTTATCGCATCTATCGGAATCGGAAATGCATTGGTGACGAATTTACTGAACCCGTGGCTGCTGTTTTTGGCAACGGATATTATCGGAATCGCATCTACGAAGAAATGGCTGGCTCCGATTCTCGGTGCATTGTGGGGCTTGATCTGTCTGACAGGAATTGGCGGTATCAATACGGTGTTGACAGGAATGCCGGTGGATATGATTACTGCAATGGGAGATGTTGGAACTTATGTTGTGACCGGATTTGCATTATTCCCTATCATTGCGATTATCATGCAATTTGGAATGAAAACAGGAATTATTACTGCTGTAATCGTAATGGTATTTCGTTTTGCCGGACCTGGTTTCTCTACGATTAGTGGGGATGCATGGACTATGATGTTCGGTGTAATCGCCCTGGTGGTACTTTGTGTTTGGAAAGACTTCAAAAATAAGGATAAGAGTGGGGCTGAGGATTTGAATATTTTCTCGGAGAGAACCGCAAGAATCAGAAAAAATCTTCCATTTCTCATGGGTGCAGGAGCATTGATCGCAATTGCTTGTAATGTACATATCTTTGCAGGTTCTGACGTATCCATGTTTGATCTGTCAAAGGCATATGCGATGAAAGATTCTGCCAAGGCAGCTGCTCTGATAAATACGGTTGCTACGAATGAATTCATGAGAGCATTAAGCTTTATCCCGTTGATTGCAACGACGGCAGTTACAACGGGAGTATATGGGGTTGCGGGATTTTCATTTGTTTATGGTGCAGGTTACATTTGCCCGAACCCGATTGTTGCAGCAATTGCAGGGGCGGCTATTATATTGGTTGAAGTGCTGCTGCTTGGCATGATTGGAAAATTCCTTGGAAACTTTCCGTCGATGCGTGATGCGTCTGATAATATCCGAAGTGCAATGAACACCTGTGTTGAGTTTGCATTGCTGATTGGTTCTACTGCGGCATGCTGCACGATGGGGGCATCTACTTCGGCAGGGGCAGCAGGCGGCTTTATGATTGGTGGCTGTATCTATCTGATTAATGAGATGACCGGACGTAAGATTATGCGTATGGCGATTGGACCGATCGCTGCGATCGCGACAGGAATTATTCTGAATCTGACTTATTTAATCGGATTGATTTCTTTGGTATAAGGGGAAATGCAAACATTCATTTACAGTACATTTCAGAAAATGCAAGAAGAAACAAGGAGAGAAAACTTCGCATCGGTGCCTGGGTGGTGATTCGGAAAATCATGGAGGACTATAAGCTTC
>CAVHCX010000054.1:0-3919 GCA_963634745.1 Clostridium sp. CAG:343
AAGAACTGAACACGGCCCTATATGAGAAGATGTTTGCCGAGCAGGAAACCTATCGTGCATGGTTACTTTCTCAGACACCGGAGGAGATTTTGAACCATACCTATGAACACACGGTACGGGAAGATATTCTGATGTCGCTGGAGCACCATGACTTGCCGGATAGACAGGCACGGGCATTGCTGAAATCCCTCAGTCCGTTTGCGGATGTGTTTGCCGACTGGGAGAACAAAGAAACGGATTGCATGGACAGCATTTGGCAGACCGTTGAGGAACGGGCAAAGACGGAAGAACAGAAACATAGAAAGAACAGCAAGAGCGATAAGGCATGGGCCGGTTGGAGTATCCAATCGGCCTTTTTACATAGCCGGACTGTGTCGTGCAATTAATTCTAAGCTATGATCTTTCGGAATCTTGAATGATCATACCAGTGAAATTCTGGTGATGTACTTTGCTACGAAAATAAAAATCGCAGCCAAGATCTGAACCTTGACAACGAATGTTTTCAACAATTATGAAAGCATCACTATAAAGCAGTCATAATAATGGCTGCCAGCAGTGAAATATGATTTGTACAAAAGATGGATTATACTTGAACTTCAACCGTATAGCCATGTTTTTCTAATTCTCGTATATAACGGGAAAGTTGTTTTTGCTCACAGTTTTTGCGCCTGACTTCAAAACAGTTTTCATCAAAATTAGTGCCTTGTTTTAGCATTGTATAAATGATAACAAGTAATTTTCGAGCAAGAGCGACAATGGCTTTTCTGGCTCCTTTTTTCTGCTTGATTCTCCAATACCAGGCTGAAAGATATGTGTTTCGTTTGCCGGCAATTATCCAGGCAATCTCACAAAGCATACTTTTTATATAAAGATTGCCTTTTGTGATAGAGGTACTTTTTTTCCGGCACTCTCGTTATTGCCGGGACACAGACCGGCCCATGAACAGATGTGTTCTGCAGTTTTAAATCTGTACCGATTTCGGCAATGATTGCACAGGAAGCAGTTGTACTTATTCCATAGATAGTATTTAACTGTTCAACTTGTAAAGCGAATGGAAGCATATCTTCCTGAAGATGAGTTTCAATTTCAATAAGATGCTCTTTCATGGAATCATAATGACACATGAGGATTTTTAAGAAGGATTTTTGATGTTCTGAAAGAGTCCCATTTACAGACATAAGGATTTCATCAATGCGTTTTCTGGTTTTTGTTTTGAGATAAGAATCCAAAGATATCTTAATCAATCTGTCCATGTTCCATCAAATGTAGAATGATATTTCTGCCGGAAGCACCAAAAATATCAGAAATAAAAGAAGACAGACGAAAACCGGAACTTTGCAGGAGTTTTTCAATCCTGTTTTTCTGGGAAGTAATATCGCGGATTGTAGAAATCCATTCAGAATCACGCATATCTGTTTTCTTGCCGGGAACGTTTTTCATATGGCGGGCATTAACAACTAATAAAGTGATATCTCCAGAGAAAGCATCTTCTAATATTTCGTAAATTGGAATCCAATAAATGCCAGTACTTTCCATTGCAACATAATGGCAATTTTCTGAGATGATCCAGTCTCGTAAGGCAAGCATATCAGGAATTAAAGTGGTAAATTCACGAATCTCAGAGTGGGTAGGTTTACCTAATGAGCCAGTCAGGATACATGCAACAATTTTTTCTGTGTGAATATCCAAACCACAGAAAATTTCTAAAAGATCTTTCATACAGACAGCCTCCTTTATAATAGAATTGACAGGAGATTTGCCCGAGATAATATGGACTTTGCTATTCGTGCTATCTGTAAAAGATGCGACAATATGCTGTACTCAAGGGCAAAACATTTACGTTGAAAAACGGGGTGAAAATCCTCCAGGGTACAATCAACGTAATCCTGTCAATAACTATTGTAAAACAAGGCAGGAAGTAAAAAAAGTAGTGGAGGTCAATCCTCTATTTTCATTATAGGCTGTGATACGCTTTCATGATTCGTTGAAAACTGAATACTCATTCTTCTGGTGCATTCCTGTTTGGTCGAGCCTTCGACTGCACGCCATGAAGTCCATCGGGGCGATAGCGGTTTCGCAGAAGCAAATGCCGGATTGCAATCGGCGGCGGTGTTAAAGCCAGACAGGGACAATGATACTTCTGTAATTCGCGGTCCGGCCATAAGGAAGGCGGGATGGTTAAATTCCAATGGAGCAGTGAAGCACACTGCCGCCTGTGAGAAATCCTACATCTCTGGGGTGATAAGAAAAAGTACAGGGAAACTATATCTACTATGTAGAAGTTCCCTGTGAACAGCAATTGATTGCAGCATTGAAAGAAGCACCGGAAAGATTGATTCCTGGGAAGGTAAGAGTGCCAGACCCCCTTACAATCTGGTACTGGCTATTTGGACAGGTTTTATGTTCATAAAGACTACCAGCGTAAAGGCGTTGCTTCTGCGATTTGTGATGCGCTGGAATCTTTTTCAAAGGGAAAAACATTCATTGCCCATGCGTTTATCACAGCAAAACCATTTTTTTCAGTATCGAGGATACCGTGTAGTGAAAGAGCAGAAAGTTTTTCGGCAGGGAATCGCGTTGACGAATTATGTAATGGAGAAGGGTGAATAAGGGGTCAGGAATTAATGGCTTTTTAAATGGGTACACTGGCTCAATTTGAGTTGTAAGGGTGTTAGACACTCTTACAACTGTCCACTTTTTATTTCCTTTATTTGATGTAGTGCTAGTCACCCTTACAATTAATTGCTCATGAATGGTACGGATCCGCTTGATCGGTTCTGACTGGTATTTTGATAGCTGGTTTCTTTCGGAAATATTTATTTCACATACTCCTATACTTCATTTTTCTTCGCTGTGCAGCCAATCGGCATTACTGGTTCTGGTCTCCGTCTCTTTAGTGTTGCATCCATTTTTGTGTTTATATCATCGTTATACAATTCCATTACAATATCCTGTGGATAATCACCGAATTTCTCTCCAAACAAATTAAAACCGCCGCAATACTTGGCATTCCGTTTTACTTCCAGTTTAAACTTAATATAATCATTGTACATCAGCCCTAAAGTGTTAATATTCTCTTTACTGATAGGAATACCGTCAATGAAGCAACCTTCATTTGTAATTTCAAATGTCCTTAGTTCTCCATACTGCGTCGATACTTCATACCACCATTCAGGATTTAACTTTCCTCTGCGTCCGCCATAATCTCCTTTGCAATGGAGGATACCAATTTCGTGGGTATTTATGGAAATTGTAATATCGGATGGCCAGTTATTATTATATCCTAATGCCTCTGAACAAATTTCAAAAGAAAACTTAACGCGATTTACGGGATTGTTTTTAAAAAAAGAATTCGAAAAACGGTATTCCAAAAAGCCGCAGCTGAGCCATATAATTTGGGCCTTATATCGTGCAGGACTGACAAATGCGCTGATGCTATCCTCAACACCTAGATCGCATACTTCTGAAGCCATACCGCAGGAAGGGCTGGCACTGTAGTCAAAATAACAGCCAACCGGCATGGACTCCCTATATAAATAATTTGGGAGGATAGTAGTTTCCTGTTGAAACATATAGACTTGTATATTGTCCACCTGGATGCCGCATAATTTCTGGGAACCCTTGGAACCAGGAATGGGTTGGATGTAAATCAGCCCGGCACTTTCCAGAACCTTGATATGCAGTGCGGTACTGGAAAGAGGAAGATTAAATTTTGCTGCTATATCGGAAATAATAACTGGTTCCTGAGACAGATAGTGCAGGATATCTACACGGACAGGAGAGGAAAGAGCCTTGCCGACACGTGCAATTTGCTCCGTGTCACTTAAATTTAGTGTGATTTTTTGCTTCATTTAGTGGAGAACTCCTTCCTATAATGTCAAGCCCTAAATCATTGATTTTTCAGGCTTTTCTCTAAATA
>CAVHCX010000055.1:0-3555 GCA_963634745.1 Clostridium sp. CAG:343
TGTAATGACCGGAGTTAGCCAGGTGACAGGGAGAATAGCCGAGTATAATGCGGCGACTATGGGAACTGAATATTTTGAGGTCGCTTGGCACGCCGGAGCACGACCGACTCATGCAGTATGGCAAGGAAGAGTGTGGAGCAAGCGTGAGCTGTATGATGTATGCGGACTGGGAACAGTAACGGGATTGCTGGGAGTAAACTGCTATCACGAGTATTACCCATTTTTCCCCGGATTGTCAGAACGCAACTGGACAGATGAATGGCTGGATGCCAAGAATCTGGAAGAGAGTGAACCGAAGAAATTTAGGGATAAGGAATATACCTTGTATGAGGCTAAGCAAAGACAACGCCAGATGGAAGTAGCAATGCGGGCGCAGAGAGAAAAAGTTCGACTACTTCAGAAAGGCAAAGCTGATCCAGATGAGATTTTGTTATATAAAGCAAAGTACCAGGGGCAGTTGAATGAATATTCCAGATTTTGCCGGAAGATGAAGCTTACTGAAGAACGTGAGCGTATTTATCTGGACATGAGAGGAAGAGTAGCACCTGGAAGAGATGTAAAAATATTTACGAGAAGAACGGAAGATGCTACAATTAAAACAGATAAAATGTATCGGAAAAAGGCACCTGGTTATATCGAGCCAATGCCTAAGAAGCAATTACAAAAAATTGTAAAATCTTTTAAGAAGAATGGCGGCATTATACAAATGAATGATGCAACTGATGCATATTTAAAATCAAAAAGTGCAGAAGCAATTACTTACGATGCCAAGACAATTCTCTTGAAGCAAAAGCCAGGACGCGCAGCAGTATTTGAAGAGTTAATACATGCAACACAGTACAGACAAGGTAAAAATGATGGCTCGTATAAACAGAGACTATTGTGTGAAATTGAAGCACAGAAAAAACTTATAAAGTATCAGAAAGCTTATAAACTTACGCAAGCAGAAGTTAAACAAACAGAGCAGGCATTAAAGAGCTATAGAAAAGAGCTTGAAGATTTATTGAAGGGGGCGAGAGAATGATGAATTATAAAGTAATAGATACTTTCCCGGTAGGCGAAAATACATCCGTTACTATTGAAGGAAACGGGGAAGGGCTCAAAAACAATATAGTAATCAGGGATTCATCAGGAGTCACGCATCAATTAATAACAGTCGCTATGGTGTCGAGTGAAGAAAAGAATGTGACTACGTTATTGGTACAGGGAGTGTTTGAGTCAAAAGAAATAATTGTGTAGTTACCACCAGTCGAAAGGCCGGTGGTATTTTTGTACGCATTTTTAGGAGGTAGGATGATAACTGTAACAGTAAAAAATAATAGGGTTGATATGACTGGCCACGCTTGCAGAAAATCTTCAGATGGTATTGATCGAGCGTGTACGGCTGTATCAGCTCTTACATGTAGTTTGATCAATTCGCTTCAAGATCTTACACACGATAAGATTAAAGCGGATGCAAGATGTGGGAATACTGTAATCGAATGGGAAGATTTATCAGATGGCGGAAAGCTTCTGGTGGATTCATGGTTCCTGGGACTTACAGATGTCAACCGGGAATACAACTGCATAGAATTTCAGAAATAAGCATCCGAAAGGATGTTTTTATTATGCCCAAAACATGAAGGCGTTAAAAGCTCTGGCAACTACTCAAATGGAGGGATTATGAAAAAAAGAATGCTTTTACAGCTCTTCGAGGACGGAAGCGGAGCTGGCTCTGGGAATCAGGGCGGAAATTCCGGAGATGGCAACGGCGCCAATAATGCCGGAGGAAATCAAGGATCATTTAGTTATGCACAAGCCGAGGAGATTGCTACAGCAAGAGCGGAAAGAGCGGAGAGATCCGCGCTTAAGTCGTACTTTCAACAGCAAGGTATGACGGAGGAGCAAGTGACACAGGCAATTGCGGCATATAAGGAACAGCAGAAGAAGAACCAACCGGATGTGGCACAGCTCCAAAAGGATTTGGCTGACTCAAGAAATGAAGTTCAGCGAATGAAAAACGAGTCGTATCTTACCGGAAAAGGAGTAAGAAAGGACGACCTTGACTATGTTACTTTTAAAATTTCTAAGTTAGTTAACGACAAAACAACATTCGAAAAGGCAGCGGAGGCATTCCTTAAAGATAATCCGAGATTTGCCGGGGGGTCTAGTGGATATAGAGTATCCTCTGGGGCTGGTAATTCAAACGAAGGATCGGGAGGAAATATGAATGCCTCGATAAATGACAGGATTAGGAACGCTGCTAGAAGATAGGAGGAAAATATGAATAAATATAGAATGAATTTAAGACTTTTCGAAACAGATGCTAATATCATTGACAGAACAGGAGCTGAAGCTCTTATCCCTACTCAGGAGGCAGCTGAGATCATTCAGGGCACAATTACACAGAGCGCGGTACTGTCCCAGGGACGTAAGTTGGCGAATATGACTAGCAAGCAATATAAAATGCCGGTGCTTGACATGCTGCCAATTGCTTATTTTGTAAATGGGGATAATGGCCAGAAGCAGACTACTAAGCAGCAGTGGGATAAAAAGTTTATTACAGCCGAGGAGATTGCTGTAATTGTACCTATTCCGGAGGCCGTGCTTGAGGATTCCGAATATGATATCTGGGCAGAAGTAAAGCCTAGAGTGACAGAGGCATTTGGAAAGGTAATTGATGAGGCCGTATTATTTGGAGTAAATAAGCCGGACTCATGGAGAAGTGATATCGTAGCAACAGCTACTACAGCTGGTAGCGTGGTTACTTTTGGTAGTACAGACTCCCTCTATGATAAGATTATGTCAGAGGATGGAGTTATAGCAAAAGTCGAGGACTGTGGATACTTTGTTAACGGGCATATGGCGGACATCTCAATGAGAGCAAAGCTTAGAGGGCTTAAGGATACTACAGGAGCTCCGATCTTTAAGAGTGATATGCAGAATGGAACCAACTATTCATTGGACGGCTCAGCTATGAGCTTCCCAAATAATGGTTCTTTTGATAAGTCTAAGGCCCTTATGATCTCCGGGGACTTTAGCCAGCTTGTATATTCAATTAGACAGGATATTACATTTAAACTGTTTACAGAGGGCGTAGTCCAGAACACAGACGGATCCATTGCATATAATTTGATGCAGAATGACATGGTAGCTCTCAGAGCGACTATGCGGCTTGGCTGGGAGATCCCTAATCCAATCAATGCCTTGAAAAAGGACAAAACAAAGAGATGTCCATTTGCAGTGCTAAAATCTGAATAAGAAGGGAGCGAAGATACATGTATGCAGACTATCAATACTATATTAAAGAGTTTGGTGGAACGAGCATCAACGAAAGCTCTTTCCCAAGAGCCGAGCGATGGGCTGAGGCATATATTAAGCGGCTCACTTATGTGGCCGGGGATATATTCGCCGAAACATCAGACGTGGTAAAAGATGCTGTATGCTCCGCAGCTGAGGCCTATTACAATTGCATTGTAAGCGATGGTGGAAAGGGAGCTGTCAAATCAGAAAATAATGATGATAGGGTAAATTTACTGTAGGAAATAAAAGAATAGACTGTCCCTCAATCATCAG
>CAVHCX010000056.1:0-3215 GCA_963634745.1 Clostridium sp. CAG:343
AGTGTCATACTTGCCGCAAGTGCAATTGCCATTGCTCTTCTTACATTCATTTTACGTTTAACTGGCTGTCCATTTGCGTTTTTTCTGTCTCTTTCATATCTTCTCCATCTCTCCTGTATCTTTTTCATAAATAACCCGTGGTTATATTATAAACATATAATTAACGCTTTTATAGACAAACTTTGTAGGAAAGGCACGCAGTATTTCTCGTATCTTGAGAATTCACACTGCTAAGGTGGTATTCCAAAATACTGTCTCATTGGCTCTTACTCCTCTTCTTTATCCAGAAAAGCAACCCGTTCCTTTTCCGGCTTGATCTTCAAAAGATAATAAGCTCCTGCGATCAGGGCTCCGATCACGGCAAATACACCCAGCGCCGGAAGTGTGGAAACTGCTTTGTTCTGCATCCCGAAATCTACACCCTTATCCTCCTCTTCCCTGGATGCATCCCCACCGGATTCGCTGTCATCATCAATCAGTGTAAGCGTTACGATTTCTGTAGAGGAATCTTTTGCTTCAGAGCTGGCGTAGTTATTTCCAATTTGTCCCCATTCCCGGTTTGTCATAGTGGCAAGAGGAACCGGAGCGATGGATGTATATAAATAAATCTCGATCATTCTGACATAAAGAATGACCGTAATGAGTATCGAAATAATCTTCATCCAAAGCGAAACCAGCAATGAATCCTGAGAGGATCTCGCGAATCCAATCCTCTATAGAACCAAACAAATCAAACAACTGCTACGACCTCCTTTTTGTTCTGATCAGGCGCCTTAAAAAAGCCCGGAAAGCAAAGGTACCAGAGTTGTGCCGATAAGGAAAAGCCCTGTACATCGTGTACAAGGCCAATTGGTTTCATCATATTCAGTTTTTCTGTTCCTGCTTTATCGGCAGGGAGCACGGATACTCTCGCGCATGTTTTTAATTCCTTCCACTTAAATTTTTGAATTCTACAAACTTGAAGTTATCTAACTGTTAAATCCACCATCGAGGTGTAAGTTCTCCAATCCCGATATAGACCACATGCAGCAGAAGTAGCAGTGCAATGAGGTTGATCTGAATGATTGATTTTATCCATTCTCTGAAATAGATTACGATATCTGTACTCCTCTAAAACAGATTAATTTTCAAGCAGAAGTTGTTTCTAAGAAACGAAAGGCAGCACGTATGTTACCCAGAGATAGCTAAGCGGCATTACAAGCACCATTGCAGGTATCATATCCGCTATTGGAAATTCTTTTACTTTCATCATTCGAAAACCTGTTGCCACAAGAAGTACCCCACCACAGGCTTTGAAATCACAGATCATAGTTTCTGTACAGAGTGGATAAATTACTCCTGCAAGTAAGAACAATGCCACAAATATGATGAACTGTGGAACAGCGATTACACAAGTTACCATTTCGAGAACACAGGCAAATATTATGGCAGTAGCAAAATCTAAGACAGTTTTTGCTAAAAGAATGCTGTGGTCACCTGTCATTCCGGCAGTGATACTGCCATAGATGCCTGTGCCGCTGGCACAAAATAATACAATAGCTGTCACTAAAACACTCTGGTAATCTTCATCTTTTTTGTTCTGTCCGGGAATAATTTTAGAAATAATTTTTTCCATTCCCATCCCCATTTTCTGTATAAGATTTCCAAGATGAGTGATCAGACCGATTACTGTTCCTAAAATGACAGAAAGGATAACGGCCGGCATATTTTGCATCAGGGAAATAGAACTGATACCCATAGTCATCGCACAGACGCCAAGAACCAGATTAAGATTAGCCTTGAAAGATTCGGTTAATCGAGGTCCAATCAAAGAACCTAAAATTCCGCCGACAATAACTCCAAGACAGTTTGCAATAATTCCAATTGGCATAAATATGCTCCTTCTTCTTATAAAAACATTTCGTTTTTGCTTCTGACATTCTTCAATGCACCAAGCATCTGTTCCATTTTCTGCTGTAATGAAGGCGGAAGAATTCTCGCCTGTTCCGCACAGACATGGGTGCAGGCCATACAAAGAATACATTTCTCTGTATCCGTAATCACTGATCCATCCGTAACGGAAATCGCATTTGTTGGACAGACCGTTACACATTTTCCACATTTTGTACAGGATGGCAGGGAAATTGGTGTAACCGGCATATTCATCTCCGGTTTGTATGGGCGATTGCCTGGAACATGAACATTTTCTGTAAAAGTGCTGTTCTTAACAGATCCTGCAAATTTAAGAAGTTCTTTCTCATCTTCTCCATCTGGTCTTCCTGCTCCTACTTCAGGTGCCATGGAATGCTGTGCTACAAATGCACCGGAGGCAATTACTGTAAAGCCACATTTTATCAGACTGTCATTCATTTCCAACAGTGCATCTTCATATGCCCGATTTCCATAAACCGCTATCGTTACTGCCTTTTTCCCAGTTCCTGAAAGCTTTTCTATTTTCTCACGTACAACCGAAGGAATACGACCTCCAAAAACAGGAGCTGCAACAACGATCATTTCACCTTCCGGCTTCTCCATCATAGTTTCCTTACTTCCCAGATCGTGCCAGATTACTTCTTTTTCCATCGCATCTGCAAAAATACTACTCACTTTTTTCGTTCCTCCCGTGGGACTGAAATAGTATACTTCTATTTTATCTGACATTTTTTATCCTCCTTTATCCTTTGTATTCCTGTAAGTTTTTCAGTTACAGGTATGTGTATAAAAAAATACATTCCTAAAAATGTATCTTTTTATCAATATAACCGGCGATATCCTTCAGGGAATACTTTGCCAGCGACTGTTCCATCGCCATCTGCGCTTCCGTCAGTGGCCTTTCCATTGCCTCCCTGATATTCCCTCCTACAAAACAATTTGGATTCGGATTGGCGTGAAAGTCAAACAATGGTGTCTCTGTGTCCTGTTGAACCGCCTTGTAAATGTCTAGCAAAGTAATTTCTTCATCCTCTTTACTGAGGGTGATCCCAGGGACGCCATTTCTGGTCTCTATCAGTCCTGCCCGGCGCAACATTGACATCATCTGCCGGATTACAACCGGATTTGTTCCTACACTTTTGGCCAGTAGTTCCGAAGTAGCTGTTTTTTCCATCTTTTGTATAAAAGAAATCAACACCATCATATGGACTGCCACAGGAAATCTTGTGTTTATTCTCATACCATCACCTGTAATCATTATACTTACATTTTATGTATATGTCAATTTTTTCTTAAATCCCGAT
>CAVHCX010000057.1:0-3072 GCA_963634745.1 Clostridium sp. CAG:343
ATACTCTTATCAGTCAGGGAAAACACCTTTGGTTGTTAGTTTGTAAATTAGTGAAGCGAGTTCCCTGGCTGACATGTTATCATGGTGATAGTACCAGTAATTTACAGTTGATATAAAAGCACCAAGGGCATATTCTGCAATAAAATCATTGTATTCAAGATTTTTATTTTTCATGATGGAGGAAATCATAGGCCGAAGAGTATTCATGTATTTGTTACGAAAAGAAGGACTTCCGTTTGGCCCCATTAGTAAATTTAGGATTTTTCCGAATCTCTGACAGGCGGAAGCCATGATGACAAGTATTTCTTCATAGGAAGCAGCGGAAAAATATGATTTTCCCACTTCTATTTTAATCTGCTGGATAATCTGGTTTTCTGCCTGATCCAGTAAATCATATATATCATTAAAATATTGATAAAAAGTACATCTGTTGCAATTTGCCAGATCTGTTACCTGTTTCACTTTGATTGTGTTAACAGGTTTTTTTTGTGCCAGTTCAAAAAAGGCATCAATCATATTTTCTTTCGCATTCCCCATTCGCTGAAAATCCTTTCTTTCATCTCATAAATAAATCTGTCTTTATGATAAATCAAATATATTGAAATGACCATATTCAAAATACATTTGCTAGTGCGTTTAGTGCAACACTATGTTGAAAAGTGTTGTGGTATTTACAGTAAAATTTATTGATACTAATTACAGATAATCAATATCAAGAAAAAATCTGTTGGAGGTTTAAGATGATGTTTATACGGAATCATTGGTATCAAATTATGCTGGTAGCATTCGCTGGAATGGCATTTACAGCATTATTCATGGAACAGGATATGACACTGCTTCAAAAACTTCTGCTTGCTTCACTGATGGCATTGCCGCTTCATCAGTTTGAAGAGTATGAGTTGCCTGGCGGTGGTCCAATTGTCATTAACAGAGTATTCTGGGGAGAAAAAGAACGATACTTAAATTATCCGGGAAACTGGAATTCCATTATGATTGTTAATTTATCGGCATATATTTTTTACATTTTAGCTTTATGTTTGCCAAATGTGATATGGCTTGGATTAGGTACGATGTTGTTTAATCTTTTTCAGGTTCTGGGACATTGTTTTGAGATGAATATTAAAGGAAAGACATGGTATAACCCGGGCATGGTAACTTCCATTGTATTGTTTCTGCCCATCAGCATTGCATATATTGTTCAGGTGGCAGAAAGTGCCATGGCAGTTACATGGGTTGCAGCAGTTGCCGCACTTGTTGTAATGCTTAGTGTATCAGTAATTCTTCCTGTGCAGGCGATGAAAAAGGAGGATTCTCCTTATGTTATTCCAGAATGGCAGAATGAACAGTTTGAAAAGAATAATAAAAGATTTCATATATAACAAAAATGAAGGAGGACGAAAGCATGAATGAACATTTATTAATGCGTGGAAACATTGGTGGGGTAGAGATTAAAAACAGACTGTTTAAGGCAGCAGCGCAGGATTTCCCAACCTATACAGGTTTTGTAAATCAGGAGCTTTTACAGTTCTGCAGAGAGCAGGCACAAGGTGGAGTAGGACTGGTGATTACCGGTCTGTTTAATGTAAATCCCCACGAGAGTGAGTTGCGTACAGGACATCCCAAAATTACGGATGATGTTTATGTGAACGGGCTCATGAAGCTTTCAAATGTAATTAAAGAAAATGGGGCAAAAGCATGTTTGCAGCTTGGTCATTACGGATCTCATGGAGAACCTGTTGATCCGGATTATGGATGGAGATGTGTATCTTATGAAGGTGTGAAAAATGAGCATTGGTTTCCAATCCTTTTCCAACAGTTTGCAGGAAAAACATATCCGCATAAGGAGTACACGGTCGAGGAAATTCATGAGCTGGTCAATGACTATGGTGATGGTGCAAGACGTGCAATGATGGCTGGTTTTGATATGGTAGAGGTGCATTGTGGAAACATGCATGGACTGAATACATGGATTACACCCAGAATGAATAAACGTACAGATGAGTATGGTGGAAGTCTGGAAAAGAGATGTAGAATTCTTTTTGAAATCGTTGAAAATATCCAAAGCAAGTGTGGGAAGAGATTTCCAATTCTTGTAAGAATCAATGCAGAAGATATTGTACCAGGTGGGCATACTGTAGAGGATACTGCTTGGATTGCGGCAGAGCTTGAGAAACGCGGGGTGGCAGCAATCAATCTCTCATGTATGAAGAGTGCAGCTCCTATGCAGGCTCCGATGGGCGAGGTAATGCCATATACAGAAACTGTAAAGAAGGCAATTTCAATTCCGCTTATGGTATGCGGCTCCATGAATCGTCCGGAGATGGGAGAAAAAGCAATCGCAGAAGGAAAATTGGACTATGTCGGTTTTGCTCGGCAGCTTTATGCAGATCCACAGTGGCCGAAGAAAGTGTTTGAACAAAGAACGGAGGATATACGTCCATGTCTCAGATGTAACGAATGTCTGAATATGAACAGAAGTGCATTTTGCGGGGATCTTGCCTGTACAATGAATCCACAGCTTGGAAAAGATGATACCCTTCCAATTACAAAAGTCGAGACTCCGAAAAACGTTGCGGTAATCGGCGGAGGACCTGCAGGAATGGAAGCAGCTTTAGTTGCAGTTCAGAGAGGACATAAGGTAACCTTATTTGAAAAAAGAAAACTTGGAGGACTTGTTAACGAGGCTTCTGTGCCAGAGTTTAAAGCGGATTTAAGGCCCATGATTACATATTTTGAAACACAGCTGAAAAAACATGGTGTGGAGATTCGTATGGAAGAAGCTACAGCAGAAAATGTAAAGAACTTTGATGTGGCAATTGTAGCTTCGGGTTCACAGAAGAATAAGCTCAGAGTACCGGGAGCAGATGGTAAACAGGTGCAGAATGCGATTGACTGGCTGAGTAATCAGAAGTTAAATGGGGATCAGATTGTAATTATCGGCGGCGGAAGTGTTGGAATTGAGGTAGCACTGAAAAATGCCATGAACGGAAAGAAAGTAACCGTTGTTGAAATGATGGATGACATTATGAAGGGCGAATATATCAATACCAAAATGATCTATATGGAGATGCT
>CAVHCX010000058.1:0-3062 GCA_963634745.1 Clostridium sp. CAG:343
AAAGGTCTATTGAATCCTATTAAAGCATAATAAAAGAAAGCCAAATTTTGGCTTCCCTAAAATTCGATTATTTATCATTAGTCTTGGACGTCACCAACACTACTTGACAAAGAACCAAACAAAAGTATCCCGCCATTTCTGACGGGATTTCAGGGGGCAAAAATATATTGCACATAAAATAAATTATTACTAGTTAAAAGCCTTATATTATAAGCATTTATAAATTATAACTAATCACAAAATTTTAAATATAATTATCAAATTTTACAATTTGAGTACCTAAATGGGTACCTAAAATTGATAGTACTACTATTAATTCTTCATAGAAATGAAAGGATAAATATTATGAATATAACTTATACAAAATATGGTGATTATTTATTACCAAATTTAAAACTTACTGAAAAAGAAAATAAAACTTTAAATAAATATGGATTATTAAGATTAGAATACTTAAAGAATAATAAAAAAGTATTATATCAAGAATTACTTATGAAAGATAAATTAAATGAACATCTTTTTTCAGTATGGATTTATGTCAATGCTCCTATCCCACCACTTGAATATGCGAGATTATATCTTGAGGGCAATTTACAGATGTGGGTAGATGCAGAAGATTCATTAGAGTTATAAAATGCAAGCAGCCTGTATGCTTCATTACACACAGGCTGCTTAATCAAATTTATTATAATTGATGAAAAATCGGTTGCATTTTGTCAAAAGTACAAAACTTTTTGAAGCCAAGTGCTTTTAATTCCTGTTATGATACTGAGGATATCCCAGCAATACTTGCTATCCCTGATACCTTATTCTTTCTACCAGCGTTTCCTTTTTCAGATTACTGCTTAAAACACAGGAAAGCACAATTTGTAGAATACCAACCAGAAGAATCATAACAAGAATCGGGATAAGAGGAACGTGATAAACGTTCATTCCAAAAATCCCATTATGCTTCGCATAGGAAAATAGTGCATAGCCAAGGGGCAGACCGGCAGCAAGTGCGACGCAGATGGTGCCAACCGTAAAAATCAAGCCCTGTATTTGTAAGCACAGATTCAACTGCTTATTGGTCATGCCTACCGCTTGCAGCACACCATATTCCTGCTTTTTTGTCGTAATATTCATGATCATGGTATTCGCCATATTCATAAACCCGATGAGTCCTACAATAGCCATAAACAGATAACAGCCAAGCTTCATCATGCTGCTTGCAAATTCGGCAGATTGTAACTGCGCATGATAAGTATCCATTTTTATATGCGAAGTATTAGAAATCAAAGTATTCAGACTTTGTTCTACAGATGCCACATCTTTTTTATCACAGTCCACCCACAGATAGCCATAGGCTGTTCCTCTCGGATTCATGGAACGATATACACCTTCCGGAATGACAAGATAAGTGTCCGCACTTACAAAGGATCCTGCAATCTTTCCCTGATAGGTATAGGTTTCACTTCCATTCTCAAAGTCAAATGCAATGGATTCACCCGGAGCATATCCATCTTGTTCCATCCACGTTGACCAGCCAAAGAAAATATCACCATTCTTTACCGCCTGATCATAGTCCATAGAGCCAATATCCCCTTCTTGGCGCATAAAATCAAAATCCTTTTTACTCACAATAGTAGCCGGAAATCTTGTTCCGTTCAGATTTACAGAGACAATCTCTCTCGTCATGACATCTGTCACTCCTGGAATGCTTTTGATTTCTTCAATCAGCGAATCATTCAATGGATCATCCGTCAGAATCGTATCCAGATTATTCTCCGGATATCTTTCATCATACTCAGCAGAATAGTCAAGCTGCAGTTCAAATTGTCCATGATTAACGGAAAGACGTGCTTCATGCTCCGTGTCAATATTTCCCACATAATTAGAGATAATCACAAACAATACGCAAGAAAAACCCATTGTGAGGATAGTTCCAATAGTTCTTTTTGGATTACCCGTTACATTTGCCATTGCCATAGAAAACACGGTGACATTTTTTCTGCCATTTCGTTTTCCTTTTTTTTGTGTTTCTGCATTTTCTAAATACCGTGTTGCTTCGATAGGTGAAATCCGTGAAACAATTTTCATTGGTTTACGCAGTGCCAAAGCAACGGTAAGAAATGATACGAAAATACAGAGAAGCATAACAGGCAGGGAAAACAGAGGAACCTGCTGATTTTGAACTCCCATAGAGCCAGTTCCGGTTGATACAAGGTTCCCCTGTTCTACCAGCCAGTTAAAACCGCATTTTGCAATCAGAAAGCCAAAAAGCAATCCAACTGGTATTGAAAAAAATGTCAAAAAAATACCCTCTCTGAAGATCAATTGTTTCATCTGCTTTTTTGTCGCTCCCAGAGCCTTGATTTTTCCATACTCCTGTATCTTATTGGCAATACCGACCTGAAAAATATTATAAATAACCACAACAGAGAAAAGTACAATTGCAAGAATCAAAACCCCGCATACCGCAATCGTTTCATAACTCGGCTGCAAGACCCATTGCAAATAGAGATCATTGACTATAACGTTTTTTTCTTCGATCCCACAAGCTGCTGCAATCTGCTTTATAACCGAATCAATATTATTCATAGATACATTTGCAGAATCATTTAAAGTAAAATAAATATTATACTGTCTGTCATTCTCTGCGACGTGCTCATCATAAAACTCCTGTGACCCGAAAGCAACATAAGATGCCTCGATGGTATACTCATCCCGATCATATAGGATTCCGCTGACAACAAATTCTTCCGGCTTATATTCTGACTGCATCCCTGCGCGGTAATCCAGTGTAACCGTATCTCCGACCTTTACATCATCATATCCCATTTCACTAAAAAATGCTCTTCCTGCGGCAATTTCCTGCGTTCCCACCGGATACTTTCCTTCCTTTAACTCATATTCCTTATTATAGGGAAGCATTTTTCTTGCAGTCTCATCCATGCAGACAAAGCCGCCATTTTCATTTCCTTTCAGGATGCCCTCCGTACACATGATGCCAATATCAGATATCTCCGCTCTGCGTTCCACTTCTTTTAATTGCGTACCATCTGCGGCGATAAACAGGCCGT
>CAVHCX010000059.1:0-2911 GCA_963634745.1 Clostridium sp. CAG:343
CATCCAATCATGGGCTCCCTCCTATGGTTAAGCGACAACGTTACTATGAGACCATTGAGAACATGGCTGCATAGCTTCGTTTATATACGAGTTTATGTTGTAAAGTAATATTGACAATATCAGATTATCACCGGCTGATTATCCAAAGTTAAAGGGGGCAGTTATTACGCACAATCATCCATCCGGCGGATCACTTTCGATTACTGATATTTGCTTTTTAAAAAATGTGCCAGTGTCTGAGATAAGAGCAGCAACTATAGACGGCGTATATTATATGCGTAAGCCAAGAAAATGGCCGTCTAGCATATCGAATTCAAAAGCCTTGAAAAAAGCGATTAATAATATTAGAAAAGAGTTGCATTCTAAATATGCAAAATTGTATAATGAAGGAAAAATAACAAAGATTCAAAGGCATACGATGTTTATCGATGAAGTAAATCGAGTATTTTCTGAAAGGTATGGTATAGAGTATGGACGAGAAACTTATGAATAAGATTTTGAGAGAAAAAGAGGTTAAATTTAGCGAATTACCAGACGATTTTGATATAGAATCTTTGCCAAAAGATACGGTTATTATTCTCGATGATGACGATCCGGCAATGTATGATGAATATTGGGAGGACTAAAAATATCCAATGAGCGATAGCATCATACATAGAGGTTTAAGGGGAAGACATGATAAGAGTAAAAATAACTAAGAATACTATTTACATATCTGGCCATGCTTGCAGAAAAGGAGAGGACGGCATAGATCGGGCTTGTGCGGCAGTCTCGGCGCTTACTTGCAATCTTGTGAATTCATTAAAGGAGCTCACAGGAGACAAGGTAGAAGTGGAGATGGAGAGTGGATATACAGCTATTATTAAGGAAGGCGAACTCACCGAGGGCGGAACTTTACTAATGAGCTCATGGCTATTAGGCCTTCAAGCGATTAACCAGGAATACAATTGTATAGAATTTAGTTAACTAGCACCTGAGAGGGTGCTTTTATTTTGCCCAAAACATGAAGGCGTTAAAAGCTCTGGCAACTACTCAAATGGAGGGATTATGAAAAAAAGAATGCTTTTACAGCTCTTCGAGGACGGAAGCGGAGCTGGCTCTGGGAATCAGGGCGGAAATTCCGGAGATGGCAACGGCGCCAATAATGCCGGAGGAAATCAAGGATCATTTAGTTATGCACAAGCCGAGGAGATTGCTACAGCAAGAGCGGAAAGAGCGGAGAGATCCGCGCTTAAGTCGTACTTTCAACAGCAAGGTATGACGGAGGAATTTGGACTATGGGAATGGAAAGCGAGTGATCACTCCTTTAGCAGAAATCTACCAAGGATATCTAGACGCAGCGTGTATAGATATTGTGTCCGGGGCTTTTGATTACAATACCGTGTTAAGGAAAGTAGTGACACAGCTTACCAATAGTGGCTTGAGGGTTATAGACTACGCCTCCGGCTGGCATAATCGCGCCGAGGTGGCGGCTAGAAGGGCTGTAATGACCGGAGTTAGCCAGGTGACAGGGAGAATAGCCGAGTATAATGCGGCGGCTATGGGAACAGAATATTTCGAGGTGGCATGGCATGCCGGGGCCAGGCCTACCCACGCTGTTTGGCAAGGGAAAGTTTGGAGCGAAGAGGAGCTTTATAGCGTCTGTGGCATGGGCACGGTAACCGGCCTCCTGGGAGCCAACTGCTATCACGAGTACTATCCATTTTTTCCGGGCATATCTGAAAGAAATTGGAGTGATGAGTGGTTAGCTAAGAAGAATGCCGAGGAGAACACGCCAAAGACCTTTAAGGGGAAAGACTATACTTTATACCAGGCAAAGCAAAAGCAGAGGCAAATGGAAACAGCCATACGGGCACAGAGAGAAAAGGTCCGATTACTCCAGAAAGGCAAGGCTGATCCAGATGAGATTCTGCTGCATAAGGCAAAGTACCAGGGACAGTTGAATGAATATTCCAGATTTTGCCGGAAGATGAAGCTTACTGAAGAGCGAGAGCGTATTTATCTGGATATGCACGGAAGAGTAGCTCCAGCGCAAACAGTATATATGGAAAGAGGTATTACAAAGAAAAGAGTACCAAAGCAGCGCGAGTACTTAATAGACAAATTAGCTATAAACTCGAATGAATACAAAAGGAAATATTCAGGGATTACAGGGAATGTGAAGGTTGATGATAATATTTATAAATATGCAAAAGCAGGGCTGACTCATCGTGATGGAACAAATAGAGAAGATTTATATATTCTTTCAAAAACAACCGGAGATATTCTAGGGAAAAACATTTCCAGTACGGAGGAGTTTGGAGTTAGAGCCAACAGAAGTATTAAAGATGCGATAAAGGATAATCTTTGGGATACAATCGGGTTGCATACCCATCCGAACAATACGCCACCAACAGGTAGCGATTTTGAAACAGCTTTTAAAAGATGTTATAATTTGGGAGTAGTTGCCTGTGCCGATGGAAGTGTCTATTCATATGGCTGTTCAGATAGATATGTGTCGGCAAGAATAATTGATGATACAATTGAAAAATACAGAAAAATGGTTGATAGTTCGGGCAAAAAAGTATACTCTAATTATATAGATGCACATTTGGCAGCGTTAGAACAAATAAGAAAGGATTATGGTATTTGGTATGAAGCCAGGCGATAAGTATTATGATGGTCCTGTTGCAGATAGCGGAAGGACAATGGAGGAAATTGAAAAAGATATCCAAAAAGAAAAAGAGAGAATTAAAGATATCAAGTGGTCACCAGAGATGCTTGAAGAATAGTTGCCACCAGTCGAAAATGACCGGTGGTATTTTTGTATGTAATTTTAGGAGAAAGTATGATAAGAGTAAAAATAACTAAGAATAATATTTACATATCTGGCCATGCTTGCAGAAAAGGAGAGGACGGCATAGATCGGGCT
>CAVHCX010000060.1:0-2898 GCA_963634745.1 Clostridium sp. CAG:343
CCGACAATGAAGACATTAGAGAAATAAAAAGCTCAGAAACCCAGTGTTTTAGCGGCTTTTGAGGTATGAAACGACTGAAAAACCTACACCAATACACCAATTTTACACCAATTGATGCAGGAAGTTGTGCAGACGAGAAAAAATCGCATAATTTGTACAATGAGTGGGCAATTCCAATCGGAGTTGCCCACTTTCTAAATGAATGGAAATACAAATCGGAATTCGTGGAGGTAAATATGGAAACAAAAATGGCGTATCGTAGCCCAAAATTAAACAGAGATGTTATTAAATACATAGCCATGTTGACTATGTTATTGAATCATATTTCACAAATCTTTATGAAATCAGGATATTTTCTGTCGGAGCTATTTCTGGACATAGGGTATTTTACAGCAATTACAATGTGTTACTTTCTTGTAGAGGGCTTTCAGTATACTCATTCAAAAAAGAATTATGCGATTAGACTGCTAATATTTGCCTTGATTTCTGAAATCCCATATTGTATGGCGTTTACAACAAATGGAGTGTTAGAATTTCAAGGTTTGAATATGTTATTTACATTGCTCATATGTTTTATAATTCTAATTGTGAATGATAAAGTATCAAATAAATTTTTAAAAGATATATGTATCTTGGGATTGATAGTACTTTCTTTATTCAGCGATTGGGCATTATTGGCACCAATATTTACACTGTTGTTTATATGGAGTAGAGGATCAAGAAATAAGATAAAATATACATTCATTATTTCGATGTTATTATTTGGAATTTTTAATTTTGCAGGGGGTATTGGAAGATTTTCGCTAGGTACAAATATTGCTTATGCGTTAGGAAGTATGTTAGGAATCGCTCTTGCAGGAATTGTAATTTTATATTTCTATAGTGGCAAGCGAATGGAAAAGGGGAAAGTATTCTCCAAGTGGTTTTTTTATTTATTTTATCCTGCGCATCTTCTAATATTAGGTTTGATTAGAATTTATTGTTTATAAACTAACTTCCAATTTGTCTACTTGCCCTTTGAGAGAGGAAAAATCCTTTTCTCAAAGGGCTTTTTCTATTTTCAGGGCTATTCGCAAACTACAAGAAAAAGCCAAAACTTCATATACTCTAAGCACAAGGAGGTTGAGGTTTGGCTATGAACAACAGTTTAGCAGAAGTACATCCGGAGTTAATATCCGAGTGGTCAGAGAAGAATTTACCGCTTACACCTGATGACATTACTTTCGGTTCAAATAAAAAAGTGTGGTGGAAAGGTGCTTGCGGTCACGAATGGCAGACAAGTGTTAAGGCGAGGTCTAATGGAGAGAACTGTCCTATATGCTCAGGTGCGAGAGTAATTGCCGGTATTAACGATTTATCAACATTAGAGCCGTTACTTGCAAGGCAGTGGTCTGATAAGAATAATATAAAGCCGACAGAGGTATCTATCGGTTCGCACAAGAAAGTGTTTTGGAGATGTGATAAAGGACACGAATGGGAGGCTGCTGTTAAGAGCAGAACTATAAATAAATCAGGTTGTCCGTATTGCTCTCATAATAAGGTGCTTGAGGGATTTAATGACCTTGCTACTCTCCTACCTGATATAGCGGCTGAATGGTCAGATAGGAATTATCAGCTACTGCCTACTCAGGTTACGGTCTTTGCCAATCGTAAAGTTTGGTGGAAGTGCAAGGATTGCGGCAAGGAATGGAATACGCTCATTTCTACCCGTTCAGGCGGCAGTAAATGTCCATATTGCAGTGGATACAAATTGCTGAGAGGATTTAATGACTTGGCAACTACACACCCAGAAATCGCTTCTGAGTGGTCAGAGAAAAACTTACCATTTAAGCCTGATGCGGTAAATGCAAAATCGAGGGAAAATGTCTGGTGGAAATGCAGTAAATGTGGGAACGAATGGAAATCAGTTATCAATGCCCGTGTGAAAGGCACTGTATGCCCTGTTTGTGCAGAGAGAGAAGTCCTTGCCGGATATAATGATTTGGCAACAACAGATAAGGAGCTTCTTGACGATTGGTATTATGAGCTAAATAACTTGAAGCCAACAGAAGTATCAAGAAATTCAGCAAAAAGGGCTTGGTGGAAATGTAAGCACGGTCATACTTGGAGTATGAAGATAAACGAAAGGACTGTCCTTGGTAAAGGCTGTAGAATTTGTGAGAAAGAATATTTATCAGTCTTTCCGGCATTGGCAGTCAGTTATTATGCAAATAAGAAAGGCTTGAGAGCTGAGCTTGGTTCTGATGAACTGATAGGAATACCGCTTGAAACATATATCCCGTCAGAAAATCTAGTTATAGAGTCTAAGGAAGGTATTGAAGAAATTGAAATACTTAAGGAGCATATGTGCAAGGCACGAGGAGTAAAGCTCATAAAGCTACCGTTGAAAGGCACAGAGGTTGATTATGCCGATAGCCTAAAGAAAACATTTCAAAGCGTACATATATTTATATCTTCCAATACAGAGGAAGATGTCAGGACAATCAGAGATACATATAATCGTTGGAGGGAAAGTCAATGAGAGAACCTAAATACCATATCTATATGAACGAAGAAGAACGAAACCGAGTGATACATTCACTCATATCACTGAAAAATGACCTTTTAGAGCAAGGTAGATATACTGACGCAGTTGATGATGTTCTTTGTAAGCTCATAAAGGCAAAGAGAAAGACAGTGAAAATTAAATAAACAAGAAGACCTTTAAGCCGTCTGTTCCCTAATCGGAGCAGGCGGCTTTTTCTGCGTTTTAGGGCATTTTTTGAGGAAAGAAAAAATTTTTTTAACTTTTTTTCTGAAAAACACCGATTTTGGGTGTCCATTTCGCCCCCCTTTGTCCAAATAAGTGAAGGGGTTAATTCCAAACCACAAAAACGGAAGCCTTTTCAAAGGTTCTTT
>CAVHCX010000061.1:0-2615 GCA_963634745.1 Clostridium sp. CAG:343
TGGGTGATCTGATATATTCCGGTAAACTTTTCGACCAGGGCAAAAGTTTTTTGATCTTTTCCTTCGGGAGCACTTCATCCTTATGCATTCCCCGGCATTCCTCCAAAACGTATTCCAGATATCTTCCGACATCCAGATGGTTTTGTTTCGCTGTTTCTACAATGCTGAAGAGAACACAGCTGGCCTTAGCTCCTCTTTCCGTGTTGTTGAAGAGGCTGTTCTTCCGGTTTATCACATAAGGTTTCACGGTCCGCTCTGCCATGTTGTTATCCAGCTCCAGCCTGCCGTCTTCAAACAGCCTCATCGCTTTTTCTTCCTGGTTCAGGGCATAAGTAATAGCCCGGCCATACTTTGCTGATGGCAGGGATCTGTTCTGTTCTGACCTTATATAATCAAAGAAATCCTTCATGGCCTCATACAAGGCTCCCATGCGAATTTCTTTTCTTTCTTCATAGCTGGAAAAGCTTATCTCATTGTCGATATGGAAGATCTTTTCCAGCTTTGCCACTGCAAGATAGGCACCGGTCTGGCTCCAGTACTTCTTAGGCAGACCTTTGAGTGCATCGACAAACTCTCTTTTGATATGGACCATACAGGCTACCGGCCTTATGGAAAGAGGAGCTGCACCCGTGACTTTATTTCGCCTGAGTACCGAATTGTAGCAGGCATATCCGTCGCACATCACATAGCCTTTATACCCCTTCAGTACCTCCCTTGCATCCGTATCGCTTCTCCCGGATCTGTAATGGTAAAGCATGATCGGATGCTCCTTCTGGTATTCTGAGCTTGTCGTGACCCAGACGTAGGATCTCTTTTTATCTGCTTTCCGGATGACCTGGGTATAGGTCTCATCGCAGTGGATAGCTGCTTCTTTTTTCAGGATCCTGTCCATTTCTTCTGTGATGGGAGAAAAGATCCGCTCTGCTGCAAGGATACTCCACTTGCAGAGATTATCCTTACTGACCGGAATGTTCTGTCTTTTATAATCCTTTGCCAGCCGGTCATATGGCAGGGCAAGTACATATTTCTTATGGATACTGTCAGCTACAAGAGAGGGACTGACGGGAGAGTTATAGAAAAGCGGTTTCGGTGCACCCGGTGCGATAAAGAAAGCTGCTTTATCCTTCGCAACGCAGCTTCTGCAAACATACTGGGCACTGATATATTCCTTTACATAGAATTTAGGGTCTTCCACGCAGAGTTCCCGTCTTACGATGTTCTTTACAAAGGAAAGCTTTCCGCCGCATTCCGGGCAGTTCTGTTCCTTTGGGGAAAGCAGGAATTCAACGGTCTCCACTTCCAGGTCAGAAAGATCCTTTTTCTCGATCTTTTCCTTGCGGCTCTGCTTTCCCTTTTTGCAGCCGGCAGCCTCTTCGACAAGCTCCCTGATCTCGGATTCATCATTTAAGCCTTCCTCACGGTCAGCTATTTTCTCTTCTTTTCCAAGCAGATCAAAGATGGTGAGCTGTCCCGCAAAGTTCTTTTCCGAAGAAGAGCCATAGCGTTTGGCCCTGCTTCTTCTTATCTCTTCTAAGAAGCGGTCTGCCTTGGCTTCAGCTATCGTACATCTGGTATAAAGTTTGATATATTCATCTTCAAGCTCTGTACGGGACATACCGGAAAGGTCCACAACACGAGGCTTTTTCACGTCCTTATTCATACAGATATTATCTCAGAAAAAGGGGAGAAAATCCATTGACACAAGGGAGAAATAAAGTGCCAAAAAGCCCGAAAAACCGTTGTTTTTCGGGCTTCGGATCATGTAAAAAAGCTTGACATGAGCAGGAAAATATGAGTGAAAAAACTAGATGATCTTGCGGGCAAGGACCTCCGGATGAGCCTCCTTTTGATAAAGGCTGAGGCCGTCAAGGAGCCAGGAAAGCTGCTGTTCGGTGACAGGCATGGTCTTCTTCCCATTTGCTTTGGATGGCCAGTTAAAAGTACCGGAATCAAGCCGTCTGTAATAAAGCCAGAAGCCATTCTTGTCCCAGAAGAGGATCTTGAGCTTGTTCCGTGAACGGTTACAGAAGACAAAGAGTGCCGGCTGAAAGGGATCCAGTTTAAACTGGAACTGTATCTTCAGGAGAAGACCGTCAATACTGTTTCGAAGATCCGTCGGTCCTACTGCCAGATAGACCGGCACGGAAGGTGTCATTCTCAGCATAATTCTCTTAACACCTCCAGTGCATCGCGGAGGGTCTCTTTATCAAAGCCGGGATGTAAGCTGATGGAAAAGCAGCTGATCTTAAGTTCCAGGGAAGAAGATCCTGCAGGTGCTCCTTCCCTTATGTCAGATGTTTTTATAAAGGTCACTTCTTCATCCGGAACGACAGGAGCCTCTTTTTCGAGAACTTCTATCGGAATAAACTCCGTTTCTTCCTCTGCCTCCGTTTGAATGCTGCGTTTCCTTTTCTCCTCAGTGATATCTTTAAACCGGTTAGCAGCTGTTGATCTTGCGATCCCTTTTGATTTTGCAAACTCTGTCAGCGACAGCTCGGTATACCTGTATTCTTCTCTTAAGAGATCCCAGTTTAATCTTTTGGATTTTGCCATAGTGTTTTCCTCCTGGAGAGCATTATGGCTTTTATTTTTCAGGAGGGCAATGTGCCGGTGTA
>CAVHCX010000062.1:0-2581 GCA_963634745.1 Clostridium sp. CAG:343
GTACCTTTGGGCGCCTCCGTTACTCTTTGGGAGGCGACCGCCCCAGTCAAACTGCCCGCCTAGCACTGTCCTAATTTCCATCCAGGAAACCAGTTAGAATGACATAGAAACAAGAGTGGTATCCCAACGTCGACTCAATTAAAGCCAAAGCCCTAATATCAAAGTCTCCCACCTATCCTGTGCATGTCTCTACATCAGCCAATACTAAGTTGCAGTGAAGCTCCATGGGGTCTTTCCGTCTAGTCGCGGGTAACCGGCATCTTCACCGGTAGTAAGATTTCACCGAGTCTGCTGTCGAGACAGCGCCCAAATTATTATACCATTCGTGCACGTCAGAACTTACCTGACAAGGAATTTCGCTACCTTAGGACCGTTATAGTTACGGCCGCCGTTCACTGGGGCTTCAAATCAAGGCTTCGTATTGCTACTAACCTCTCCTTTTAACCTTCCAGCACCGGGCAGGCATCACCCCATATACATCGGCTTGCGCCTTAGCATAGAGCTGTGTTTTTGGTAAACAGTTACTTGGGCCGATTCGCTGCGACTTATTAAAAATAAGTACTTCTTCTTGCTAACTTACGAAGTTATTTTGCAGAGTTCCTTAACAACAGTTATCTCGCTCACCTTAGGATATTCTCCTTGACCACGTGTGTCCGTTCTCGGTACGGGCCTAATTAGGATTAAGTTAGCGGTTTTTCTTGGAAGATGGAATCAAGACTTTCGTACTCGTATTGCTACTTTCCTACCTACCTCATTTCCCCTAACGACTGGATGGACTTTAACACCCAATCAGGTACTTGCAATAAACCAACTATTCCAGCAGTTGGCGTCTTTGTCCTTCTTCGTCACCGTCATCACTCCTAATCGGGTGCTGGAATATCAACCAGCTGTCCATCGACTACGCCTTTCGGCCTCGCCTTAGGTCCCGACTAACCCAGGGAGGACGAACCTTGCCCTGGAAACCTTAGTCAAATAGTGAAAGGGATTCTCACCCTTTATCGTTACTTACGCCGGCATTCTCACTTCTAAGAATTCCACCTACGCTTCCGCTTAGACTTCAACACTCTTAGAACGCTCCCCTACCATTAATCTTTAAGATTAATCCGCAAATTCGGTGATACGCTTAGCCCCGGTAAATTTTCGGCGCAGAGAGACTTGACTAGTGAGCTGTTACGCATTCTTTAAATGGTGGCTGCCTCTGAGCCAACATCCTAGCTGTCCATGCTTCTCCACATCCTTTAACACTCAGCGTATACTTAGGGACCTTAATTGGCGGTCTGGGCTGTTGCCCTTTTGACCATGGAACTTATCTCCCACAGTCTGACTCCCAGGTTAATACTATGGCATTCGGAGTTTGATTGAGTTCGCTACCACTATGTGTGGCGCTTGCTCATTCAGTGCTCTACCTCCATAATACATTCTCCTGAGGCTAGCCCTAAAGCTATTTCGAGGAGAACCAGCTATTACCCGACTCGATTGGAATTTCACCACGAGCCACAATTCATCCGCGGGCGTTTCAACGAACGTCGGTTCGGACCTCCACAGGGTTTCACCCCTGCTTCATCCTGATCATGGCTAGATCGTCGGGTTTCGGGTCTACATCAGCACACTAGCGCCCTATTAAGACTCGCTTTCGCTACGGCTCCGTTTCTTCAACTTAACCTTGCGTGCTAACATAACTCGCCGGCTCATTCTTCAATAGGCACGACATCAGGCATTGACGCCCTTTGTCTTATTGTAGGCATACGGTTTCAGAGACTTTTCACCCCCCTTTCGGGGTACTTTTCACCTTTCCCTCACGGTACTTGTTCACTATCGGTCACAGAAGAGTATTTAGCCTTACGGGATGGTCCCCGTATCTTCAGACAGGATTTCACGTGTCCCGCCCTACTTTGGTACCTAACTATGTCAACTAATTTACAACTACAGGACTTTCACCTTCTTTGGTTAAACTTTCCAATTTATTCGTCTTGATATTTGACACTTTGTGTTAGGCCCTAAACCCTAGACCGAAGTCTAGTTTGGGCTGCTCCGCTTTCGCTCGCCACTACTTACGGAATCGATTCTCTTTCTTTTCCTCCAGGTACTTAGATGTTTCAGTTCCCTGGGTTGTCTTTGTTAGCCTATGTGTTCAGCTAACAATGATGAAATAAATTTCATCGGGTTTCCCCATTCGGAAATCTGCGGGTCAAAGATTGCATCCATCTCACCGCAGCTTATCGCAGGTAGCCACGTCCTTCTTCGTCTTTCTGTGCCAAGGCATCCACTGTACGCCCTTAGTAACTTATCTATCAACTTGAGTTTGCTTGATAATACTTTTTGCTATATAAGGATTTTTCGGTTTTTCTATTCGAATCTTACGATTACTCGCTAGATTCGGAAAGATCTGTTATATTTCGATATCCAGTTTTCAAAGAACATTTTCTTTCAGAGAGTGAATCTCTGACAACTGAATAGATAATTTCAATCATTTAATCACATCTTAATTTTGAACTCTTAAAATAATGTTAAATTGTAACTGTTTGACTCCTTAGAAAGGAGGTGATCCATCCCCACGTTCTCGTAGGGATACCTTGTTACG
>CAVHCX010000063.1:0-2475 GCA_963634745.1 Clostridium sp. CAG:343
TATTGTACCAAGTCGCTAGCGCGACGGTCAGTCCAGGTACAATAAATTTGCTACTTTTAGAAAAAAATAGCAGTTTTTGAATTTATGTTGTATTGTTGAGATACCCATATCACAAAAATAAACATAAACCGCCAACTGCTATGCTTAGTTTATCATTGTTTTGCTATCTCGACAACTACATATCTTATTTTTTTATCCGTCCTCCACCTCTTATGAAATGTAACCATTGCTTTTATTACATTTCAAAGGAGATTTTATTATGGATAAATACCTTAATTCTTATCGGGAAATGATTTCCCTCCGTGGTCTTACAGACCGTACTCTTAAAAGTTACTGCACTTACATCCGTGCTTATCTGGATTACCTTTCCCATATCCTTCAAAAAGCACCTGAAACGGTTTCCTGGCAGGAACTTCGGGATTATATTAATTGGCTCCAGAAATCCCGAAATCTTTCTGACCGGACTATCAACTGTGCCATTTCCCAGCTCCGCTTTTTTACCCTGTATGTACTTCATCGGCCATGGGATGATACTCAGCTTCCTATGCGCAGGTTTGATGAGTATCTTCCCTATGTCCCCTCTAAAGCTGAAACCTGGAAGTTTATTTCCACCATGCCCGGCTTAAAGCAGAAAACCATGCTCATTCTTATGTATTCCTCCGGTCTGCGCATCGGTGAGGTATGCCGTCTACGCTATGAAGATATCGACCGCAGAAATATGCGCATTCACATCACGCATTCAAAAAACCGGGGTGACCGATATGCCATTCTCTCGAAGCATGCCCTGGATCTTCTTACGCAGTACTGGTTTACTTGCGGAAGACCGCGGGGATTTCTCTTTCCAAAGCAGAACGGGGAAGATCGTCCCATTGATACTTTCTTTCTCTCCAGGCACATCCATGCACATGAAAGGCGCCTTGGCTGGGAACAGCGTCTCACTTGCCACTCTTTTCGTCATGCCTTTGGCACTCATCTGTATGAAAATGGTACTGACTTGCTCACCATTAAAGCCCTCATGGGACATAAGTCCTTAACTTCCACCACGCTCTATGTCCATCTCTCATGCAATACCATCCGCAGTGCAGTCAGCCCCTTTGATTTTCTGTCAGGTGAATATCATGGGTGATTATAAAATCCGAAAAATATTTGTGCAATCCTATGGGGATTACTGCGGCCAGAACCATTTCCAGTCCGATGTTCAAAGAAAAGCTGCACATGCTATTCTGAACTGTAAATCTGGCAAACTTGGAGTCAATGTAAGTCAGTGTGCAGACTGTGGACATATGGAGATCCATAATAATTCCTGCCGTAACCGTAACTGCCCAAACTGTCAGGCTGTCCTTAAAGAAATCTGGGTGGATGAACGTAGGGCTGAAGTTATCAATACACCCTATTTTCATGTGGTCTTTACACTTCCTCATGAGCTGAACTCACTCGTTTACTGCAATCAGAAGCTCCTGTACAGCCTTCTTCACAGATGCTGCGCCGAAACACTTCTGGAATTGGCTTCTGATAAAAAATGGCTCGGTGCCACACCTGGAATCATCCAGGTTCTCCATACCTGGAATCAGGAACTTGGATACCATGTACATATGCATTGTATTATCTCCGGCGGCGGGCTTACCTCTGATGGGAAACTCCGTAGATCCTCCGATAGCTTTTTTATCCCTGTTGCTGTCCTGAGGGATAAATTTAAGGGAAAGTATCTGGCAGGACTTTCTTCACTTTATGAAAATGATTCCCTTGTGTTTTCTTCTTCCTGTGAAACCCTACGGAACTCTTACTACTGGAAGGAATTACAAAATATACTCTATGAAAAGGATTGGTGTCCCTATATTAAGAAAACTTTTAATGGTTTTGGCAATGCCATCGAATATCTTGGCCGCTATACACATAAAATCGCTATCTCTAACAGCAGAATCCTTGACATTGCAGAAACAGAGGTAACTTTCTCTGCCAGGGGCAAAAAGCCGGGAGACCCGAAACGCCACATCACCCTTACACACACGGAGTTTATCCGGCGTTATCTGATACACGTACTTCCTTCCGGTTTTCAGAAGATCCGGTACTATGGTTTCCTGAATAATCGGATGAAGCGCAAAAACCTCAGGGTCATCTTTCGGCTTCAAAACGGTCAGCGTTTTAAGCAGCGTTACTCTGGATTGAGCATAGCAGAACTCTTAAAAGCTATCTGGAAATTTGATATCTGTCTGTGCCCGGCATGTAAGCATCCTGCCATGAAGCAACTGGGAAGATGTTATGTTGCACCTTCCTGATATGCTGTTTCCCATATATTTTTCAAGACCTGCCATCGGGAGGTCTGTAAAGTATGTCTCCGAAGCAGGACTTCAAGAAAAAATTACTTTGTTCTACATTACATCCTGGCACAATTCCCTTTTTAGGGATTTCTGGAAGAAATACAAGCCCCATACAGTCTGCGACTAAAATCCCGCTCCCTGGTACAATCGGAAAGAA
>CAVHCX010000064.1:0-2448 GCA_963634745.1 Clostridium sp. CAG:343
CGGTACGTTTTTCCTTTATTATTGTGATGTAACTATTATTCATCACAGTGCAAAGGAGGAACTATTATGCACGACTACAATACTATTCTTGGAGTCATAGAACTTCGCCTCAGTAAAGTCAGTTATGACTCTGTACAAAAACGTTACCGGATCGGACGGAGCGGGATTGCATTAATCATGAACCGCTACAAGGATTCAGGATTATCATTGGATGATCTTCGGCAAATGCCAGCCTCAAAGGTGGTTGATCTCATCTATCCAAAAGAAAATCTTCGACATAAGGATATTCCACTGCCTGATTTTGAAAAAATACATGAGCAGATGATCCAAATGGGAAAACATGCTGACTTGAGTTTTCTATGGATTGATTATAAAAAAGAACATCCCAATGGTTACCAGCTTGCTCAGTTTTATAAGCTGTATCGTGATTTTATGGTAGATACTTATGGTACTTCAAAAACATCTATGCCTGTGGAACGCATCCCTGGTGAAAAGATGTATATTGACTGGGTAGGCGACCAGCCGGAACTGCTATTGGATACAACAACTGGCGAACTTCGGAAAGTTCACATTTTTACAACTACACTTGGTTTTAGCAGCCTTGTTTATGCCGAGATCTTTCCGGATGAGAAACTTCCACATTTTATTACCGGCACAGTACATGCACTGTCTTATTATGGGGCAGTTCCTAAATATCTTGTCCCGGACAATCTGAGAACAGCTGTTACCAGGCATAGTAAAGATGAACTTGTGCTGCAGTCAGCTTTTTCAGATCTGGAAACTTTTTATGACACGATCATTCTGCCGCCACCACCAAGGAAACCGAAAGGCAAACCAACAGTTGAAAATCATGTGCGTTTCCTGGAGACGCATCTGGTAGAAGAATTAAAGAAAGATACTTATACCTCTCTGGAAGCTCTGAATGCTGCGGCCAAAAAGATCGTAGCGGACATCAACCAGCGTCCTTTCCAGAAAAAATCTGACATTCGGAAATCCCGCATGAATGGATTCGAAAAGTACGACAAACCGCGTATGAACCAGCTTCCAGGAGAAAGTTATACACTTTGTGATTATAAATACTTTCTTAAAGTCCCAGATAATTACCACCTTGAGTATGACGCCCACTACTATTCTGTATTGTATACCTATAAAGGGAAGCCTGCAATTCTTAAGGCTACAATGACGGAGATACGGATCTGTGATGAGTATAACCGGCTGATCTGCCGCCATCCAAGATCTTACCGTGATTTTCCTCTTTACATTACAGATGACAATCATATGCCTCCAGAACACCTATATTACAAAGAAGTGAATGCACATGACGGAGCTTATTACAGACGGTGGGCATCTGTTTATGGAGAATCTATGGTAACTCTTATTGACAGGATACTCCGCAGTTCCAAGCATGAGGAACAGGCATACAACAGCTGTGCCGGTGTACTCCATTCCTGTAAGGATGTTCCTCACAGGCTGGTTCAGGAGGCTGCTGAGAAATGCGTAGAGGCCAATGCCTGCAAGTATTCTTATTTCAAGAAAGTACTTAGCATGGTTCAGAATAATCATTCCAGCAGTGCTATAAACGGAACCGGAAAACTTCCTTCCCATACAAATATCCGTGGAAAGGAGGCATACAAATGAGTTCATCCTATGACATTACATTAACACCTCAGGAACAGGCTCTGATTATGCGTCTGAAGAGTTTCCGTGTTCCAGAAATGGCACATATCCTGGAAGAACAGTTGAAAGATCCCAATGCAGATCTGAACACTTTTATGGAACGCATGACAGCAATGGTTGATGCAGAGTGGCAGGCGCGGGCAGATAAACGTTTTAATCGTCTGATGAAAGAAGCGCATCTGCGATACCCGGCGGCAGATCTTGACGAAACCATTTACCGTCCAGAACGTCAGCTTGATACCCAGACAATAGAGCGACTGAGCACCTGCCATTGGATAGAGGAAGGAAAGAATCTCATTGTAACAGGATCTTCCGCCAGTGGAAAAACTTATCTGATCAATGCTTTTTGTATAACTGCAATGAAGCAGTCTAAGAGTGTAAAGTATATAAAAGCGAACACTCTTATGAGCGAAATGGAACAGGCACGTATCAAATCCACAAATCTGGATTACCTGAATAAGCTGACCAAGCTGGATCTTCTTGTAATCGATGATTTTGGCCTTATGGATCTCGATCTTGATAAATGCCGGGATCTTTTTGAAGTCCTTGACACCAGGGATGGAAGAAAATCAACTGTAGTCATCTCACAGTTTCCAGTCAGTACATGGTTTGATATGTTTGCTGATAATACCTACGCTGATGCATGCCTTACACGAATCACAGATAAACATCATACATATCGTCTGGAAATGAACGGTATAAATATGCGTGAAACAGAATGATATCATCTAGCGGTACTTCGTACCGTTAAAAATGGAATAGCCGTTCCGC
>CAVHCX010000065.1:0-2376 GCA_963634745.1 Clostridium sp. CAG:343
GCCTAAAAAACCTTCTTTTTTCTACATTTATTGCTCTGATTTGCTTGCTATTTCAGGCAGTCAGAGTGATATATGTAGTACCAAAACAAAGGAGGAATTACATATGCAGATGGATTATCAAGTCAAAGGTCAGGAAAGAAAAGAGATGGCTATGACGATTGCAGAAACGATTGGAGAAGAGGTCAAATACAGTGGTGTTCCAAAGTGTGAATACCAGGTTGGGCCTTACACCATCACGAAGGAAGGAATGCTTATCTGGGATGAAGAAAGTGTAGAAGCCGGTGAAGTAGCAAAAGCATTAGAGCAGAAGGGCTGGACAGCCAACGCGACAGATAAGTTTTCTGTAAGCATACCGAGAACAATCTTGGATGATGCGGCGCTTGGCAGATTAAAGAGTCTGATTGAAGCAAAGGGAAAGCTCATGAAGCATGCCTTCAGCACGGAGGAGCTAAAAATCGAGATGGACGAGGAGAAGATTACCTTCCCATGGTTTAAACTTGAAGGAAATCCGGACCGTGCCAATGCCTATATGCTATTCATTCAGGCTCTTTGTGAAACAGCAGCTACTCAAAAAAGAGTGACTGCACAAGAAAGAAAAGAGGAAAATGAGAAGTACGCATTCCGCTGCTTCTTGCTAAAACTTGGCTTTATTGGAAATGAATATAAGGCCGCAAGAAAGATATTGCTTGAAAACCTAACAGGAAGCAGTGCTTTTAAAACAGTAAAGGAGGCGGCACATGATGAGATTTCCGAGTAGAGAGATAGTTGAAAGACTTAGGGAAAGATACCCGGCTGGAACAAGGGTTGAGTTGGTGCAAATGGATGATGTCCAGGCCCCACCAATCGGAACTAAGGGTACAGTGGAAGGCGTGGATGATGCTTGCAGCCTACTCGTAGCGTGGGACAATGGATCTGGATTGAATGTGATTTATGGTGAGGATGTTGTAAGGAAAGTAAATGAGTGAGGTGGATAAAAAAACAGAAAATATAGCTTGCTATATATCCACTTTAGAGTGATATATGTACATGACAAAACGGAGGGTACACATCATGAACATTTATCAACTTAGAAACAAATTTGAATTAAGAGAACATAACACAGCAATCACAAGAGCAGATTTTGAAGCAAGCTTTAAAAAGACTCGCGAAAGCATACGCTTTACCTTCAACGGTTGGGATGGCAAAAGCTATGATGGAGAAAGCAGAAACGCATGCATCTACCGCACCAACATTCCGGGATATGAGGAAGCGCGATTTATCAAGGTTGGAAAACACCTTTGTTACATCGAAGAAGAAAGAAACATTTTAGAAAAGGCCACAGGCGAGTACCACAAAGAAGCCTCTTGGTTAGTAGAAGTGTTAAAAGCAGAAAAATAAAACAAGAGAGCCTCCCTGAGTGGAGGTTTTTCTTATGTCTGGAGGTGATAGATTGAGGCAATTAGAAAAATATAAACCAACCAAATTTATGGCAAAGACGTCACATTACAATGAGGAGGCTGCTGACTATGCAGTCATGTTTATAGAATCTCTTTGCCATACAAAAGGCACCTGGGCCGGGAAGCCCTTTGAGCTCATTGATTGGCAAGAGCGAATCATACGAGATTTGTTTGGTGTGGTTAAGGAAAATGGATATCGTCAATTTAATACCGCATATGTTGAAATCCCTAAAAAGCAAGGTAAGTCTGAGCTAGCCGCAGCAATCGCCTTGCTTTTAACATGTGGTGATGGAGAACAAAGAGCAGAGATATATGGCTGTGCAGCGGACAGACAGCAGGCTTCAATTGTATTTGAAGTAGCTGCGGATATGGTAAGGATGTGTCCGGCACTGGAAAAGCGCTGCAAGATATTAGCCTCGCAAAAGAGGATTATTTATATCCCGACCAACTCCTTCTATCAGGTGCTATCGGCTGAGGCTTATAGTAAGCATGGCTTTAACATTCATGGTGTGGTCTTTGATGAGTTACATACCCAGCCAAATAGAAAGCTTTTTGATGTAATGACAAAAGGCTCTGGTGATGCCAGAATGCAGCCTTTGTATTTCTTGATCACAACAGCTGGAACGGATACGAATTCCATCTGTTATGAGGTACATCAAAAAGCCTTGGATATTCAAGCGGGAAGAAAGCATGATGAGACTTTTTACCCGGTTATATATGGCGCGGATGTAAATGAAGATTGGACCGACCCTGAGGTATGGAAGAAAAGCAATCCATCCCTTGGTATTACAGTGGGGATTGATAAAGTAAAGGCGGCATGTGAATCTGCCAAACAAAATCCCGGTGAGGAGAATTCATTCAGGCAGCTAAGACTTAACCAATGGGTGAAGCAGACGGTCAGGTGGATGCCACTGGACAAATGGGATGCCTGCGCTATGCC
>CAVHCX010000066.1:0-2322 GCA_963634745.1 Clostridium sp. CAG:343
AGCCACCAAGATGGGTGGTGGGAAGAACCACCAGAAAAGTGGTGGGAAGCCACCAGGATGGGTGGTGAAGAAGAAAAAAAGAAATGGCAGGAAACCAGCCAGAAAAGAAAAAGGAGGTGAAAAAGCATGGACAAGGCCACAGAAGAATTGGTCGATATTCTGATTACTATCTCAGTAATCTCAAAGGTTATCGCTAAGAAATTGATGATGGAAGGAGAAGAGGCTAATGAAAAACGTAGATGCAGTCATTGCTCAGATTAGAGCATCCGCCCTGGCACTCAGTAATCTAGCTGATGCGCTAGAGGGTAAAGAAATGGCGGAAGCCATGGATGTAGGGAAAGAAGTGATGAGTGAAGAAGTAGAAAAGAAAGAAGCGGTGAAGCCCGGTGAGGTAAAGAAAACAAAAAAAGAAGAAAAGACCTACACCTTCGAAGAGGTTAGAACCATTCTTACTCTTAAATCCCGTGAAGGTAAAACCGAAGCGGTAAGAGCTCTACTTCAAGCTCATGGCGCTGCTACTCTATCCGCTTTAAAGGAAGAGGATTATTCACAAGTAGTGAAAGAAGCGGAGGGCTTGTAAAATGCCAGGACAACATGCACTGCTCTCGGCATCAGCTTCACACCGTTGGATAGAATGTCCACCTAGTGCGAAGATATGCGCTGAGATAGCAGAAAAAGAAGGTGAAGGCTCATCGGTCTTTGCCGCAGAAGGAACCGACGCTCATGAACTTTGTGAGCATAAGTTAAAGAAGCTACTTGGAATGGAGACAAAAGACCCAACCGAGAATCTTGACTACTACAATCAAGAGATGGAAGAACACGCAAACGACTATGCCAGCTTCGTTATGGAAAAGGTTGTGGGTGTTAAGGAATACTGTAAAGACCCTCTTGTATTGGTAGAGCAAAGAGTTGATTTCTCCCGCTGGGTTCCAGATGGATTCGGTACAGCAGACTGTCTGATTATTGCAGACAAGGAAATGAATGTAGTGGATTTCAAGTATGGGCTTGGGGTGTTAGTTTCCGCAGTGAGAAACCCGCAGATGTTCTGTTATGCGCTGGGTGCTTTGGAGTTGTTTGATGGAATTTATGATATTGAAAATATCCGTCTTACCATCTTTCAGCCACGAAAAGCAAACATCTCAGAATATGAAATCAGCAAGCAGGAATTATTGGAATGGGCTGATAAGGTACTCTCTCCCGCTGCTAAGCTAGCATTTGAAGGAAAAGGCGACTTTGCTGCCGGTGCGCACTGCCAATTCTGCAAGATTAAGCATGAATGCAGAAAACGTGCAGAGTACAACCTGGAGATGGCAAAGTACGATTTCAAGATGCCGGACATCCTGACGAATCAGGAAATATCTATCATCTTGAACAAAGTGGATCCTCTTATCGCATGGGCCAATGATGTGAAAGCGTATGCTTTGGCAAAGGCCCTTGATGGTGAGGTGTTTGAAGGATTCAAGATTGTCGAGGGAAGGTCAATCAGAAAGTTCACTGACCCTGAAAAGGTAGCTGAGATTGTAAAGGCTGCCGGTAAGAATCCTTATGAAGAAAAGCTATTAGGGCTTACTGATATGCAGAAGCTCTTAGGCAAAAAGAAGTTTGAAGAACTACTCAACGAGTACATCTACAAGCCTCAAGGCAAACCGACTCTTGTACCAGCTGAAGACAAGCGTCCGGAATTTATGTCAGCAGAAATTGAATTTAATGGAGGAAAAGAATAATATGGCAAATTCGATTAACACAAAAGTAATTACAGGTCCTAAGACACGTTGGTCTTATGTAAACATTTGGGAACCTAAATCAATCAACGGAAGCAATCCTAAGTACAGCATTTCGCTTATCATCAAAAAGGATGATGAGGAAACCCTTAATAAGATTAAGGCCGCAATTCAGGCAGCCTATGAAGATGGTGCTGTGAAATTAAAAGGCTCTGGCAAGTCAGTACCACCTCTTGCAGCAATCAAGACACCGGTTCGTGATGGCGATGTGGAACGTCCAGATGACCCAGATTACCAGGGATGTTATTTCATCAACGCAAACAACAAGACAGCCCCTGGTGTGGTAGACATCAATTGTCAGCCAATCATCGACCGCGGTGAAGTCTACTCTGGCTGCTATGGTAGAGCAAGTATCAGCTTTTACGCCTTCAACGCCAACGGCAATAAAGGAATCGCCTGCTCTCTTAATAACCTTCAGAAGGTTGAAGATGGTGAGCCTCTTGGCGGTCATGTAAGTGCTGCTAGCGACTTTGGTGAATCCTTCTTAATGTAAGCATTACGGGGCGGGTGGCATAAAACCACTCGCTCTTTTTAACAAAAA
>CAVHCX010000067.1:0-2238 GCA_963634745.1 Clostridium sp. CAG:343
TTTTGTTATTGCAGAAATGCAGGTTTTATGCTATACTATATTTAGTCGTAAATACAACTATAAAAAAGAGGGATGTTCATGTATCTGGATTATGTTGTTAATATACCTGATGTAAAAGGAAAAATCACATTTCGAACCAAAGGTCAGGCACGTTATGTTTATTATGAGTACAGCCGTGAGTACGATCCGTCCAAACAGTATACAAATGTAAAAAGGGTTACTATCGGTAAGGTTTTACCGGAAGATGAAAATAAAATGAGACCTAATGAAAATTTCAGGAAATATTTTCCGGAGGTTGAGCAGCCTGAGGAAAAAATGGTTTCATGCAGGAGCAGCTGTTTGAAGACAGGAGCATATATGATCATAGATAAAACTGTAAAAGATCTTGAACTGGATACAAAACTGCAGGATTCATTTGGGGCAAAAGCAGCCGGTATCATGCTTGACCTGGCAGCTTATTCCATTATTACAGAAGGGAATGCTGCACAGTATTATCCCGATTATGCTTACAATCACCCGCTTTTTACTCCGGATATGAAATGTTACAGTGATTCATTTATTTCAGATTTCCTAAGGTCAATAAAAGAAAACCAGAGGCAGGATTTTCTGGATCAGTGGAATGCAGAAAGATGCAAACGCGAACGTATTTATATATCGTATGATTCAACAAATAAGAACTGTCAGGCCGGAGATATAGACATAGTGGAATTCGGAGCAGCAAAGGTGGATGCAGGACTTCCGATATTCAATTATGCTGTTGGCTATGATGTAAACAATCGGGAGCCTCTCATGTATGAAAAATATTCCGGAAGCATCAATGATGTCTCCCAGTTACAGTTCATGGTTGATAAGATAAAAGGCTATGGTTATAAAAATATCGGATTTATCCTGGACCGTGGATATTTCAGCAAAGATAATCTTAGCTACATGGACAGCAGTGGATTTTCTTTTATCATTATGGTAAAAGGAATAAAGGATTTTATAAGCAATCAGGTGAGAAAACTGAAAGGCACTTTTGAAAATAACTGGGGAAACCGGATCGAGGAGTTCGAAGTGTATGGAAAAACTATCCACACTTTTGTGTATGCCAGTGACACAAAGAAACGATACATACATATTTACTACAGTGCTGCCAAAGCGGTTGGTGAACGTGCAAGACTGGAAGAAAAAATCCACGAAATGCAGAGATTCATGGAACAGCATGAAGATAAGGAGTATGAATTCGGACCGGCATTCCATAAGTATTTTCATATGCATTATAACAAGGAAAATGGGCATTTTGTTTATGGCGAACCCAAGCTACCGGTGATCCAGGATGAGCTGGAGCTCTGTGGATATTTTGCTATCATCTCATCCGAAAAAATGGATGCAAAGGATGCGATAAATCTTTACAAGAGCAGAGATGTATCGGAAAAAGTATTCCGGGCAGATAAGTCTTATTTGGGGAACCATTGTCTGAGAGTGGCTTCGGAAGAGGCAGCATCCAATAAGATATTTATAGGCTTTCTTGCACTGATCATCCGGTGCAGGATATATACAGCCTTAAAGGAAAAGGCGAAGGAACTTACAAAAAAACCGAATTATCTTACAGTTCCTGCAGCGATTCGGGAACTGGAAAAGATTGAGATGACACGCCAGCTGGATAAGGTGTACCGGCTTGATCATGCAGTAACCAAAACACAGAAAGTGATCTTAAGTGCTTTTGGCATGGATTGGAATCAGGTAAAATATCGTGCAGAACATATCAGCAAAATTTTGAAGGGAGAACAGTGATGGCAAGAAATATGAACAGGGAGACGCTTGAACAGAAAATAGCAAAAACAGAGAAGGCAATCAGCCGGAACCGTGAACAGTATGATCGTCTGACAGCGGAATTGGAAGATCTGCATAAAAAGAAAAAAGCGATTCTGAATGAAGAAATTTTAAAAGCTATTGCAGGAAGCGAAAAAAGTTATGAGGAGATTCTCAGCTTTATACAGGGAAAAACGGATAACGATGGCAGCGAGGAAGAATGATATGGAAAAACAGGAGCAAGAAGAAAGAAAACACATAGAAGCTCTGGACAGAAAAATAGAAAGACTTCAGGAAAAAGTAATTAAAAAGCATAAGGAATACAGTGTTCTTGCTGAGGAGCTTTCCGCACTGCTGGACGAACGACATCCGGAACGGAAAATCGAGAGGGCAAAGCAGGCATTGTATGATGCATACGTGGAAAGCGAACGTTCACTGGATGAAATC
>CAVHCX010000068.1:0-2175 GCA_963634745.1 Clostridium sp. CAG:343
TGGACTTTGTACAGGGAAAGAATCTGTATCAGTATTGCTTCAATAATCCGGTCAATATGCAGGATGAAGACGGTGGATGGCCGAAGTGGGTAACACAAGTTTTAGTTGGAACTGCGGTAATTGCGGCGGCAGCGGCATTAACAGTTGCAACGGCTGGAACAGGAACAGCGCTTGCCTGCTTTGCAGTTGGTGCACTTAAGGGTGCAGCAGTTGGCGCAGCGAGTGGAGCAGTAAATGGAGCGATTACAGGAGTAATTGGCAATCGTATTGCAACAGGAAATTGGAACGGAACAGCAGCTGCTGCTCTAAATGGAGTGGCAGAAGGCTATATGTCCGGCGCAATTACTGGATTTGTAGTCGGAGGCGTAACAAGTAATGTCTGCTTTGTAGCCGGAACGCTTGTACATCTGGCAGATAGAGATACAGAGATTGAGAATGTAAGTGCTGGAGATTTGGTTTGGGCAGAAAATCCAGAAACAAATGAAAAGGCACTGAAAAGAGTTGTCCGTACTTTCTGCAATCAGTCAGATGAATTGGTACAGATTAGGACTCCACAGGAAGAAGTTACGGCAACCCCAACTCATCCATTTTATGTAAAGGGAAAAGGTTGGGTAAGAGCAGGCGATCTTCAGCATGGTGATAGACTGTGTCTGCGAAACGGCACATATACACTGGTTGTTCTGGTTCATAGAAAAAAGCTAAAGACAACGGTTTCTGTTTATAATTTTGAAGTGGAAGATTTCCATACATATTATGTTGGAATTCAAGGAATTCTGGTGCATAATATTTGTTCTAAAAGTGAAAGACAGAAAGCGGTAAGACAGGCTTGGAGAAATGAGAGAACCAATGTTAAAAATGGTGGAAATGGAATCAGTCGTAGTTGGGTAGTAGCTGAAAAGGAAGAATTAATAAATACAGGAAAAGTAAAGGGATATGTTGGCCATCATATGAAAAGTGTAAAAGGATATCCACAATTGGCAGGGGATCCATCAAATATTCAGTTTTTGACAAGAGCACAACATTTTTTAGCACATGGAAGAAATTGGAAGAATATTACACATGGTCGATTTGAAATGATAAGAAAATAAGTTTAAGTTAGAGCCGATTAGCATTAAGATCACAAAAAATAATATTGATGTTAATCGGCTGAAAAGTAGATTGTTATCAAAGGAGAGTAATATGAAATTTATTGAAAAATGCAAGAAACTTATAAATCAGCATCAGAATGATAGATTAAATCAAAAAAATGGTACTTTATTTTTGTGCCCTGGAAAAATGCCGATGGCAAGACATTATTTTTTTAAGGGGTTACAAGAACAGTATATACAAGAATATTTGATTGATGAGTATAAATGGAAGATGCCCAAGCAGTATTTAGAATTATTGCGGTTTTCAAATGGAGTAGATTTATTTAATGTATGCGTTGTTGTGAGAAAAACAACAGTTGCAGAAAGTCTTTTGACTATTTTTGGATTGCCATTAAAATCACCTTATAATTGTTTAGAGGAAATGGAACCTTTTAATATATGGATAGAAAATTTAGATAGACATCCTAGAATTCCTGATTGGTGGTTAAAAGTTGGAGTTTATTATGAAAAGATAGATGAAGCAAGGCGTGATATTTGGATAGATACCAAAACTGAAAAAATTTATGCATGTAGAAAACTTGAAAAGAAAGTGGTGGCAGAATGGGAGAATCTTGATCAATGTTTGTGTGATATTTTTGATAGAAATAAAGATGAAATGCAAGAATTTTATCTTGAAAATAGAAAACTTGAATATTTAAAAACATCTCCAAAGTATTGTTTAAAGAGAAACGAAGCAAAAAAATTATTTAAATATCTTAATCAAAAATTAAAAGAAGAGGAGTGTGATGGCACCTTGAAATATACAAAAAAGTGGTTGAGAAATAATATTAAAAATAATGAAGAATATAAAAAAATTGAAAAAGAAATTCAAAATGAGGGAGGATTATGTGACTGTGAGGTTTTGTGGAATTGTTATGAAGACTATGATGTTTGATGAAGCTAATGATACAGTTGTGCTTGCTTTCGAGTAATTGCCCCAATGCCTGACAGCAATGGCATTAAGTTAAGAAAACGACCAATAGATTGTACAATGTAAACTTCCCAGCCGACTATGCTCCGGTCATAAAGATCGGAAAAAAGGTACAGG
>CAVHCX010000069.1:0-2132 GCA_963634745.1 Clostridium sp. CAG:343
TCAAATGATGACACGAAAAATTTGGAAGAAGTTCCGGTTCTCTCTTTTCATCTTTTGCTTTCTGAATTTCTTCAGCGTTGTAATTTGCAGTAATTCGCTTTATGGTATGATTAACTGACTGAGGATTTGGTACCTTTCCAAAACGATTAACAAAAACAAATCCCTTCATTCCGTCAATCTTTGTTTTGTTTTTTCCTGTCTCCTCCTGCTCCTCACGAAGCATCTGAAATGCATCATACACCACATCTAACATAGGAATTGTTCTGATTCCTGCCTCTGTTTTTGGTTTCGATATACGAAGAACGGATTCTCTGGACTCATTTGTAGGATAATAAACCAAGTTGTGATTTATACTAATCATTCGCTTCTCAAAATCAAGATCTTCCCATCGAAGTCCCAATGCCTCTCCGATTCTACAACCAGTTCCAAGTAAAATGGTAAACATCGGCCACCAATGATAATAAATCGGATGGTTGGCAATGTAATCCATAAAGGCTCTCTGCTGTTCAATTGTAAGTGCATGCCGCACCCCACGTGATTTTCCAGATTGCTGGGATATCTCCTTCATCACTCCGTCCGATGGATTAGTGCGAATGATCTGATCCCGAACCGCCAACTGAAATGTCGGATGTAATACACAGTGAATCGTATCTAATGTACTCAGCGACATACCTTTTTCGTTTAACAAATAAAGGTAAAACCTCAGTACATCTGAATATCTGATTTCTGCAATCCTCTTCATTCCAAAAGAATCTCTGATGAAGCGATCATACATGTAATTATAATTGCTTCTCGTCGAATCACGCAGATTGTATTTCATTACCATATAACGGTCAAAGATGTCATTAATGGTTGCATATGCCGCTGTATACATATCCAAGCCATCGAGCTGCATCTTCATCAGCTCTTTTTCTCTTTCTCGGAGAGTTGCCAGGTCTTTTGCATATATATACTTTCTTCTTCCAAGTGGATCCGTATAAGTGTATACATATCGCTTATCCGAAGTTCTCTGAATCTCTCCTGTTCGTAGCGCACGACCACGTAAATCTTTTCTTGCCTTTGCCATGCTTCCTCCTTTTCTGATAAAAAGAAGGGGCTCTGCTTATTTATTTCCCTGTACTGGATAACTCCTTTTCCAAGGCATGTATGGCAACAGCACTCATAGTCATATTGTGATCAGAAGCATATTTTATAAGCTGTTCCTGCATCTCATCTGATATTCGAATCGTCAGAGATTTATTTTTTCTATTTTCTGATTTAGGTCTTCCAACTTTTCCCATATGCGTCCTCCACTGTTATTGATTATAATTTATGTCTTACATTTTATCAAGTACTATTTAAGCTTCGCCCCATCATTTTCCAATCATTTTAGCAGCTTAAAATTCTCGAAATGTCTCCAGAAATTTTTCAAAAATGTCACAATTGACTAATACAATTCCGTCAACCTTATATACTGCATGTGCTTCCTTAGCTAATGCCTGAAACTTGGTAAGTCCAATGCTATATCTTTCGGCTCCTTCCGGATATCGTACAAATTTCTTTGCGTATTTTTTTGTTTTTTCTACATCACTCTTCTGATAGCCCATGTTCTTCCTCCTGAATATTCATATCATTGATCTGTAACTAATTCCGATGTTCTGTCTCCACACCACAAAACATCATCATTCACAGGGATTCATATATATTCATCCCTTCCACCTTATAGATGGGGACGGATAATTTTGAATTGGCTGAAAAAATTTGCAAAAAGTCACGTTATATATCAAATTTTTCTCTAAGATACTCAACAATTTTCTCTTTTCGATATCTCAAATATCCTCTTGGCAAACCATATTTTTCTGCTGCTAAACTCTCTGATCCATATTTAGAACTATAGCAATCCAGTATAAATTCCTTGTCTCTCGGATTCATTTCATTCAATAGTTTTTTCAGATAATCTATGTCGCATTTTCGAATATAATCCATTTCAATATCCGTGTTAGGATCTGGTATCTCAAGTGCATCAATCCCCTCGCCACAGTTTACCGCTAATTCCTCCACTGTAAAAAAGCCCAAATTGCTTTTATCATGTGCCGTCTTTCTTCTCTTCAGTTTCTTCTTCTCCGCATCAAACATTCTGCGAATTTCCTTAA
>CAVHCX010000070.1:0-2070 GCA_963634745.1 Clostridium sp. CAG:343
GGGGCTGTCGGGAAATAGACAGTCCTAAAACAAGAAGGATGTAATTCATCTCGAATTACATCCTTCTTGTTTATATCTATAAAAAGAAAAAAAGATGGCTAACGATAACCATCTTTCTCTCCGTTACATGTTATAATGTAACTATGCTAACAACTAATTATTATAACGACTTTTTTGAATTAGGGCAACAGAAAATTAACTTTAGTTTCTATGAATTGAGTTTACCTGACGACGATCCAGTCTATACCCTTAAAAAAGTGATGGAGGAATTAGATTTTTCAGGCTTGTTAGCCAATTGTTCGGATAAGGGAAGAACCGGGTACAACCCGATCATGATGTATGCTGTAGTTACTTACGCGAACATGCGTGGGATACGTTCTGTTGACCGTATTGTTGATCTCTGCACAAGGGATCTTGCTTTTATCTGGCTGACACGGGGACAAAAACCAAAACGGGACGCTTTTTATGAATTCAAAAATAAAAAGCTGACTTCGGATATCCTCGATGATCTGAACCATCAGTTCATGCGCCGTCTGGAAAAAGAGGGGCTGGTCACATTAAAAGAACTTTTTATCGATGGAACGAAAATAGAGGCAAATGCCAACCGCTATACCTTTGTCTGGCGAGGGAGCATCAATTATCATCTTGCAGGCCTGCTGGATTCCATCGATCAGCTTTTTACAAAATACAATATCTTCATACAGGAGCATGCTTATGATTCAAAGTATGGGATCAGAAATGCACAGATGTTCGTGATCGAAGGGATGGATAAAGTCCGTGAAGTGATCGAAAAGAATAGAAAGCGAAAGCTGTCCAAACATAAAAAACTGTCCAATAACCGTATCATAGAGATCGACAGCTGCTCACCGCTTGAGATACTCCAGCTCCAGAAAAACCTTATGACCGTGGCTTCCGGTGAAGGGATTGAATTCGTTTATGGAAAAGGAAAAAGGAAGCCCGGGATACAGCAGCTGTACGAAGAACTGGAGCACTGTGGAAAACGCCTGATGGAATATAAGGAATGTTTTGAGATCATGGGAAAAGGCCGGAACAGTTATTCCAAAACAGATATTGAGGCAACTTTTATGCGCATGAAAGAAGACCATATGCTGAACGGGCAGTTAAAGCCTGCATATAATGTTCAGATCGCTGTAGAAAACTACTTTATCGTTCATAGTTATGTGAGCAGTGACCGTACAGATTATAATACCCTGATCCCGGTCCTTGAAAAACATAAAAAAGCATTCGGCAGCACTTTGGAAGAGGTAACTGCCGACAGTGGATACTGCAGTGAAAAAAATCTGCTTTATTTAAAAGAAAACAATATTTCCAGTTACATAAAACTCCAGGATCATGAAAAACGCAAAACGCGTGCATACGCAGAAGATATTGGAAAATATTACAACATGCGGACAGGCATTTTTGAGGATGAACAGTTCTATATCTGCCATGATGGCAGGGAACTAAGGCAGACAGGAACTGAAACCAGAAAACAGGACGGTTATACACAGACTTTTAAAATATATGAATGCGCAGACTGTATTGGATGTGAACATAAAACACGCTGTCTGTATAAGTATGATCCCATCAAAGATGCTGATAAAAATAAAGTCATGAAGATCAATGAACAGTGGGAGGAACTGAAAGAAGCCTCCCATGCAAACATTCAAAGTGAACGAGGGATTCTGAAGCGTCAGATCCGCTCAATCCAGACAGAAGGACATTTCGGTGATATCAAGGAAAATGAAGATTTCCGTCGTTTCAACTACCGCTCGACTGAGAAGGTATATAAAGAATTCATGTTATATGCTATTGGACGGAATATAAATAAATATCATCGTTTTCTATATGAAAAAATAAGCAGATTTGAAGGAAAAAGCACCGAAAAAACAGCATAGAAAAAATGCGGATGCAAAACTTCAGATAAGGGGTTTTTGCGCCCAAAAATAAAAAATATTTCTTAAAATAAAACTATCCCGAACAAGCAGCAAAGCCTAAAAGCCTTGTACTTGCCGGGATAGTTTTATTTGGAGCTGACGGTGTTAAAAATCATTATTAACCGACAGCCCC